>JABXYP010000001.1:1578405-1894086 GCA_024701455.1 Bacillus sp. A301a_S52 | reverse complement strand
TAGAGAGGAAAGATAACGGACGCTATGTCCTGATTGACTAGGGCCAACAGGATGTTGGTCACACAAGCGTTTTCGTAGGACGCGAAGACGTTAGCTTGTGTTCCTTATCAATGGGAGAAGAACGACAACGCCCGCTGATTGAAGGGGCGTTTTAACATTAATAAACATGCCATTGGCTCGCTTTTGTGTTTTACTAGGCCACCGGGCAATCACAAAGAAAGTGATACGAACTTAAAACCGAAGGAATAAAAGTAGGAAGTGAAGGTCAGTTAATAACTTTGATGAGGCTTCAATTTAAAAGTAATACCTCTATCAGATTTCTTCTACTATTTCATCACAAAAACGAGTTACTTACTCAAATAAATGTTCATTAATTCATCAGGAACTTGTGTTAAATCATTCTTTCACATTCCCTTAGACCTAAGTGGCTTACAAATAAAGCCATCCCGCCCTTTCACTCTTAGTGTTAAGCAACTTGTTCATCTTTTTCCTTAGGTTTACGCAAAAGCTTAAACACGAGACCTTGTTTCGGTGAAAATAAAAAGGCTGCTGCAAAGATTACCGAAGCTGTCACAACGATTGAGCCTCCAGAGGACACATTGTAAATAACGGATAAATACAATCCTACTATGCCAGAAATAACGCCAATTAATGCTGCTAAAACCAACATGATTGAAAATCTTTCTGTTAACAAGTAAGCAGTGGCTCCTGGTGTAATCAACATAGCTACAACGAGAATAATGCCGACTGTCTGTAACGATGCAACTGTTACAAATGACAACAACAGCATTAGTAAATAATGTATCCACTTTACAGGAAGTCCTGAAGCTTTTGCCATTGTTTCATCGAATGTACTAAGTAAAAGAGGTCTGTAAAAAATTAAGATAGCCATAATGACAAAAATGCCTATACCTAAAGTAAAATAAAGGTCTGTACGAGAAACTGCCAATACATTACCAAATAAAATATGCCATAGATCAACGGTCGTACCCTCAAGACTAGTAATCATAATAACCCCAACAGCAAACATGGCTGTAAACATAATACCTATAGCAGAATCCTCTTTAATTCGGCTATTTTGTGAAATGAAACCGATAGCGAGGGCTGTTAAGACACCTGCTATGACAGCACCAATGAAGAAATTCACACCAAGCATATAGGCGAGCACCACACCTGGAAGAACAGCGTGAGAAATAGCATCTCCCATTAAAGCCATTCCTCGCATAATGATAAAACAGCCGATGACGCCACAAATAATGCCAACTAAAATGGACGTATATAAGGCGGTTTGTAAATAAGGGTAGTTAGCTAATTGATAGAGAAAAGATTCTATATTTTCCATTAAGGTCCCACCACCATCATATTTTTTCCATTATTTAAGACAGCTGCACTGCCTTCATAGGCTTCCTGCAGCAAGTCGGGCGTATATACATTCGCAACTTCTCCAGACTGAATAAGCCGCTTATTCAATAAAATGAGGTGATCAAAATATTTCTCCACCTTACTTAAGTCATGATGTATAACAAAGATTGTTTTACCTGCATCACGTAATTGATGTAACAAGTTGACGATTATTTCTTCCGATTTCACATCAATACCGACAAATGGTTCATCGAGAAAAAATAAATCCGCATCTTGAGCTAACGCACGAGCCAGAAAAACCCGTTGCTGCTGGCCACCAGACAGCTCCCCAATTTGCCTTTTGGCGAATTGGTCCATACCTAATTTAACAAGTGATTCTTTCGCTTTAATTTTATCTTTTCGGCTGATCAATTCATACCACGGCACATGCATATACCGCCCCATTAGGACGACATCTTCTACGCGTACAGGAAAATCCCAATCGATCAATGTACGTTGGGGCACATATGCAATTTTTTTTCGCACGGAAGCGACTTTTTTACCAAAAAAACTAACCGCCCCTTTACTTTTTTCTAAACCAAGCATTGCTTTCATTAATGTCGATTTGCCAGCTCCATTGGGGCCTATAACACCTATTATTTGGCCTGCACATACGTTAAATGATATATCTTCAATAGCAGTGTGACCGTGGTAATGAACAGATAACTTATTGACGCTAATCTCTTGTTTGGAAGCCATCATAATCCCTCCTTTTTCACACTATCACGCTGAAATATATATTAGATTAAACCGACATCAAGTCGGATCATTGTCCAGTAGAATGCACCATAACTTTATATCGTTAAAAACGGATAAAGGGTGTTGCTACTATATGCACCTATTTCATATGCGTGCCAACCGATGTGAAAGTTGTGTATAAGTTAAAAACTTTCCCTAGGGAAACTTTTAAGATAGATTCATTATAAACCACTTATTTCTAACATGCAATGACTAAAGTTCATGACATTGTTAGTGAACTATTAATCATTTTTAAGGTTAGCTATTCCTCTTTTCTTTTATATCCCCTCTCACTTTCTAGTACCCCCTTCTTTTTAACAGTGGACACGTATATGATTCAATTTCATACAACAAATTAAACCTATAGAACGAAGCTTCACATCATTGGATTTTCATTTCAGCCATCGCTTATTTCACATTGAAAAAAGCATAAAATAAACTGTATAAGTAAGAACGCCTTGTGGTTTCTTACTTACACAGTTTTCCCTTAGGGGTAATGAGTATAAATCTACAGGAGGAGTTTTTAAAAATGAGGAAATCCAAAGAACCTAACCCTTGAAAGTTAACCAGATTAAATTTAACCAAAGTCTTTTAGAGATATACAAAGTACGTTAAACAACCATCATTGTTGTTCAGCTAGTTATGCCATCTTCATTCGTTCTGACCGGAATTTCGCTATATAAAGGCAGCTTAATGGTTACGGTCGTGCCCTTATCACACATACTATTAATTTCGAATAGGCCACTATGCTCTTCTATAATCTGTCTTCCTAAAGGTATACCAATACCCGTTCCTGAATTTTTTGTCGTAAAGAACGGCTCGTTAATCTTTTCAAGAAGGTGTGGAGGAATACCTGGTCCATAATCTTTCAAGCTAATCACATAATAGTCGTGTTTAATCACGGCAGAAACGTGAAGTATTCTATTCGTTTCCTGGCCCTCATATGCTTCAATAGCATTTCTCATAATATTAATGAGGACTTGCTTTATCATCTGGTCATTTACATACAAATACGCCTCTGTCTCTTGAATATCGTAAATGAATTCAACATCATGAAGAGTGCATTCTGAATGGAAAATCATTAACATTGATTCCACTAACTCTTCAGGTTGAAGATAGCGCTTGTCCATTTTCTTTCTAGAAATCGACAGAAAATCTTCAATAATTTTATTCATTCTGTCCATCTCTGAATAAATCGTATCATAATATTTATCAAGGTTATTGGATAATTTTGATAATTGAATAAAGCCTTTAATAACAGATAATGGATTTCTTAATTCATGAGCTACACCTGCAGCAATTTGTGACACAGCCTGCATTTGCTGCTGATAAGAAAGAAGCTCTTCATACCGTTCCTGAAAACTTTCGTCTTTCACCATAATTAAAATATGATCACCATCTGTTAAACCTTTTATTACAAGTCGCACATCGTTGGTGCGATACTCTGCATAAGCATCTCGATTAGTTAAAGTTAATTGACTGAAAACAAGACAATATTTTTCATAAATAGGGTGTGCATTTTTCCCCGCACTAATATGGGCGGCAGTATTTTCATTAATCACCATTTGTTTATGCAATTTTTTCAGATGAGTATTACTTTTTAGGATCCTCCCTTGCTTATTAACCATCATCGCAGGAATAGGAAATTTATTTAGGTCAAAAAACCTTAAAGTATCCGACTCTTTCACTCTATTCCCCAATATATAAATATTATCATCTACTTTTTTACCTTTACAGTCATATAGAATGTCTTCCCCATCTATTAAAATAGAAAAGCGTTTTAGTCCAATAACAGTTCCATTAGCGATCGCATGAATAAAGGATTGCACTTCATTATAAGGAGTCAAGTGTTGATAAGGCTGATAAAGGAGTCTCGATAATCGAGGCTCTTTCGTAATTACATCTATCACTTGTAATTCTCCATCTAAGACAATACAAAACTCTGATGACAGGTGAATCAGTTCCAAAAATAATTCTTTTTGTGGCACTTCATTTACTTTCTTCATAATGAAAGCTCTCCTTATCATCAAGATATATCATTTTTCTTTTTAACTTTTCACACAACTTATCCATTATTATACATGATCTAGCACACATACGGGAGCATTATCATAAATTAAATAAAGGTAATGTATGTTTCAATTAAGCGTCTTGTAGGAGGGAAAACTTTTGAATCCTGTCATTAGGGAACTCGTGAATCAGCAAATACGTCAACTTACGCTAAAAGAGCTAATCACAAGAGCTAGAAAAGAAGGTATATCGCTTACTGTACAAGAGGGAAAACAGCTACTGACATTACTTCAACAGCCACCATTGGACATTGGAGATAAGAAAAGAGTAAATCGTTTAAAGCAGCAAATCCGTGAAGACTTCCCCCACCACTACGATGCAGCTATGGCATTATTAAAACCATACGAGCATTATTTAGAATAAGAGGTCCACTTTCTAACGTTAAAAAAGCATTCAGAGGATGGTCCTCTGAATGCTTCTTTGTTTTCGTTGTTTCTTCATTCCCACTATTTCACAGATTCTTGTAGTAATTCTTCCTTAAGATCGGAATGAAATTTCCGTTCTTTTAACATCATGATTTCCTTTTTATAAGGGGCTTTCTTATTAGTTTTATCAGTCCCTACATAAGGGGTCTCAAGAATTTTAGGAATTTGGCTAAATACCTCATGATTTAGAATTTCATCGATTGTATCAAACCCTATATGACCAAAGCCTATATTCTCATGGCGATCCTTTGCTGCACCACATTCGTTTTTACTATCATTAACATGTAAAACCTTAATTCTGTCTAGGCCGACAACTTTATCAAACTGATTTAATACCCCATCTAGATCATTAACAATATCATAGCCTGAGTCGTGTACGTGACAAGTATCAAAGCAAACAGACAGTTTATGATTGTGGGTCACTCCACTGATGATCTCTGCAAGTTCTTCAAATCTACGCCCACATTCTGATCCTTTACCTGCCATCGTTTCTAAAGCAATTTGGACATCTTGATTTGGGTCTAATACTTCATTTAACCCTTCAATGATCTTATTAATTCCTTTTTCTGTCCCTTCACCTACATGAGCTCCAGGATGAAGAACAATCTGTTTTGCTCCAATTGCTTCTGTTCTGTCTATTTCACTTTTCAGAAAGTCAACACCCAACTGAAATGTTTCTGGTTTAACACTGTTGGCAATATTAATAATGTAAGGGGCGTGCACAACTATGTTAGAAATTCCATGTTCTTTCATATGAGCTTGTCCAGCCTCAATATTTAAATCTTCAATAGCTTTACGTCGTGTATTTTGTGGTGCACCCGTATACACCATAAACGTTGTTGCGCCATAAGATAATGCTTCTTCACTAGCTCCCAATAGCATTTTTTTACCACTCATGGACACATGTGAACCTAACAACATAACTCTTTCCCCTTTCACCCGGAAGTCCTATCCTTTACGTCGGTTTATTCTCTTCTCCCGTTTCATCTTACTCTCTATTTGTTTCTTTATTTTCTTCTTATAACCTGGCTTTACTTTTTTTGATTTCTTTATACCTTTGAATGCTCCAGGTGCATTCAAACTTGGTTGGCGCGGAGAATATTGTCGTTTCTCAATCGACACCCATTCTCCTTGCTTGATTTCTTTATACTTAAATTGAATCCCCTGTTTTTCTAACTTTTCAATACTTAGTTGATCATTTCGACCATATAATGTAATTGTAATACCTTCCCAGCCAGCACGGGCTGTCCTACCTGCTCTGTGCACGTAATACTCGAGCTCTTTAGGCAGTTCATAGTTAATGATATGAGTAATTCCTTTTATGTCAATACCCCGCGCAATTAAATCGGTAGCCACTAGGTATTGAACCTCCGCTTCTTGCAGTTTTTTTAAAACTTTTTTCCGATGTCGAGGAGGCATGCCACCATGTAAGCAATCAATATTTAATCCTTCATTCCGTAGAACTTCAAATACGGCATCAGCGGTCTCCTTCGTGTTCGTAAAAATGATGGCTAAATAGGGTTGAATCGATGATGTCACTTTTTTAATAAGCTCAAATCTATCCCTATCGCGATCATTGATAAGCCAATGACTTATTTTTTTAGGTGAAACAACCTTAGCTTCCACTTCTACTTGCTTTGGGTTTTTCATATATTTCTTAAGAAACGGCTTTAGCTTCTCTGGAATGGTCGCAGAAAATACAAGGATCTGCAAATCGTCATTCATCCTTGTCGCAATCTCATCCACATCTTCTAAAAAGCCCATATCAAGCATTTGGTCAGCTTCATCAACAACGAAGCTTTTAACGTTATCTGTTTTAATAGCACGTTCTTTTAACATATCTAATATTCGACCTGGTGTACCAATAACTAGATGAGGCTGTTGTTGAGCCTTTTCGATCATTCGAAGTCTGTCAGTTCCACCAACAACTAATTGAGAAGTAATCTGTTTGGGACTGGCTTCAATATAGTGTTTAGCTACCTCATACAATTGAACTGCCAATTCTCTCGTAGGAGCTGTAATGACTAATTGTGTTGCCTTTTTATCCTCTTCTAACTTATCTAATAGTGGTAGTAAAAACGCCAATGTTTTCCCAGTTCCCGTCTGTGATCGGCCGATGACATCATGACCGTTTTTGATAGAAGGAATAAGCCTTTCCTGTATTTCAGTGGGTAAGAAAATCTTGTTTTCTTTTAATGCTTCAATTAGAAATGCCTTTAAATTAAACCGTTCAAAATTATGTGTCACTCTTTTTCCTACTTTCTGTCTTGTGCCTTCGCATGCCAAGAAAATGCGATTACGCTAATTATATATTTTACCACGAAAAGATTAGCTTTCGCTACTTTAATTAACATGTAATAGCATATTCGCAAGCATCTTTCATTTTATTTTTATAGTTTCTAGTCAAAGCTAATTATGTCCAAAAGAACACTTATCACATTTATTCGCCTATACATTTTCGATCAATTGGCATATGACTATAAATAGGAGTCATGTTTGAAAGGATGATCATAAATGTTCGGCCCACCTTTTTCACCACCACCTATGCCACCAGCAACGCCTTCTTTCTTTCCTGGCAGCCCTATGTCTGCACCAGCTTCTGTTGGACAGGGAGCTGGCTTATTATCCCGCCTTTTTGGCAGTGGTGCGTCCGCCGCTGGAAATGTCGCCGGTGGTCTATCAACAGGGAGTCAAGGATTAAATCTTGGACAGATGATGGGGCTGGTACAAAATGCACAAAAAGTGATTCAGACGGTACAGACAGTCGGCCCTATTGTTCAGCAGTATGGACCATTAGTTAAAGCTATTCCTCAATTTTTACAAATTATGAATTCAAATTCTGGTGATGCTCATTCGACATCACAAACAACTGATGAAACGACTGAAAAGGAAGATGAAATTACGCCTCATAATGAGGAAAAGACAGATCAAATAATTCAAGAAGACGAGACAAAATCGACAAAAGAAAAAGAAGAAAATGCCATTCCTAAAACAGAGGAAAAGAAAAATAAGACATCAATGAAAGAAAAAGAGAAGAAAAAAAGACAGCATGTATCCCGAAAAAACGCAAAACACTCTAAAAGGCGCGTAAAAAAAACATCACAGACGAATAATATACCAAAACCAAAATTGTATATCTAACTTATGATTAACATTTTAAGGTGACACCTTCTTAAATTTAACAATCAACTAAGATTATTGATGTTACCCATTGACTAATTCCACATATCATAGTAAAATTTTATATTTTGCTATCATTTGTGTTATAATAATAATACTACTCAATTGGAGGGATCGTCATGTTTAAAGTGGGAGATAGCGTTGTATACCCTTATCACGGCGCTGGTAAGATAAAAGATATGGAAGAAAAAGATATTCTTGGACAAAAAATGTCCTACTTTGTTGTGTTTTTTCCTCTAAATCATGTAACATTAATGCTTCCAGAAAAAAACATTGAAGAATCCGGCCTTAGAAAAATTATTGATGCAGATCAGCTTGAAGAAGTAGCCAATGCCCTTAGTACGTCTGTTCCCTCAGTTATTAAAGAGACGGCCCGCCCTTACTCAAAAGAGAATGAAACCTTATTAAAGTCAGGTAATATTCTTGATGCGGCTAGTGTTATCGCCAATCTAACATCCAAAAAGTGCGCTCGAAACAACGGACTCCATATGGAAGATCGTAAAAACCTAGACAGAGCTAAACAATTTATAGTGAGTGAACTTATGCTCGTAAAGAAATTTACTGAAGATGAAGCGATGACCTTTATTGATGAGCATTGTCAAGAAGCTTAGTTATTGAAAAATATCGAAATGTCAAAAACAGATGTTATTTTAACATCTGTTTTTGTATTGTTAAATAAAACGCCCCTACAATCCGTGCATTATAACTCATTATTCTACATCCGACCTAAATAGCTTTAGCTCTCCTCTCTATTTGATCCGGGAGTTTTACGGACTCTGTGATAAAATAGCTACATATGTTTGTCAACAACTACACAAGCCTTTATAATAGATGTGATTGATGCGATAAAGTCATCAGCATATATAGTTATATTATATCGGTATGCTAGAGGAGGATATTGATGGAGGTTTTGAAAATTTCCCCACGGGGTTATTGTTACGGTGTGGTAGATGCCATGGTTATGGCTAAACAAGCTGCTGAAAACCCTGACTTACCACGCCCTATTTATATATTAGGAATGATTGTCCACAACAAACATGTGACAGATGCCTTTAACGAAGAAGGCATTATCACGCTTGACGGTCCAAACAGATTAGAAATTATTAAAAAAGTTGAAAAAGGAACCGTTATTTTTACTGCACATGGAGTTTCTCCAGAAGTGCGAACGATTGCTAAAGAAAAAGGATTAACAACGATTGATGCTACATGTCCAGACGTAACTGTTACTCATGATTTAATTCGGGAGAAAATGAAAGAAGGCTATGAATTTATCTACATCGGTAAGAAAGGCCACCCTGAGCCAGAAGGTGCCATCGGCGTTGCACCAGATATTGTTAATTTAGTGGAAAATGTTGAAGATGTTGAAAAACTTCAGCTTAATGGAAATAAAATACTTATAACAAATCAGACGACAATGAGTCAATGGGATGTGGCCCACATCATTAAAGCTGCGAAAAACAAATATCCTGATGCTGAAGTCCATAACGAAATTTGCATGGCTACTCAAGTTCGTCAAGAAGCTGTAGCTGAACAAGCTGGAGAAGCTGATCTTCTAATTGTTGTTGGTGATCCGAAAAGTAATAATTCTAACCGTCTAGCGCAAGTTTCAATGGATATTACCGGGACACCTGCCTACCGGATAGCAAATGTCAATGAACTCAATCTTGAATGGCTGAGAGGGATTAAAAAAGTGGCCGTCACTGCTGGGGCTAGCACACCCACCCCTGTTACAAAAGAAGTGATTGCTTTCATCGAAAAATTTAATGAAGATGATCCACACACATGGGATACGACGAGTACTGTTAAATTAACAAAAATTCTCCCTAAAGTGAGAAAGAAAAAAGCAGAACGTGCCTAGTATTACTTAAATCCGGGAGAATACTCTCCCGGATTATTTAATAGTCATTTCATACTAATACATGTATGCCGTCCAACACCGTTTGTTCCGTAACACTTTTCATTCCTTATTAATTTAGGTAATTTGTTAGATAAAACGGAAGGGATCGGTATTTAACTTAGAAATAATAACATCTGTGTTATATTTTTTTTCTTTAATAAATGACTGAATTTTTTTACATACCCCTTCCTTCATTATTTTCTCAACATTATGTCCAGGGTCAATCATGGCGAGGCCTTCCATCATGGCATCATGGGCAACATGATAATAAACGTCACCAGTCACAAAAACATCTGCTCCCTGATGTAAAGCAGCCGACATATATTTGTTACCATCTCCCCCTAATACGGCTACTCTTTTTACCTCTTTCGTTGCCTCGCCAACAACTCTAACAGTCTTAACGTCAAACGCATCTTTTACCTTTTCAGCAAATTCATCTAACGTCACACTTTCATTTAAGTCTCCTATACGCCCTAATCCATAACTTGCAGCTCTTGACGCCATATCATATAAATCGTAGGCTACTTCCTCGTAAGGGTGTGCTTTTTCCATAGCACGTAAGACCTTCTTTTGTAGACTCGCAGGGAAGACACTCTCTATCTTAACTTCATCTACATACTCCATTTCCCCTTGTTTGCCTATATAGGGATCAGCCTTATCTCCAGGCTTAAAAGCACCCATTCCATTAGAAGTAAAGCTACAATGACTGTAATGGCCTATATGCCCCGCTCCTGCTTGACCAATTGCTTCTCTTACTAGCTCCGCCTGTTCCTCAGGTACAAATACGACGAGTTTTTTAAGTAGTTCAGCGCCAGTTTCGGCAAGGACACGGGTCTCTGTGAGCCCTAATGCTTCCGCCATCATGTCATTGACCCCGCCTGTAGTAACGTCTAAATTCGTATGGGCGGTATAAACAGTTATATCGTGCTTAATTAATTTCTCAATTGCCCTCCCATATGATGTATCAGTTCTTAAAACTTTGATCGGCTTAAAAATGAGGGGATGGTGAGAGATAATTAAATCAACCTTGTTGTTTATAGCTTCATCAACGACGGGTTCAAGAACATCTAAGGCAATCATAATTTTTTTTACAGGCTTGTTTAACGTCCCTATTTGCAGACCAATTTTATCCCCTTCAACTGCATAGGCTTTTGGTGAAAATTGTTCAAACGCCTGAATAATCGCTTGACCGTTCGCATGTTTCATTATAACTCCTCCTCTAACCAGATCATCTTTTGACTCAATTGCTGCTTTTTTTCTTTGAGTACGTCACTCTTTTCACTAAGCTCTAGTTGTTTAATAATCTTTTCTATTTGTTGACGTTCCCTCTTCCACTTCTTCTCAAAAGCAGTATTTTTATTTTTTAATAAATATGGACCAAGCCACAGTTGCTTTTCTAAATCTTCAGTCTCATAAGGTGTTAAACCACTTCCCTTTTCAGCAACTAAAATTTCATAGACGTGACCATCCTCTTCTAAAATTCTTTCATCGATAAGTTCCCAATCATTTTCCACCAACCATCTTCTTATATGATCTGCTGCAACATTGGGTTGCAAAATGAGACGTTCAACTAAATCTAACCGCTCTTTCCCTTCTTCTAAAATGGTCGTAATTAAAGGGCCGCCCATCCCTGCAACAACAACTGTATTAATTTTTTCATTTTCTAAAACTTCTAAACCATTTCCCAGCTTAGCACTTATTTTATGAGTTAAGCCATTTGAGCGAATATGCGCCTTTGCAGACGCTAATGGCCCTTGATTTACTTCTCCAGCTACAACATAGGGACATCTACCGCTCTGAACCAAGTAGACGGCCAAGTAGGCATGGTCAGATCCAATATCCCCTACTATTGCACCAAAAGGGACATGCTCACTTACTTTTTTTAACCTTTTAGACAATTTTTCATGATTCATGCTATTCACCAATTTTCCTTTATGTAAGTTAGGTATATAATCTTTCTCGGCGCCACACGTTCACACAGCTGGTTGTATATCAGCTGACATGTAGGCCACTCTACTCAAATTTTATCTAAATTAAATTGTATTAGAAAAAGAAGGATACAAAAGATCCTTCTCCTACGCAGTATATTATCACTGTACTGCCTTTTAAACTACCTGTTTACGAATGAAATTTATTCGTTTTCTGCTAAAATAAATTCAGCCACTGCTTCAGCTTCTTCACCTGTGACTAAATCTGCCGGCATTGTACCAGGTCCTTCAGAAATAGCATTCAAAATATCCTCATGAGATAGATCCCCGCCATCAAGAGCTGGTCCAGATGCCCCTTCCAATTCACCGCCGTGACAGGAAACACAGCTATTTTGATAAAGGCTTTCACCTAATTCAATTGGATCATCAAATTCTTGCGCTTCATTATTATCCCCATTTTCAGAAGCCTGATCACCCATATTAACGCCAACAAATGATAAGATGATAATTAAGCCTATTCCCAGTACAGCTGTTACTGCAAAAGGGTAAAGGGGTTTTCCTTTCATCTTGTATGTACCTCCCTTTTAGTGTTTCTCATTTCCCCAACGTATATAAAATTTATGCCGAGCTCTATTATATTGTATACGAAAATGAATCAATAGAAAAGTAAAAAAGCGTTTCCTTTTTTGATGGTTATCCCTGCTTCTTTTTAAACGTTTTTGTCATCGTCTTCGGATCATTTGTTATAATCGCATCTACATTTCTAGCAGCGCAACGCAAAGCCTCTTTAATCGTATGAACATTATAGACTCTTACTGTTAAACCTTTCCTTGTCCATCTACGATAATAACTCATAGCATGATAGCTATGTCGTATATGAATAGCTTCTGCTTCAATTTTTTTAGCATACTTAATCGCTCTTAAAATGGGCACTTTCGTTAGAAAAGCTGTCTGAAGATCAGGACAAAGTTTTTTCACTTCCACAAGATAAGGATGATGGAAGCTTGAAATAACGGCTCTGTCAAGCAAATCATAGTTAATGATTTCCTCTATACATTTTTTCACAAAGCCATCCTCTTGCGTTGCCTGTTTTTTCAACTCTACATGCAATTGAAAAGTCTCATGACTAGCCCATCTTAGAACTTCAGAAAAAGCAGGAATTCTTTCACCTAAAAACGCTTTATCAAATAGACTCCCTGCATCAAATTGTTGTAATTCTGATAACGTATAAGATGAAACAGGACCACTCCCATTTGTTGTTCTGTCAATGGTTGAATCATGAATGACGACCGGAATTTTATCTTTTGTGAATTGCAGATCAAATTCAATCCCGTCTACCGGGTACATAGATGCCGATTTAAAAGCGGCCATCGTATTTTCTGGAGCATGTCGCTTATTACCTCTATGAGCGATAATTTTCATAGATAGTCTCAACACCCTTACGAAATTATATACGTCCTAATATAATTAAAGCGATAAATAAAAGAATACCTGTTCCACCTGCGATATATAAATAATGATACTTGAAACGCCAGCCTGTTATAATCCATATACAGCATAACGTAATAATGCCAACAGCAAGATATAATGTATTCTCAGGCGCCATTAAATTAGCAGAAGCAGTTATAAATACAAATGAAATAAAAGCTGCAAGGATAACGTATAAGTGTGAGACCAACATATTTCTTTTATTATAATAAATAGCCCCTACTAAACTAATCATCAAAAAGACAAAGAGAAAGATCACTTGTACACCAGGTGAAACTTGTGTGAAATAAATCATGACTAACCCTAACACAAAAATGCCGATCATCACCATTAAACTAAAGAAGGCTTTTGATAGATAACGAAATATAAAGCTACGTGTAACTGCCTTTCCATCATCTAATGCAGGTGCTTCACCTTCAGTATACAATTGTAATAAAAACTGACAATATGTATCTGGCAACAGTTTATTCTCTTGCCATTTTTTTATTTCATTTATAATTATATTATTCCGTTCCTCCATCATATCACCTACATTTCTCTTAAAAGCGGCTATTCCCTTTGTTCATAATGACAATCACCATTAATTTTACTTTAATAAAATTTGTAAAAGGATCGTCCGCTTACAACAACTTTGTTATTAATTTTACCTCTTTCATTATATCGTATTAATAACCTGCAATATATAGTCTTTAACACTAAAAGATAGTGATTATTTATTATGACAGCATGTTAGAGAAAAGCATCCCAATTCTTCTTAAACTGTATTCTTTTTTGTATGGAAGAGGTTATGTTTGCTATAGATTATGGCTAGGAAGAACTCTGTGAGATTATTTACAAATCATTCATAAAACGAATCTTCAATCAGTGGATGCTTTCGTTCTGCTCCCACTGATTGTTAGTTGAATGAATCAGGACACGAGCGTTCTTTGAGGCAGGAGTTTTACGGACGCTTATCAGTGATATAGAAAAGCCATAGAAGGAAAAGTTTTATCACATTTCCTTCTATGGCTTATGAACACAAACTAAAGTTTATTCAAGAAAATCCTTAAGTCGTTTACTACGACTAGGGTGACGAAGCTTTCTCAGCGCTTTGGCTTCAATTTGCCTAATCCGTTCCCGCGTCACGCCAAATACTTTACCTACTTCCTCCAGTGTTCTAGTTCGACCATCATCAAGGCCAAAACGGAGACGTAATACATTTTCCTCTCGATCAGTCAGCGTATCAAGTACATCCTCAAGCTGCTCTTTAAGTAATTCGTATGCTGCAGCATCAGATGGAGCTAAAGCTTCCTGGTCTTCTATAAAATCTCCTAAATGAGAGTCATCTTCTTCTCCAATCGGTGTTTCAAGGGAAACAGGCTCTTGAGCAATTTTCAAAATTTCTCGTACTTTCTCTGGTGTTAGTTCCATTTCTTTAGAGACTTCTTCCGGTGTTGGTTCACGCCCTAGATCTTGTAAAAGCTGACGTTGAACACGGATCAGCTTATTGATTGTTTCCACCATATGAACTGGAATACGAATCGTTCTTGCCTGATCAGCAATAGCTCGTGTAATTGCTTGACGGATCCACCATGTAGCATAAGTACTAAATTTAAACCCTTTATCATAATCAAACTTCTCTACGGCTTTAATGAGACCCATGTTCCCTTCTTGAATTAAATCGAGAAAGAGCATTCCACGACCTACATAGCGTTTAGCAATACTTACAACTAAACGTAAGTTTGCTTCCGCTAAACGACGCTTTGCTTCTTCATCACCATTTTCAATTCGTTTTGCTAAATCAATTTCTTCAGCAGCTGATAATAATGGTACCCGCCCAATCTCTTTTAAATACATCCTAACCGGATCGTTTATTTTTATTCCCGGCGGCACGCTCAAGTCGTTCAAATCAAATTCTTCCTCTTTTTCAACTTGCTGGAGGCTCGGGACATTTTCATTATCATTTAATATTTCAACACCTTGTTCTCCAAGGTATTCAAAAAATTCATCCATTTGATCTGAATCTTGATCAAATGCACCTAGTCTCTCAGTAATCTCGGCGTAAGTTAACGTCCCCCGTTTTTTACCTGCTTCTAATAGTTGCTCCTTAACTTGATCGATGGTTAAATCACCTTCCGCCATAGGACGAATTGGTTTGTCTGCCATACGATCCCTCCTTCCTAATTGTCACTACATTGTCAGAGTCAATTGCACTTATCACTGCTTCAACTCTTGATTGATCTTAACGATTTCCATAGCTATAAGCGCGGCTTCTTTAAACTGTAAGGATTCTTCAGCTTGTTTTTGCTTTATTTTCAATTGTTCAATCTCCTTTTTTTTCGGAAACTGACGAATGTGTTTTAAATAATCGTCCATTTCTTGCTCAGACAGGTCAATATTAACCTTCTTCATTGCAAGACTGGTTATTATTTTTCGTAACCTAGGATCTTCAACCCGCTCAATAAAATGAGAAGGATCAGGCTCGTACCCTTCGCCATAATAGCTATATAAATGGGCGGCAATCGCTTGATAATCATCATAATGGAATTCCCCACCAATTTCTTTTTGCACTTGATCGGCAATGGAACGCGATTGAAGCATAAGAGCAATCAATTCTCGTTCTGCCGCCTCGTGAGCGGAGATCATTTTTTTAGCATCGTTAACACTTTTTGTTTGAACAGCTTTATAAAATTGACGTTTTTCTTTTTTCTGGTGTTTTTTTATAATATCTATTTGTTCTTGCTTTAGAGCTTCCAAGGATAAAGAAAATTCTTCAGCAAGTTGCCGCAAATAATAATCTCGTTCCACAGCTCTAGGGAGAAGACTAATCTCTTCTATTATTTGTTCGATATAATTGAGCCGGTCTCCTTCAAGCTGAAGATTCTTGCCTCTACGAAAATAATGAAATTTAAAAGCAGTAAACGTTATATGGCGATTAATAATATCTTGTACAAATCGGTCTGGACCTTTATCACGTATATAATCATCTGGGTCATAACCTTCAGGTAAGGCTGCAATAACTACTTCTGCTCCTACTTTTTGTAGGATTTGAGCATTTTTGTACGTGGCATTTAGACCTGCATCATCTGAATCGTAACAAAGAATAACTCTATCCGCGTTACGGCGTATCATTTTTGCCTGAGTATCTGTCAGCGCAGTTCCCATAGCAGCTATACCGTTGTCTATACCCGCACGCCAAGCGGATATAACATCCATATAACCCTCGAATAGCACCGCTTCATTCTTTTTCCTTATCATCGGTCTTGCCTGATGAAAAAAATATAATACCTCACTTTTATTGAAAACCTTAGATTCTTGACTATTTAAGTATTTAGGTTGACCATCCGACAAAATACGACCACCGAAAGCAATTAGCTTCCCACGCCTGTTCCAAATTGGAAACATAATACGATCTCGAAATCGATCATAAGGTTTGTTATCCTTTTCGCGTAGCGCCAGAAGGCCACATTCTGCCAAGCTCTCATGTGATTCATCTAAACGTTTTTCTAAAAATCCAGTCAGGAAATCCCACGAATTCGGTGCATACCCTACTTGGAAGTGATCAATCATTTCTTTTGTAAAGCCTCTTTTTCTCAAATATTCACGCGCTTCCTTCCCCTCATCTGAAGCTGTTAGAATATGATGATAGAGCTTAGCAGCCAGTTCATGGGCCTTAACCCAAGTCGTTATTTCATGGGAATTTTTAGGTTTGTTTTCTTCGTGTTCTTCCAATTCAGGCAAAGAAATGTTCACTTTTGAGGCTAATTTCCCCACAGCTTCAATAAAGCTAATCCCCTCTGTTTCCATAACGAATGAGAATGCATTACCTCCTGCACCGCAACCAAAGCAATGATACAGTTGCTTATCAGGCGATACAGAAAAAGAGGGTGTTTTCTCACCATGAAAAGGACACAAACCGACGAAATTTCTCCCCTGTTTTTTCAATTGAACATATTCACTTATAACATCCACTATATCTAGTGCTTTGCGAACCTCTTCAATCTTTTCTTCGGGAATTCGTTGTGTCATATACGCCACCAATCTTCTCCCTTTTACAGTAAGCAGACTATTTCTAAAAGAATAGCGTACAACTTCTTGGGTAGACTTTAGAAGCACTCTGTTCTCTTTATTAAGAAAAGTTGCAGACATCATCAAAAATATCGTACAACGTAAGCCTTAACGACTATATTTTTAAAGAGAGTGTCATCAATACATTCGCTTTAACCTTCAAAAATCCTGCTTTTTTGACAAAATCTTTTTTAACTGCTGTTTAAAGAAATATCGGTCTTCTTCACGAAACTTTTTAGGGCCGCGTGTTTTTTTACCTGCTTTTCTTTTCTTTGCTTCCTCGTGCCTTCTATCTAGTAAAAAATCCACTTGCTCATTCTCAATAATGTTCCCCCTAGGAGATAAAACAACAACACCCTTTGCTAACAAAAGTCCAGCTAAACCAAGATCCTGTGTAACTGTTATATCACCGTTAGATGTTCGATTACATATTTCCATATCCACCGCTTCTCTGTCTGGGTCGGTTACAACTTCCTGCACAAAAGATGGCAACAAGTCGCTTCTGGAATGAGCGTAAGAGTAAACGAAAAACACTGGACACTTACATTCACTAGCACAATCAATGATTTCTTCTAGAACTGGACATCCATCTCCATCGACAAAAATCCTCTTATTTTGTATCAATAGTGAATTCTACACCCTTTTCCGTAAATCCTTTTTTTAATTATGTTTATTTTCAATCCCCCATGTCCTCTTACTATCTTTACCAAATAAATTAAAAAAAGTCTTGACATTTTCAATTTATTTGTTCTCACTGTGATTATGCCTATTTTTTATAAATTTTATCAAGTCACAATATTTCATTATATAGGATAATAACAAATCTCGCTATGGTTTTGATTATTTTTTCTATTAAAGCTAATAAAAAGCTGGGTGTCAGGCAATATCTAGTCTAGATGATGTCAATTTCAGAGGTCACGTCACTCAATTAGATCGGTTTAACTATAATTATTTTCATTTTTCCCACTACACGTAAGAGAAAATATTTAGAGAATTCATTAGATGACTTGAACGATGCGTCCTTTTATGAAAATTAAAACTCAACGCTGTAGATTAGCCTCGTTCCCTTCTATTCTCTACATAAACTAACTCGACGATAAACGCGTATGCATAGTATCAAATAACAGATAAATGAGTAGTAGCGTTATTTTTAAAAAGAACAATAAATAAAAAAACCTTGAAGTTCTTTTCTAAAGAACTTCAAAGTTCCAGTTAGTTTATGAAGAATGATTGTGAACAAGTTGATAAATTAAATTTGCAGTCTCTTCTACAGCTTTTGTAGAGACATCAATAATACGACAACCAATCTTATTCATAATTTGAGCAGAGTACAATAACTCCTCTTCAATACGCTCAAGTGCGGCATAATTAGCTTCTTCCTTTAAACCTAAAGCTTTTAGCCTTTCCGTTCGAATCGTGTTTAGTTTTTTCGGGCTAATCGTTAGTCCAATGATTTTCTCTCTTGGTACCTTAAAGAGTTCATCGGGAGGTTCTACTTCAGGCACAAGAGGAACATTAGCTACTTTTAGGCGTTTGTGAGCCAAATATTGAGATAATGGCGTTTTGGATGTGCGAGATACCCCAATAAGAACCACATCAGCCCTTAAAACCCCTCTGGGATCTCGACCATCATCATATTTAACCGCAAACTCGATTGCTTCTACTTTTCTGAAATAATCTTCATCTAGTGTATGAATAAGGCCCGATTTATTTTTGGGCGAGGTATTTAGCCGGTTCTCCATCAATGTAATCATAGGCGTTAAAATATCATAAATAGGGACATTATGACTAGCTGCCTGCTGTAATAAATAATTTTTCACTTCTGGTACTACAACGGTAAAAGCAATGACACCATTGTTTTCAATAGCTTGTGTAATGACATCATCTACTGTAGAAGTATCTTCAACGTAAGGGATTCTCGTAATAGTCGCTTTCCCTTGGTTAAATTGACTTAAAGCGGCCTTTACTACTAATTCAGCCGTTTCTCCTACAGAATCAGAAATCACATATACCATCGATTGGTCAGATGAACTCATTGGCATTCTCCTTCACTCAATTAATAAAACTTACGTATGAAGATCATCACTTGCCATATAAACAAATGCCTTCGCAATATTTGTTTTGGTTAAACGTCCGATTACTTCGTGAACAGTGACACCTTCTTCCTCTATTTCACGAACTACGGGAACACCATCTATTTGTTTATTAATTAGTTTATTGGCCACTTCTACAATAGTATCTTCAGGTTTACACACCGTAACATTAGGCATCCTTGTCATAATGATGCTTACAGGCACACTCTCAAGATCTTGTTTACCCATGCTAGCACGCAATAAATCTTTTCTTGAAAGAATGCCAGCTAATCGACTTTTTTTATTTACAACAAAAAGGGTGCCCACGTCTTCTAAAAACATAATACAAATAGCATCATAGACAGATGCAGATTCATTCACTACGACAGGTACAGATTGAAATTGTTTAACAGTTAGTTTTTGCATTTGCTCATTAAAAAGTTGTCCGCCATTTTTACCACTATAATAATAACCGACACGGGGACGTGCATCAAGAAAGCCCGACATGGTTAAAATGGCCAAGTCTGGTCTCAAGGTTGCACGCGTTAATGATAGCTTCTCAGCAATCTGTTCACCCGTGATCGGACCTTCTTCTTTCACTATTTGTAAAATTCGTTGTTGTCTTTCATTCAACTCCATTGCCTTCACCGTCCTCTACACTCAGGCAAGCTTACTATTTTCATTTCTCTCTATTATACCCTAATTAAAAACGTTCGAAAAATATGCTTAGTTCTCAGCATGGAAGACAATAGTCTGAAAATCAGCAAAAAAGGTGATCACCTCAGAAGTTTGTCTCATTTGGGCAAGACGATTAGCTTTAATAGTCTCATTTTCAGCCATGACCATTATATTATCGAAATAGTGATGAATAACTGGCACGAGTTGCTTCAACAAAGTATAAGCTTCGACTATTTCACCTTTATCTAGTGAATCTAATACACTTTTCTTATGATCGCGTGTAACAACGAAAAGATTTTTTTCTTCCTCTTCTGTGAAAAGTGAAGGCTCTGGCAATGAAGAAGAAGCTGTTTTTTTAGAAATATTTATAACTCGGTTAAATGCTTCAACATCTTTCTTAAAGGAAGCATCATTGAGAAGTTCCATTAAAAAGAGGCCTTTTTTAATCGTTACATCTACTCTTCCCGGTGCTGTAGCAAGTACCGCCTCAGCCACATCATAGCGTACATTTTTCTCTTGAAGTAAATGCTTATATCTCAACTTAACAAATTCTTTTAAGTCCGTCATAACATCTTCAAGTGGTCGACTAATTAGTCCATGGCTATCAGCTTCTATCAAAGCCTCATTCATCACTTCAAATAAATCAAATGGCCAAGCTTCTTTTAAGAAAATGTGCAAAATCCCTGCCGTTTGACGTCGAAGCCCATGAGGATCTTGAGATCCAGTAGGAATAGCACCAATTCCAAAACTGGTAACAAGCGTGTCAATTTTGTCAGCAACACTAATAAAAGCACCAATCGAGTCAGACGGTGGAAGATCTCCTGATTGCTTAGGTAAGTAATGTTCTTTAATCGCACGAGCTACACGAGTATCTTCTCCTGATTTTAATGCATATTCCTCTCCCATACGCCCTTCAAGTTCCGGAAACTCATTCACCATGTGTGTCACTAAATCATTTTTTGCTAAATGAGCTGCTCTTTCTGTTAGATGAATCAGCTCTTTAGTAGCACCAGCTTTTTTAGCAATTTTGACAGCTAGAGCAGAGAAACGTCTCACTTTATCAGCAATCGATCCTAATTCTTCATGATAAACGATTGATTCAAGTCGAGAGAAGAGGGCTTCAAAATTTTTATTCAAATCCTCGTTATAGAAAAATTCAGCATCTGCCAAGCGTGCCCTCAGCACTTTTTCATTTCCTTTTTGAACGTTCTCTAAGTGACGATGATCACCATTTCTTACCGTAATAAAGTTTGGCTGAAGGTCTCCTTCTTTATTTTTAACTGGGAAGTAGCGTTGATGTTCTCTCATTGATGTAATGAGGACTTCCTCAGGAACCTTTAAAAACCGCTTATCAAATGTACCATATAGCGCTGTAGGGTATTCAACAAGATTCGTGACCTCTTCGAGTAAATTTTCATCTACTGGAACGACCCATCCTTCACTTTCTGCCAATTGTTCAAGTTGTTTTCTAATCGCTGCTTTTCGTTCAAGCGGATCAACAATCACATGCTCTTTTAATAATGACGAAACATAGTCTTTTGCATCCTCAAGAACTAATTGACTTCCTAAAAAACGGTGACCAAAGGAATAACGATCCGTTGATACATTCGTAATGTTAAATGAGATCACCTCGGTCCCATATAGAGCAACTAACCATTTTACTGGACGAACAAATTTCTGATCATTTATTCCCCACTTCATATTTTTTGGGAAAGGAATACTAAGGATGACGTGTTTCAATTCAGGTAAAAGTGACTTAACAGCTTCACCAGCTGTAAATTTTTTAGCAAAAACATAGTCTTCACCGTTAATAGACTTTATGTAAAGGTCATCTGTCTTTACTCCTTGTCCACGGGCAAATCCTTGAGCAGCCTTTGACCAATTTCCTTCTTCATCTTGAGCAATTTTTTTAGAAGGTCCTTTTGCTTCCTCTTCAACATCATCTTGCTTTTCATCGAGACCGTGTACGAGGACAGCTAGGCGGCGCGGAGTTGAGAAAGCTTTTGTTTCTTTGTAAGTTAGCCGATGCTCTTTCATCCAAGCTTCAGTTCGTTGTTGCAGTTCTTTCATGGCATCTGTTACAAACCTTGCAGGCATCTCTTCTAAACCGATCTCTAATAATAATGTTCTACTACTCATTAGTAGCTTCCCCCTTCTCTTTAAGCATCGGAAAACCTAGGTTTTCCCGTATGTCATAATAGGCTTTCGCGCATTTACGGGCAAGATTTCTTACACGTCCAATATAACCAGTTCTTTCAGTAACGGAAATGGCACCTTGGGCATCTAATAAGTTAAAGACGTGAGAACACTTTAAAACATAGTCATAAGAAGGAATAACGAGTCGTTCGTTTAGGGCGCGCTGTGCTTCTTTTTCAAAAATTGAAAACAGTTGAAAAAGCATGTCTGAATCCGCGACTTCAAAAGAATACTTAGATTGCTCATACTCATTTTGTAAGAAAACATCCCCGTAAGTAAAACCATTCACCCATTCGAGGTCATAAACATTTTCTTTATCTTGTATATAAGAGGCTAATCGTTCCAAGCCGTATGTAATTTCGACAGATACAGGTGAAGCGTCGAGCCCTCCTACTTGTTGAAAATAAGTAAATTGGGTAATCTCCATCCCGTCAAGCCATACTTCCCAGCCTAACCCCCATGCTGCAAGAGTTGGCGCTTCCCAATTGTCTTCAACAAAACGAATGTCGTGCTCTTCTGGTTTAATCCCTAATTTTTTTAAACTCTCCAAATATAATTCTTGAATATTGTCAGGAGATGGCTTCATGACAACTTGAAATTGATGATGTTGGTATAGTCGGTTTGGATTTTCTCCATATCTTCCATCGGTCGGTCGCCGTGATGGTTCAACATAAGCTACATTCCACGGTTCTGGTCCAATACTTCGTAAAAAAGTCATTGGGTTCATCGTTCCAGCTCCTTTTTCCACATCATATGGCTGCAGGAGAAGGCAGTTTTGTTTTCCCCAAAATTCTTGTAGCGTGAGAATCATATTTTGTACATTCATGCTTTAAACCCTCCAATATTTACTGAGATTTTGTCTATATATGAGTCGCATAACGCAGGGAGATTGATTTAATGGTTTTGAAAGGACTATTATTCTTCAATAAAAAACTCCCGTCTCTATATCCATAAGGATACAGGGACGAGAGTAACCCGCGGTTCCACCCTACTTGCGCAGACAAACTGCACCACTTTAACTATGCGTACTCTGGAACGCCTTCCTTGTCATCGTTATACTCAGCTTTCACCACCCTGAGCTCGCTAATATATTGAGAGGACAAGTACTACTCTCCTTCATTGCACGGCATCTATAAACGATCTCTTATTATTACAAATCTTACTTAAAAAAAAGTTAGCTGTCAACATCTTGTTGTGATAACTTTTCCATTTGATCTAAAAATCGCTTTGATCTTAAATGAACCCCGACATATTCTTGGTAATACAATTCTAATACTTCTTTTAATTGCTGCTTATTATCAGGTTTCACAGAAATCTTACCAATTCTAGAAGGGTTAATTTGTTGAAATAACCTTAATAATTTCATGACTGAGGGGGTGGTCTTTAAATGATGCCTGTCCTCATGAGAACAGGCTTTACAAAGGGCTCCTCCATATTTCAACGAAAAAACAAAAGGCAAATCTGTTCTTCTACAATAGGCGCATTCGTGTAAAGTTGGGGGAGAGCCGGAAAAAGCCAACATCTTAGTTTCAAGAAGACGGATTAGAATTTCACCATCATCTCCCTCATTTAAGTGGTGTAACAATTGGTACAGCAATTCAAATAAATACGGGCTCTTTTCATTATCATCTGTCAACTTATCAATCATTTCCACTATGTATGCACCATAAGCAGTGAGCATTAAGTCATTTCTTACCTCTTTGAATGAATCAATAATATCAGCCTGACTAAGCGACCCCATGCCTTGAGATTTTTGATATATAAAAGCACCATAAACAAAGAGTTGAGTTGATGAAGCAAAGCGACTCTTTGGTCGTTTTGCTCCGCGTGCCATTACGGCTATTTTGCCGTGTTCACGAGACAATACTGTGATAATTTTGTTCGTCTCTCCATAATCGGTCGTACGAATAACAATTCCTTCTGTTTTGTGTAACAATGTCGCCACCTGCCAATTTTAGGTGAGCCTCAGGTCATTTAGGTGATCGTCTCCTCATCAGAATTCCCATCGTTTCCTTCCAACATAATGGTATCTTGCTGATCTCGATCAATTTCTTTAAATAACAAATAAGATTCCACATCGCCTGTCATGGAGAATACGTGCCAGGATAACTGACGCATTAAGCTACTCCACCTTTCTTAATAGCAAGCTTTATTGTGCTTCTATATCTGTTATAGTGACCTTCTGCGCCCTTTTCATGTCAAGGAAATATTAACAGTATAAAACGACCCTTTAGCTAATATGAGTTTTCGTTCTTCTCCCACTAAGCGGTCGTTGAGTGGATCAGGATATGTGCATCCGTAGTCTCCCGCTTATATAGGGTTATCTCTCTTACTCTACTTTGACCTGGGGGGGTTCTACGGACGGTTATCTGTGATCGAGCCGGTTATTTTCTAATACTCCTCGTTGTTATACCCGAAATTTTTTAAATGCTTCGGTTTATTTCGCCAATCCTTTTCAACCTTTACCCAAAGCTCAAGAAAAATTTTGGATCCAAGAAGACGTTGAATATCTTCTCTAGCTCGTTTCCCTATTTCTTTAAGCATTTTCCCTTGCTTACCGATAATGATCCCTTTCTGCGAGCTTCTTTCCACCACAACAACTGCCCCGACATAAACAGTAGCTGTATTTTCTCTTCGCTTAATTTGTTCAATCTCAACAGCAATTGAATGAGGTATTTCTTCTTCCGTAAGGTGAAGGATCTTCTCACGAATCATTTCTGCCATTAAAAAACGTTCTGGATGGTCAGTGACCTGATCCTCCGGGTAAAATTGAGGACCTGGGTGTAAATATGCATAAACTTGTTCGAGAAGTGTGGTAACGTTATTGCCTTCTAGCGCAGAAACTGGAATGATTTCTTTAAAAGGATAAAGCTGTGAATACTCCTTAATAAGTGGCAAGAGCTCGTCTGGATGGACGTCATCGATTTTATTAATTATCAGGAAGACGGGGGTATTAACATTTTTTAAACGTTCAATAATAAATTCATCGCCTCGTCCTTTTCCTTCTTTAGCATCTACCAGAAATAAGATGACATCAACTTCATTAAACGTATTTTGCGCAATTTTAGTCATGAAATCACCGAGGCGATGTTTAGGCTTATGAATCCCCGGCGTATCAATAAAAACGATTTGTCCTTTATCCCCAGTATAGACGCCTTGAATACGATTTCTTGTCGTTTGAGGTTTATTACTCATAATTGCAATTTTTTGCCCTAAAACATGGTTCAATAATGTCGATTTACCTACATTAGGTCGGCCAATTAGTGCAACGAATCCTGACTTCTTTTCATTCTCAATCATTTAAATCCTCCGGTGAAAATGCTCCTGGTAACAATTGCTCCATCGTCCACTCAGTAGTATCTCCATGCAAATTCGTTAAATATATTTTTGTCTCACGCTGTAAAAGCTCCGACATTACTTGTCGACATGCGCCACAAGGAGAAACTGGTCCGTCTGTATCAGCTACGACTGCCATCGCCGTAAATTCGCGTATCCCCTCTGATACGGCTTTAAAAATAGCAGTCCTTTCAGCACAATTACACATACTATATGCTGCATTTTCTATATTACATCCATGAAAAACTTTCCCATCAGCGGCCAGAAGGGCTGCACCTACTTGGAATTTAGAATATGGCACATACGCGTTTTCTCTAGCTCGTTTCGCTTCCTCTAATAACTGGTCTTTTTCCATCTTATCACCCTCGTTTATTATAATCCCTTTAGTCAAACACTAAGCTTAATCTTCAGTTTGAACGACCGGTTAAAACAGTAATTGAAGAATATGTGGTATGAAAATCATAGCGCCCACAATCACTGCTGTCAATGCAAAGACAAAGACTGCTCCTGCTGCAGCGTCTTTTATGATTTTCGCCCGTTCATCATATCGTTTTACGACGAGGTCTACCGCATGCTCTATCGCAGTATTAATAAGTTCCATTCCTAAAACTGCCCCGATCACAACAGCTAGAATGACTTGCTCACTTAAAGGGACGCTAAGTAACTGTGCTAAAATAAACACACCAATCGCGGCAAGAACATGTATGCGAAAGTTTTGTTCATACTTCCACGTGTGCTCAATGCCTTTAGCCGCATAATAAAAACTCTTCTTTAACCGGCGCCATGAAACAAATGGAATATTATTTCTTGAGCCCATGTTTTTGCAAAATATCTTCTTGTTTTGTAAACATCACTTTTTCATCAGTCTCAGTTGCATGATCATAGCCAACGAGGTGAAGAAAACCATGAACTGCCAAAAAACACAGTTCTCGTTTCATATCATGGCCGTATTCTTCAGCTTGAACTTTTGCGCGCGGTACAGAGATAATCACGTCTCCTAACAAATTAGAGGCTGGACTTTCACTCATGCCATCATCACTCTCATTTAATGCGAAAGACAACACATCTGTTGGTTGATCTTTATCACGGTAATCCCGATTTAATTTGTGTATGTGTTCATCAGTAACGAACGTGACAGATACTTCAGATTCTTCTTTCATGTTCTCCTCTTCTAGTGCCGTATTGAGCACGTCAGCAACAAGGTTTTTCTCTAAGTCCGTTAACTGCTCCGTCTCGTCAAATAGATCAATCGTATATCGGTTCACACATTGTCCTCCTTTTTACTCAAATCATCTTCTGGATACTCAATCCTTGAATGAAACGTCCCCTGTAACGTTTCGCATATTGAAGTCGCTGCTTTATTTAACTCTTTTAACGTAAGATCGCAGTCATCAAATTGACCATCTGTTAACCGCTCTAATAATATTTTACGAACAAGACTTTCAATTTTTTCAGTTGTGGGATGCTGCATTGATCTAACAGCCGCTTCTACACAATCAGCAAATCCAACGAGTGCCGCTTCCTTTGACTGCGCTTTTGGTCCTGGATATCTGAACTCTTCTTCTTCTATTTCTTCCTTTACATCATTTTGTTTTGCTTTATGGTAAAAGTATTTTAATAACGATGTACCATGATGTTGTTCTGCAATGTCCACAATTTCTTTCGGAAGCTTATGAGATTTAAGCATCTCTGCTCCATCATAAGGGTGAGCAATTATAATTGTTTTACTTAAATGCGGTGAAATATTATCATGCGGATTTTTTATCTTCATTTGATTTTCTATAAAAAAATGAGGCCGCCTTGTCTTCCCAATATCATGGTAATATGAACCAACTCTTGCTAATAGCCCGTTAGCTCCCACCGATTCACACGCTGCCTCAGCTAAGTTAGCGACTACCACACTATGGTGATAGGTGCCCGGCGCCTCTAATAAAATTTTTCTTAAAAGAGGGTGATTAGGATTGGACAATTCAATTAGTCTAGTTGGAGACAAAACTCCGAATCCTGCTTCAACAAAAGGTAATAATCCAATTGCCAACACGACAGAGATAAAACCGGACAAAAATGCAAAGCCGACGTTAGTACCAATATCAAACCACCCATATTGAGCATTTTTCAATAAGAGAATAGCAATTACCACTAAAATATTAATAAACGAGACGAAGATTCCCGTTTGTAACATACGCATCATACGCTGTGACTTACTCAAGAAAAAGACTCCTGCCAGGCCACTAAAAAAGATGTAAATGCCGTGAGTGTAATTCACGATACCAGAACTCTCGCCATTAAACATTATGCTAGCAATAATAGCGAATATCATGCTTGTAAAAATAGCAACTCGAGATTGTAGCAACGTTGTTAGAAGCATTGTTCCCATAGCTACTGGCGCTAGGAAAGTTATACCATTTAGGTCAATGACGTGCGTCAAACTAACAAGCTTTAACAATATAAGTGACAGCATATAAATCGTACTATACATTAACAAGTGCGTATTATTTGTTTGTAAAGAGGTTTTTGCATCATTTAAGTAATAGGCAAGCATCGCTATTAATAGACTAATAATAATAGCAAGACCAATATACGGGTAGTATAAAGGCACCTCTTCAGTTAATCCTACAAGCGACAGTTGCTGATAAATTTCTCCCGTAATAACTTGACCTTCTTCTACTAACAGCTGACCTTCTCGTATCATGACAGGTTCTACCGCTTCAATAGCTGACTGTCGTGCTTCTTGTGTAGCATCTTCATCCATCATGTAGTTTGCCGTAATACCAAAACGGGAAACTTCAATCATAGCTTCAAGTAAATCTGGACTAACAGCTGCAATTGCAACCTTGCTTTCAACCCTATCTTTTGCTTCATCTACTTCATCCATTGGAATTTCTTCTTCCATGACGTCATACACTGCACTAGTAGTCGTTTCTTGAGCTGTCTCTAAATCTTCCCCTGTGGTTTCCAATAATATGAGAAAGGCTTCATCAGATACTTGCTCTATTGTTTCAGTTGGAAGAAGCTCTTCAAGCAAATCAAGCTGTTCTGAATCAGAAAGTTCTTCAAGCGTCGTGTCATCTTCATTAGAATTGTTAGTGGCATCTTCTATTTCGGAAATTCTTTCCTCAATCTGACTTTGCACCTGCTCCACCGAATGGAAAATGTCCTGAATTCTTTCAAGTTGATTTTGGGCGTATCTTGTTTTTTTAGAATACACTGGTTCAACAGCATCAGATGCTTCTTGTTGTAAACGTTCAGTCTCCAGCTTATTTTCAATCGTTAATGGCGAGCGTATATCTTGGTCAGACACGGTTCCTTGTTCAACTTCTAACGTCTCAGGTATGACATTTGTGACGAGCATACCATACGTAAAGATTCCTAAAAAAACAAAGATAAAGATACGTAAATACCGATGGTTTTTTAGATTTTTCCACCATGCTTGTTGATCTATAGACGATCGTTTTGACATTTGGCTCCCCCATTTTAAAACAGAGCTTTGCACCGTTTTTTACCAATCATTTCAAACGAGGCACTCCTTTGTAAAGAACATTTCTCTCCTTTTTTAAAGTCATACTTAGACTTAGCGGCTTTCATCCTAGAGAGGCTAGATCACTAAACATTCTTATCATTTTGGCCTTCCATTTCGTAGTTTACGAATGACGCTCAGCCGATGTTTCACTCTCTTTCTCATAAGCATTAATAATTTTTTGGACGAGTGTATGGCGGACAACATCGGTAGGCTCTAAATGTATAAATGACAAGCCTTCTACATTTTTTAATATTTTTAAAACTGATTTTAAACCGGACATTTTGCCTCGAGGCAAGTCAATTTGTGTTAAGTCTCCTGTAACAACCATTTTTGAACCAAAACCAAGTCTTGTTAAGAACATTTTAATTTGTTCAGACGTTGTGTTTTGAGCCTCATCTAATATGACAAAGGAATCGTCAAGTGTGCGCCCTCTCATATACGCTAACGGTGCGATCTCTATCGTGCCTCTTTCCATTAGCCTTTCAGTATGTTCTACACCAAATACATCATGAAGTGCATCATACAATGGTCTTAAATAGGGATCTACTTTCTCTTTTAGATCCCCAGGTAGAAAACCGAGGCTTTCACCCGCCTCAACTGCGGGACGAGTTAAGACAATTTTCTTAACTCGACCTTCTTTTAAAGCGTGAACCGCCATAACAACAGCTAAATAAGTTTTCCCTGTTCCAGCAGGCCCAATTCCAAAGACGATATCATTTTTTCGAATTGCAGACACATAATGTCTTTGGCCTAACGTTTTCGCAAGAATCGGTTTACCTTTAGCCGTGAGAGTTATTTTATCCTCATACAAATCTGCCATTTCATCAAGCATACCTCTTTTAGCTAATTGAGAGGCATATACCACATCTCTTTCTTGAACAGAAAGGCCATTTCTAATGAGCTTTAATAGCATATTTAAGATATCATTAATCTTTTCTGAGGACTTACTGTCTCCATGTACTGTAATTTCTTCACCACGGGTCATAATTGTCGTCTCAAAAAATTCTTCTAAACGTTTCAAATGGTTATCATTTGGACCAAACAATGCTTGGGCTTCATTTGCTCCTTGAATTGGTAAAACAATTACGCTTGTATTTTCTGTCAATCGTCTCAGTCTCCTTGAATTATGGGCTGTTTCACTGCAATATTATCTTGAATCTTATAGTGCAGCGATACTTTTACTTTACCACCGTCTACTGTCTCGTGCAAAACTTTTTCTCCAGTGATTAAGGCATCATCTGATAACATTTGCATAAGTTTTTTAGTCGCTTCTTCTTTCGCAATAGCTACAGCTTTTTTATGTGCTCGTTCTCTGTCAACTGATTGCAATTCATACTCATGTGTAACAACATGTGAAAAGGGCGTTTTATAACCAAATAGTTCCCAATCCTTTGATACCTGTTCTGTGTATTTTTCTTCCGTATTAAGTCCTGAGAATCCCCAGATTGGAACAGTAAAATCCCCTATTTTAAGGCCATGTTTTTTTGCTGTTCGTCCCGTAACTGTTTCAATGGTCTGACTTAACGGTACCTTTACACGGACCTTGTACCAAAATTCTCCGATGACCTCTCCTTCTGCAGCTATAAACGTGGTTTTACCTTCTTTGCCTAATTCACCAGATACAAGAATGTCACCTTTTTTCACCACTTCGTTCGGTTTAATAAGGGGATTTCCTTTTTCAATAAAAAGATCATGAATAACAGCTTTTCGTGATGCAACGAGATGACCTGTACCACTTGCTGGGCTTTCTTCAACTATTTCTTTTTCCACTACTTGAAAATGATAAGAGGACCCGTGTTTCGTAACACCGATCCACGTGACTCCGTCTAACTCATTCATGATGTTATCCTGGATCTTTTCTGGTGCAGGTAAAAAATATTGAAAAGCTCCCTTTTTTACTCCCATCTGCTCTAACGCATGGCGTACTTCGTGTTCCATTGCTGGATCTGTTCCTTCAATTTCAATTCCCCAAACCATGTTTGATAAAAGAACCAGTACAGCAATAAAACCTAAAATACCGGCTACTAATCCTTTTCTATTGCTTAATTTTTTCAATAAAAATGGTAACCCTTTTTTTTCTTCGAATTTAATTTTACACGATAAAAGCTTGGCCATTTTTTTCAGTTTATAAAGATCGGTCAACAGCACATAAGCTGTAAACCTTTCTTCATCTTGGAACGTCACTTCCCATGTTAATACACCTTGCCTTTGGCACTCTTTAATAAATGTCTCTGGAGACGCATGTGTCACCTGTATTTTCATGTATCCGGTTGATTTGTGCAACCAATCGTTTCTCACGTAGCTTCCCCCTTATTTTAAACATAACATAGCGAAAACATTTATGGTTTTTCATAATAGACGTGCTCAATGATGCCTTCAAGCAGTATTTCTTCAGGTAGTATCGTTTTTATTATAAATTGGTTCCCACTAATAACGAGCTCACCTTCTTTTAAAGCTAGTCTTAGCTCTGTATTTGTAAAACGCACAACCCCGCGATGATTTTCTATATAAACATGGAGCTGACCGATCATTGTCAACCGCGGTAAATCCATAATCACATCTGCGGGTAGGTCCATATAGTTAACCATCCATTTTTTTAGCCACCGTTGAAATCGTTTCATGGCGAACCTCCCTTTCATTCATATGTATGAAAGTTAGCTGAAGCCTATCACCTAAAATGGTATTAATAACGCTTATAAATTAAAAAACGTTAGCTTTATAAAGAGGTAAAAGCTAACCGTAATAAGGGTTTTTTTACATAAAAATTATGTAGAGTTTTGTCCATAACAAAAGCACCCCCAATTTAGCCATGCTTAAATTGGGGATGCTTTTAATTTATATATCCACTTTAGAAGAATGGTTGAATCTCTTCTTACCTACGACGTGCTTTTGGTTTTGCCAGTATTTCAGACCAAACAATACCTTTAATCGCTTCTTCACGTGAAATGTGACTAAAATTAAGCTGCACTTTCGGTTTTGCTGCTGAACGGGTTAAATCCCCCTGCATAATTGGTGAATCACCGATTTCTCCAACTTGTTTCGCAGCTTGCTCTTGTCGCTTTTTAATCCTTTCGTAACGTTCATGAAGCTCTCTATTCGTTTTACTCAGTTCATTCTCAGCCTCCTGAGGTAAAGAAGAAACTGTTGGTTCAGAATATGATTTATTCTCACTTCTCTCCCTATTAGACCAGCTTTCTGTAGACTGTGGTTCAGTTGGCCGTTCTTCCTGCCGGAAAATATCACGCCAATCCACTTCCTGCTCTTCTTCTGACTGTGAAGGGGTCCTTCTTTGTTGCTGACCCTGTGGTCTTTGGCGTCTCGTTTGTTTTTCATCTTGTTTATTCCCACGAAGGAAACTCATTATCGCAGCAATAATGATGAAAAGAAAGATCGGTGATTCAAGAAGGAGATTAAATAAGCCTTCCATTTAAGCACACTCCTTTCTTAAAGAGGGGCACACTTAACGGCGTGCTCCTGGTGGTGTTGTCCCCTCTTCATCCTCACCGTCACTCGTTGCTTTACCAATGGAGTCTCTCATATCTGTATCTGCTTTCACATTATTAAAGTTCATATAATCCATGACACCAAGATTTCCTGAACGTAAAGCTTCAGACATTGCCATTGGCACTTCAGCTTCAGCTTCTACAACTTTTGCACGCATCTCTTCAACGCGAGCCTTCATCTCTTGTTCTTGTGCTACTGCCATTGCACGGCGTTCTTCGGCTTTCGCTTGAGCAATTTTCTTATCTGCTTCAGCTTGGTCTGTTTGAAGACCTGCTCCGATGTTTTTACCGATGTCAATATCTGCAATATCGATGGACAAAATCTCAAATGCTGTTCCTGCATCTAAGCCTTTTTTAAGCACCGTTTGAGAAATCATATCAGGGTTTTCTAATACTTCTTTATGGTTTTTAGCCGAACCGATTGTTGATACAATCCCTTCACCTACACGTGCGATAACTGTATCTTCACCGGCGCCCCCTACAAGGCGATCAATGTTTGCACGTACTGTAATTCTAGCTTTTGCTTTAACTTCAATCCCATCCATTGCCACACCAGCAATGAAAGGCGTTTCAATCACTTTTGGATTAACACTCATCTGTACAGCTTCAAGTACGTCACGACCAGCTAAATCAATAGCAGCACATCTTTCAAAGCTTAAATCAATATTGGCTCGTTGTGCAGCAATCAACGCATTAACAACACGGTCAACGTTTCCTCCTGCAAGGTAATGACCCTCAAGTTTATTTGTACTAATATCAAGTCCAGCTTTTACCGCTTTAATTAGCGGATTAACAACTCTGTGCGGAATGACTCGACGTAGTCTCATCCCTACGAGCTGGAAAATACCCACTTTTACTCCTGCGGCCCACGCTGATATCCAGAGGGCTACTGGTACAAATGTAAATAAAACTGCAAATACTACGACGATAAGGGCTAGCCCTATCCAAATTCCAATTTCTTGTGTAATCATTTGTCTTCCTCCTCAGTCTTTGTTCTCTTTTGATCCTCACCAGCTACTTCCCGTACGACGATTCGAGAGCCAGTTGCAGATATCACCTTAACTTTTCTTCCTTGTTCAATATATCCTCCCTCAGAGATAACGTCAAGTCGTTCGTCATTTAATAACGCCGTTCCTGATGGTCGTAGGATGGTTAATGCCTCTCCAATCTCACCAATAATGTCATGGCGATTTTCATTAGACACATATCCTTGCTCCGTTTTGGTCTGGTCAGTTAAAATGACTCTTCTAAATGGCCCTTTGTAGCTGGCATATTTAAAGAAAATAATTGAAGCAATAATCGTGACGATAACTGCGATAAAAACAGATAAAAGGATATTCATAAGTGAAAATGAGCTTATGACGAGACTTGCTAAAATAGCGCCAATCCCCAGCACTCCTAAAATACCAAAGCTTGGCGAGAAAACTTCTAGAACAATTAAAACAACTCCGATACCAAATAAAATGATGGCTTCCCATCCAGCAAACCCTGCTACTAGATGTCCAAAGAAATACAGAAATAGCGCTGAAGCTCCCATAATTCCAGGTACGCCAAAACCAGGTGAATAAAGCTCCAAAACAAGTCCAAGACTGCCTATGGATAAGAGAATTGGGATAATAATCGGATTAGTGACAAAACGAGCAATTTGCTCAGCAAATGTTATTTCTGTCTCCCTCACTTCAGCTTGTTCCATGTTTAGGTAGTCTAAAAGCTCCTCCCGATTTTCTACAGTAGCTTCTGCATACCCCACTTCCATAGCTTGACTAGGCGTCAACGTAAGTAAATTACCTTCTCCAGCTCCGTATTCACTTATATCGATTGTTTCGTCTGCCATTGCCAAGGCATAGACAGGGTCACGACCATTTAATTCTGCCGCTTCACGCATACTTGCAAGCCATGCTGACTGAGCCTTATCTTCAGCAGCATTTCCAGAGCCATCAATAACTGCTGCCGATCCCATTCGTGTACCAGGTGCCATCACAATTTCATTGGCGTTTAAAGAAATATAAGCGCCTGCTGATAAAGCATCACCAACAATAAAAGCAGTTGTTGGTACCTCGGTGTTTCTAACTAAGGACGCGATATTACCTGCTGCATCCACAAATCCCCCTGGGGTGTGAACCTCAAATACGATGTGGTCGGCACCTGCTTCTTCAGCTGTTTGAATAGAACGATTTAAAAAAGCTTCTAATCCCCGTTCAACTTCTTTTTCAACAGGGATAACATAGACTAAATCGCCTTGTCCCCCACTTTCAGCTTTCGGTGGGGCAACCATTAAAACGATAGCTAATAAAAATAGCGACAAATAAAATAATAGCTTAAACATTTTCATATTTGGAATCCCCCCTTCCTTCCCTAACAGTCAATTCTTATAGTTACGAATCATACGTTATAAAAGTTTCATGATTCAACTTCTTATGTAAATTATTTTACCTATTTTAGCGGAAAAATAAAAATAATATGAGTGGTCAATTTTTGAATCCTTTTATTTATATATTTTTATGGCACAATACTCCTCTTAATCTAACTTAATGAATTATTACTGAAAAACTTGTTGTCAGACTTGGGCAGAAGTTGTTTCCCCCATTGTATTTTATGTTTCAATAACATTAAAACCTAACAGCGTCTCAGGCAAAAATCCCTTAGTAAAAACAGGCTACCTCATGAGCAGCCTGTTTTTGAATCATAACTCATCTAAATATCTTTTCGTTTTTTCAGTACCTAGTTTATAAATAACTTGGAAAAGGTCTTTCACGTCTTTTTTTAAAGCTAATTTATCCTTCTCATCTTCATCTTCATCAAAAGGCCTAACAAAGATATGCTCTTCCATCACATCTTTATTATTAATGGTCGTTATTAGCTTCTCCAAATGCTTCAATTCTTCATCATCAGCTTCTACTTCATATTGGACGGTTCTCTGGTCAACCTTAACTGGAAGGAGTTCAACATAGCTTCCCGTATGCCATGTAACATAGTATAAGTGCTTAGACATGGTAGCCTCCTTAAAAAACTGTAGTTATCGTTTCCATACCCGTCTCATGAAGAAATTATGCATAGGATTGTTCACATATTTTTCAGCCTGTCTCTAAAAATTTAGCAATATACTCCAAGATTTCAGCAACGTGATGATAAAAAATAAAAGGATAACTTTAAAAACGTCCTGTCAAGCGACAGGACGTTTAGTATCATTTTATGTGAGTGATTGTTCCACATACTCTTTAACTTTGGAGCCGTCTGCTCGACCTTTAACTTTCGGCATGATAGCTCCCATCACTTTCCCCATGTCAGCCTTAGAAGAAGCACTTGTTTCAGAAACTGTTTCTTCTACAATTTGACGGAGTTCACTGTCAGACAGTTGTGATGGCATATATTCCGTTAATATTTGAATTTCAGCGTTAGTCTTTTCAACTAAATCAGTGCGCGCTGCTTGTTCAAATTCGTGGAGGGATTCCTTACGTTGTTTCATTTCTCGACTCAAAACAGTTAAAACTTCGTCTTCTGACAAGTTTTCGCCTTTGTTAATTACCTCATTTTGAATGGCGGATTTAACAGAGCGAATAACCATCAAACGTTGCTTTTCTTTGTTCCTCATCGCGTCTTTCATATCTTGATTCAACTTATCAAGAATATTCAAAGAACTAACACCCTCTCACTTAAAACTTACGCTTACGAGCTGCTTCAGACTTTTTCTTACGCTTAATGCTCGGTTTTTCATAATGCTTCCGCTTACGAACTTCTGCCATTGTACCTTCTTTAGACATCGTTTTTTTAAAGCGGCGAAGAGCAGCGTCGATAGATTCATTCTTACGTACACGAGTTTCTGCCATTCTGTATCCCTCCCTCCGAACAACCAATCGAACATGCGCTGAAAAAATAGGCTTACTAGGAAATCAAAGATAACCTTATTCCATACTTTAAGCTTAACATAAAAATAATAACTTAAAATATAAAAAAGCATGTCTTAGTTGATTATATACGAATGGGAAGTTATGGTCAACTTTTGATTTAATAAAATACCTATAAAAAATCCTAGTTACGTAAATGACACTTTAAAATGTTTTTTGTCATCCTTATCTTGCCTTGTCCATATAGTGTTGATGAGGGGGAAGGTAGTGATGAATGAATCAATCACATTTTTTACAATTTATCTTGCACTCTTTTTATTTGGTATGATCGTTATGAGGCACGGTTTAATGTTAGGTTTTCAAAAAAAATTACCTGCTATTTTACACCGTTTTGCTGATAAGCCTTGGAAAGGTCTTTTGACAGGGGTACTAGCTGCAACAATCACACAAAGTAGCTCCGCTGTCATGGTTATAACGGTGGGATTAGTAGCAGTTAGAGCTATTCCGTTCCATTATTCTATCGGAATTATGCTTGGTGCAAATATCGGAACTGTCGCCACGTTAGAAATTCTTGCCTATGATTTGTCTTCTATTTCAGTACCTCTGTTACTAACCGGTAGTCTATTTTTATTTTCGAAAAGCGAGAAGTTTTTTTCGATTGGGTGCGTCTTATTCGGCATAGCCATGATGTTTATTTCCATGCATGGCTTTGAAACACTAGCCTATCCTCTTACATCCATTCCGGCTATACATTATTGGTTTTTGGAGACAAGCCAACGTGTTCAGCTAGGTGTAGTTACAGGGTTACTAATGAGTAGCATCGTCCAATCGAGTTCAGCTGTCACTGCTATAGCCATGAGCTTTATGAATGAGCAGCTGTTAGAATTACCGTCTGCTGTTGCTATTATGCTTGGTGCAAACATTGGAACATGTATTACAGCATGGTTTGCCAGCTTAGGGGCGTCAAAAGAGGCGAAACTGACTGCCTATGCTCATATTTGGGTAAACATAATAGGGGTTATTCTTTGCCTGCCTTTTTTAGAAAGTTTTTCTACTTTTATTTCTTCATTTAGTTTGTCACCAGAGCGTCAGTTAGCTCATGCAGCTTTTCTTTTTAATGTCTTAAGTTCACTTCTTTTTTTACCCTTTTCTGAACAAATTGCTCGCCTTCTCAAATGGGTACACAAGTAATTATCAATCTTATTTCAGATGGTTTCCACTTTGTCATCGAAGATATTTTTTAATGTATCGTAGGGAGAACGTGGATTTTTATATAAAAAAGCTGAACCTTTTGTATGATCTGAGGTTCAGCCTAAAACTATCTTTCCATGACAACTTCTCGTTCCTCTGCTTTAACAACTTCGACAAAGGATCCTATATTGTATGGATATCCAGCCTGTTCAATTTTAACTTTCACAATCTCTCCAATCAAATGCTGATCAAGAGGGGCTTTTACTTTCATATAATTATCAGTATAGCCAATCAGTAATTCTGAATTATCTTTATCCGGTTCCTCTGGGATCATTTCTAGTATGTCTCCTTCATACATAGACGCATACTCTTTAGCCTGTTGATTAGACAATTCAATCAACTGGTGAACCCGTTTGTTTTTAATTTCATCATCAACTTGATTGTCCATACGTGCTGCTGGTGTCCCAGTTCTTTTCGAATATGGGAAAACATGAAGTTCAGAAAAGCCAATTTCTCTTATAAAATCATAAGTTTCCTTAAATTCCTCTTCCGTTTCACCAGGGAAGCCCACGATAACATCGGACGTAACAGCCAAGCCGGGTAAAGCTTTTTTAAGACGATTAACTCTTTCTTTATAGAAGCTAGTTGAGTACTTTCTCCGCATCCGTTTTAGAACAGAGTCAGCACCAGCTTGAAGCGGGACATGGAGATGCCTGACGATCTTTTCAGATTTATCAATAACAGCTATCACTTCATCAGTTATTTGGCTTGCTTCAATCGATGAAATTCTAATCCTTTTGAGCCCAGGAACTCGTTCAAGCTCCGATAATAAGTCTGCAAGACTGCAATCCTTCATATCCTCACCGTAACCACCTGTATGGATACCAGTAAGTACAATTTCTTTATAGCCAGCTTCCACTAGCTGCTTAGCTTGTTGTAAGACATCCTCTGGTTTCCGTGACCGCAATAACCCTCTAGCCCACGGAATAATACAGAATGTACAGAAGTTATTGCATCCTTCTTGTATTTTTAGTGATGCTCTTGTCCGGTCCGTAAATGAAGGAACATCAAGCTCTTCATAGTGACGAGCTTTCATAATGTTTCCTACACCATTAATAGGTTCACGGCTCTCCCTGAATTCATCAATATAACCGATAAGCTTATGACGGTCTTGTGTCCCTACGACAATATCCACTCCTGGAATGGCCATAACCTCTGCTGGAGAGGTTTGAGCATAACAACCTGTAACACATACAACAGCATCGGGATTCTTTCTGATCGCCCGTCTAATAACTTGGCGACTTTTTTTATCACCTGTGTTAGTGACTGTACACGTATTGATCACATAAACGTCCGACTTATTTTCGTAATCTGTTTTATTATAACCTGCACTTTGAAACAGTTGCCAAATAGCTTCTGTTTCGTAATGATTCACTTTACAGCCCAACGTATGAAAAGCGACAGTTGGCATTGTATTCACCCCGATAATTCAAAATAAAATGATATGGCTGACAAACCATATAATGGTGCCGTTTCCGAACGTAAAATTCTAGGCCCTAAAGAACAACTTATAGCACCAGCATTTTGCATCATTGTCACTTCTTTATCTGTAAAGCCACCTTCAGGCCCCACTATGAAAAGAAGACTGTCTTGTGGCTTTAATAAAGAAAGTGATTGATAAAAGGCCTTATTTTTATGTTGTTTCGCGTCTTCTTCATAAGCTAGAAGAATACTTGAATACGATGAAAATTGATCGATAAGGGCTGATAGTGAGTGAACAGCCTCTATATGCGGCATAAGGTGGCGATGTGATTGTTCACTTGCCTCTTTCGCTATTTTGCGCCAACGTTCAATTTTTTTTTGTTCTTTCTTTTTATCTAATTTAACAACAGATCTTTCCGCTTGAAAAGGGATAAATTCGGATGCTCCAAGCTCTGTCGCTTTTTGGATGACAAGCTCCAGCTTATCCCCCTTAGGTAACCCGTGAGCTATCGTCACCTTTACAGGTAATTCTGCATTATCCGTAAGCTCTCTAGTTACCCTCGCCCTCACATCATCTGCTGACACTTTTTCTAGCGTACAATAGTGGCAAGCCCCTTCTCCATCACAACATATTATATTATCACCAGGTTCCATTCTCATCACCCTGCTAATATGTCGTGCAGTTTCACCGTCAATTAGAACCTGCTGATCTTGAAATTGAGCCTTATTTAAAAAATATCGCTGCATACTACTACTCCGGTTTCTTGGCTACAAATGCAAGCCAGTCTTCCATTTCAGTAATTTCTTTAATGATAAAGCCAGCAGATGTCAGGGCGTTTTTAACCATCTCACGTTTTGTTTGTATGATTCCAGATGTAATTAATGTTCCACCTGTTTTCAATGATTGGAACGCCTCATCTGTCATGTTAACAATAACTTCAGCAAGAATATTGGCTACAATTAAATCTGGCGTTTGCATAGCTGGATTATCTAATAAATTGTCTTGAGTCACATCCACTGTCTCTTGAACTTTATTAAGCTTCACATTTAATTTGGCAGATTTCACTGCCACTTCATCCAAATCTAACGCATGTACCCTAGCAGCACCTAACTTAGCTGACGCAATACTTAAAACGCCTGTCCCTGTGCCTACATCCACTACTGAAGCGCCATCATACAGATGACGCTCTAATGCTTGTATACAGAGAACGGTCGTTGGATGTGTCCCCGTCCCAAATGCCATACCCGGATCTAGTTCAATCACGATTTCCTCTTCATTGACGGGTTTATAATCTTCCCATGTAGGGGTTATTGTGATATGATCAGAGACTTTAACCGGTTTATAATATTTTTTCCATGCAGTGGACCATTCTTCTTCATTGACCTCACTTAATGTTACCTTGTTATGACCAAGATCAATATCATAGAGAAGGAGTTGGTTGATGGCTTCTTTAATTTCCTCAACAGCTTCACCTAAGAAACTGTTAACAGGGAGATAGGCTTTTAACATGACCCCCTCTTCAGGATAGTCATCTGTGGATAATTCATACACTTCCCCAAAAACAGATTCCCGTTCTTTGAAAAGATCGTCGGGATCTTCAATGACCACGCCACTTGCACCGGCTTCATGCAAGATGTTACTGACTGGTTCGACTGCTTCTTGAGTAGTGTGAATGCATATTTCAGACCACTTCATTTGTTTCCCACTCCCTCTACTATCCTTTTATCCAAAATTCTTAAAAGCTCTTTTTACTTTATCAAAGAAATTCTCACTTTGTTCGTCAGGCATTTCATTGCCACTTATTTCTGAAAACTCTCGAAGAAGCTCTTTTTGTCTTTCTGTAAGCTTTTTAGGCGTAATCACTTTCATTTGAATATGTTGATCGCCTTGACCTCTTCCATGAACGTTCGGAACCCCTTTGCCTCGAAGTCTAAAATGAGTGCCTGTTTGCGTACCTGCTGGAACTTTTAGTTTAACTTTCCCATTCAATGTGGGAACTTCAATCTCATCACCTAAAGCCGCTTGTACAAAGGTCATCGGCATTTCACAGAAGATATCATCACCATCTCGTTTAAAAAACTCGTGACTCTTTACATTAAAAACGACAAATAGATCCCCTGGAGGCCCTCCGTTTGCCCCAGGCTCACCTTGGCCCGAAACACGAATCTGCTGGCCACTATCCACGCCCGCAGGAATTTTCACATGTATTTTTTTGCGTTTTTTTACTTTCCCTTGACCGCCACACGTTCGACATTTGTTTTTAACAAATTTCCCTGTACCTTCACAATGGTGACACACACGGCGGTTAACCACACGTCCAAATGGGGTATTTTGTTCAACGTTTAATTGACCACTGCCACCACAATGTTGGCACGTCTCTGGCCTTGTTCCTGGTTTAGCCCCGGAACCAAGACATGTATCACATTCTTCTTCACGCGGTATCTCAATATCTGTTTCTTTTCCAAACACAGCTTCTTTAAAATCTAAAGTCATTGTATATTGCATGTCTGCACCTTGTCTTGGCGCATTAGGGTCTCGTCTTCCACCACCCCCACCGAAGAACATATCAAAGATATCGCTGAAGCCACCAAAGTCACCGCCAGCTCCTCCACCAAACCCTTGGTTCGGATCGGCATGACCGAATTGGTCATAATGAGCTCGCTTTTGTGAATCGCTTAACGTATCATAAGCATCCTTTACTTCTTTAAATTTCTCCTCCGCATCCGCCTCTTTATTGACGTCCGGGTGGTATTGTCGAGCTAGCTTTCGGTAGGCTTTCTTAATTTCAGCTTCAGATGCCCCTTTATCTACACCTAAAACATCGTAAAAATCACGCTTGCTCATCCGTCTCACTCCCGATTTTAATCCATAACGAATATCTTAACATTCACTGTTAAAACAGGCAAGGTTCAACTTTTATAGAAACCTCACGTTGTCGTGAAAAAAGTCAAAGTCAAGGAGTGCCTGACTTTGACTTTTCACTAAATTCGCTACAATTATTAAGCTTAAATGGTTATTTCATTCATTCTTTCATTTATTACTTCTTATCTTCATCATTTACTTCTTCGTATTCTGCATCCACAACGTCATCAGCGGATTTTCCATCTTGACCTTCACTTTGCTCACCTTGAGCCTGTTGAGCTTGTTGTGCAGCTTGTTCGTATAGCTTAGTAGTTAGCTGTGTAACTACTTCTTGAAGCTCGTCTTTAGCAGAACGGATAGCTTCAATGTCTTCTCCTTCCAGTGCTTTCTTTACTTTTTCTTTAGCAGCTTCAGCTTTTTCTTTATCTGCCGCATCAACATTTTCTTCACCGAGATCTTTTAACGTTTTTTCAGTCGTAAAGACGAGTTGGTCAGCTTCGTTACGAAGATCTACTTCTTCACGGCGCTTTTTATCTGCTTCTGCATTCGCTTCCGCATCTTTCACCATTTGTTCAACTTCTTCATCGGATAAACCAGATGACGAGGTAATTGTAATAGATTGCTCTTTATTTGTACCCAAATCTTTCGCACGAACATTTACGATTCCGTTAGCATCGATGTCAAATGAAACTTCGATTTGTGGAACCCCTCGAGGTGCTGGTGGAATATCTGTTAATTGGAATCGCCCTAAAGTTTTGTTATCAGCTGCCATTTCTCGCTCACCTTGAAGAACGTGAATATCCACAGAAGGCTGATTATCTGCAGCCGTCGAGAAGACTTGTGACTTACTGGTAGGAATCGTCGTATTTCGTTCAATTAGCTTCGTCATAACAGCACCCATCGTTTCAATGCCTAATGAAAGTGGCGTTACGTCAAGTAAAACAACGTCTTTCACATCACCCGTTAAGACACCAGCTTGAACAGCTGCCCCGAGAGCTACAACTTCATCAGGGTTAACTCCTTTATGAGGGTCTTTTCCAGCCACTTTTTTGATAGCTTCTTGAACAGCAGGAATACGAGTAGAACCACCCACGAGAACAACTTTATCAACTTCTCCAGCTGATAGACCTGCATCTTTCAATGCACGGCGTGTCGGCTCCATTGTTTTTTCAACAAGGTGAGAAGACAAGTCTTCAAACTTTGCTCGTGATAAAGAAAGTTCAAGGTGTTTCGGACCGGACTGATCCGCTGTAATAAATGGCAGACTAATTTGTGTTTGCGCGACACCAGATAAATCTTTTTTAGCTTTTTCAGCAGCATCTTTTAAACGTTGTAACGCCATTTTATCTTGAGATAAGTCAATGCCATTATCCTTTTTAAATTCTTCGACAAGATAATCAATAATAACTTGGTCAAAGTCATCTCCACCGAGCTGATTATCACCAGATGTTGCTTTTACTTCAAAGAATCCATCCCCAAGTTCTAGGATAGAAACGTCAAATGTACCGCCACCTAGGTCATATACGAGAATCGTTTGATCTTCTTCTTTATCTAGACCATAAGCTAAAGCCGCAGCAGTTGGCTCGTTAACGATTCGTTCAACTTCAAGTCCAGCAATTTTACCAGCGTCTTTAGTTGCTTGTCTTTGAGAATCGTTGAAATAGGCTGGAACCGTAATAACGGCTTTTGTTACTGTTTCACCTAAATAAGCTTCTGCATCAGTTTTTAATTTTTGTAAAATAATTGCCGAAATTTCTTGCGGTGTATAGTTCTTCCCTTCAGCTTCCACCTTATAATCTGTTCCCATATGACGTTTAATCGACGTGATCGTATTAGGGTTAGTAATCATTTGACGCTTTGCTACTTCCCCTACTTGTCGCTCGCCATCTTTAAATGAGACCACAGAAGGCGTTGTTCTAGCACCTTCAGCATTGGCAATAACGGTAGGCTCGCCACCTTCCATGACTGCTACACAAGAGTTAGTTGTTCCTAAATCAATTCCAATTACTTTACTCATATCTTATTCCTCCTATTCTTTACGTATGTAGTTAGGCGTTAACTTTAACCATTGCCGGTCTAATCACTTTATCTTTTAGTTGGTACCCTTTTTGCATTTCTTCTACCACGACATTTGATTCAAATTCATCATTTTCAACTTGCATCACAGCCTGATGATAATGAGGGTCAAATGGTTTACCCACTGTTTCAATCGGTTCTATACCTTCTTCAACCAGTGCGTCTTTTAGCTGGCGATAGACCATTTCCATACCTTGTAACAAGCTTTTCGTTTCTTCTTCCTGTGGCGTAATCATCATACCTCGCTCGAAGTTATCTAGTGCAGGCAACAGCTTTTCGGCCAAACTTTGAGATCTATATTTAGCTGCCGATTCCTTTTCTTGCTTAGTTCGGCGTCTGAAATTATCATAATCAGCTTGAATTCGCAGTATACGATTTGTGGCATCTGCAAGCTTTCGTTCTAATTCTTTAATTTCATCAGAATCGTCATTTTCACTTTTTTCATCCTCATCTGATTGAATCTCGTCATCAATGTTGTCTGATTCAGTAAACGCCATATCCTTTTCATGGGCTGACGGTTGTGCTGACGAATGTTCTGTCTCTTCTGATACAATGTTTTCTTCATGGTTTCTTTTTGCATCGTTTTCCATGTCTTTCACCTCCTTATAAAATTACCATCATAACCTCCTGCCCCTTTTTTGGAAGCAGAAGTTGAAAAGTGGCGGTTATCCTTTGTCTTTATACCACGCTGTCAGTAGCTTCGACATGTCTTTTGATAAATAGTCCATAATGCTAACCACTCTCGAGTATTCCATTCGCGTCGGGCCTAGTAAACCAACCGTCCCCATATACTTTCCATCAAGCGAATACGTAGCTGTGATAATCGTACAGTTAGCAAACGGAGCAAATCGATTTTCCTCACCAATTTTGATCGTAAGACCGTGCTCTTCCGATCGGAATAATTTAGAAACAAGAGCATCTTCTTCAAAGATGTTAAGAATATCTCTCACTCGCTCAACATCATGAAATTCAGGTTGAGCTAAAATGTTTGTTTTCCCCCCATAGAAGACTTTCTCATTTTGATGATTTTTAAACACCTCGTGCAACATAGCCACCATTTCTTCATATTGCTTGACATATTGTTTGAGTAAGCTGGCTATTTCATTGTTTAATCTTCTTTTTAGTTCCACTAACGGGACCCCACGAAGCCGTTCATTCAATATGTTAACCACTTTCTCTAGCTCATTTCCTTCGAGCTTTCCTGGAAAGTGGACAGTCTGATTTTCCACATGACCAGTATCTGTTACGATTATAGCTACCGCTTGGTTGTCAGAAATAGGAATGAGCTGAATTTGCTTTAGGGTCGATTCAAATACTTCAGGACCAAGGACAATTGACGTGTAACTCGTCAAATTAGACAATACCTTCGCAGCTTGATCCACAACTTGTTCAAACTCACTGAATTTATTTGCCAGCATGCCTTGAATATTTGTAACATCACTTTTCTTTAGCTTGGAGGGAGATAATAAATGATCCACATAATATCGATAACCCTTTTGTGAAGGGATTCTCCCCGCTGAACTGTGTGGCTTCTCCAAGAACCCTAAATCTTCCAAGTCTGACATTTCATTCCTTATCGTTGCAGGACTATAGTTTATATCATCCCGTTTTGATACGCTTCTCGATCCCACAGGTTCAGCATTTGTAATGTAATCATTTACAATCGCTTTAAGGATCATTAACTGACGTTCTGTCAACATAGTCAATCCCCCCTGTTAGCACTCTCCAAGTGCGAGTGCTAAATCTATATTATAAGTTACCAAAGAAGGATTCCAGTTGTCAACGGACATTATTCATCTTATGAAAAAAATTATTTAATTCACTAAAGTTTGTGTGTTTTCAACGCTATCAGCTCTTAATCATTCAGTAAAAACTGTTCAAACACTTCATTTCCGAGAAGAAGTCCCTCTTTTGAGAGTTTTAGATGTGTTTTTGCATCTATGAGTAATCCCCTGCTAATTAAATCTGTCACTGCTTGTGGGAAAACATCATAGAGGTCTTTTCCAAAGCGCCTCTTAAAAATTTCAAATGAAACACCCGTTAATTTACGCAGACCCATGAACATTTGTTCTTCCATTTGTTCTTTCAGAGACACGTGATGTTCTTCAAAGTAAGGTAATTTCTTTTCTTTAATCGCCTTCATATATTTAGGCAATGGTCCATGATTTGCTCGCCTTATCCCTTCCACATAGCTATGAGCACCTGCTCCGATACCATAGTACTCTTCGTTATTCCAATAAGTCAGGTTATGCTGACTTTCGTATGGTAGCTTAGCAAAATTGCTTATCTCATAATGGTGAAACCCGTCTTGAGCAAGCTTATCCAACATATAGTGATACATACCAGCTTCTATTTCTTGACCAGGCAAAGACAATTTACCCTTTCTCATTAACTGATAAAACACTGTTTTTTCTTCAATTTTTAAAGAATACGCACTAACATGGGTAATCGGTAGCTGGCATAGCTCTTCTAACGATTGCTTCCATTGATCGATTGATTGATCAGGTAATCCAAACATCATATCGATCGATAAATTAGTAATCCCAACCTTCTTACTTAATGCCACAGTTTTAGCTACCTCTGACGGTTCGTGATCCCGATTGATTGCTTTCAATAAATGAGGGTCAAACGTTTGAGCCCCGATACTTAGTCTATTTACCCCTAGCTCATGCATCATCGACAACTTTTCCTCATCAGCACTTCCTGGATTTACTTCCACTGTCCATTCGACTTTTTCACTAATAGGGAAGTGCCTTTTAATCGCTGTAAGTAAATAGTTTAATTGACTTGTCGTAAGAGCGGTAGGGGTTCCCCCGCCAATATAGATCGTCGACAATTCCTTTTCAGGAGGAAAAGCTATAACTGTTTGCAACATTTCGCGCTCACACAACTCAAGGTATTCTTCAATAGGTTGGTTTTTTAAAAAGAATTTATTGAAATCACAATAATGACAGATTTGTTCGCAAAAAGGAACATGGACATAAAGTGATTGTGGCATGTTCCACACCTCTTTCCGATAGTTTAGCCTCATATACTCCCTAAACGTGTAATATTAATGGGAAAAGACCGCAGCATTTCTGCGGTCTGGCACCATCCATTACTTATTGTCGTCCATACTAAGCACAGACATAAAGGCTTCTTGCGGCACTTCTACGTTCCCAACGTTTTTCATTCGCTTTTTACCTTCTTTTTGTTTCTCAAGAAGCTTTCGTTTACGTGAAATATCGCCACCGTAACATTTAGCTAAAACATTTTTTCTCATAGCCTTAATAGTTGATCTAGAAATTATTTTTTGACCAATACTCGCTTGAACTGGTACTTCAAATTGCTGACGAGGAATTAATTCCTTTAGCTTTTCAACGATGCTCTTTCCACGGTCATAAGCTGAGTCGCGGTGAACAATAACAGATAAAGCATCAATTTTTTCACCATTTAGAAGAATATCCATCTTAACGAGGTTACTTTCCTTATAACCAATAAGCTCATAATCAAAAGACGCATAGCCTTTTGTACTTGATTTTAACGTATCAAAGAAATCGTAGACGATTTCTGAAAGCGGCAATTGATAAACGATGTTTACCCTGTTCTCATCCAAGTATTTCATATCTACATAGTCGCCACGTTTTTTCTGACATAGCTCCATCACTGCCCCAACATAATCATTTGGAACCATTACTTCAGCTTTTACATACGGCTCTTGAACGTGTTCTACTTTTTGAGCTTCAGGCATATCAGCAGGGTTATCAATTCTAAGGGATGTTCCATCCGTTAAAAGAACTTCATAAACAACGCTCGGAGCCGTCGTTATCAGATCAATATTAAACTCTCTTTCGATACGCTCTTGAATGATCTCCATATGGAGAAGACCTAAGAATCCACAGCGAAAGCCAAAACCTAATGCTTGAGACGTTTCCGCTTCAAATTGCAATGACGCGTCGTTTAACTCTAATTTCTCAAGTGCTTCTCGAAGAGCGTTATAATCTGTTGTATCTACTGGATATAAGCCACAAAAAACCATCGGATTAAGCTTTCGATATCCTGGCAACGCTTCCGCAGTCGGTCTTTCTGCATGTGTTACCGTGTCCCCAACCCGGCTGTCACTGACATTTTTAATCGAGGCAATCATAAATCCAACATCGCCTACTGTCAGCTCTTCTTGAGCCACTGGTTTAGGGGTGAAGACCCCAATTTCTTGTACTTCAAATTCCTTGCCTGTAGCCATCATTTTCACTTTTTCTCCCGGCTTAACCGTCCCCTCCGTTATTCGCAAGTACACGATTACGCCACGATATGGATCATATAGAGAGTCAAAAATCATCGCTTTGAGCGGCGCTTCAGGATCACCAGATGGCGCAGGTACATTTTTAACAATGGATTCTAAAATGTCATCAATACCTATCCCATTTTTAGCAGAGGCTAATAAACAGTCATCCATCGGCAAACCAATCACATCTTCTACTTCTTGCTTAACTCGTTCAGGTTCAGCACTTGGTAAGTCAATTTTATTAATGACAGGCAATATTTCCAAGTCATTATCAAGGGCTAAATATACATTAGCCAATGTTTGGGCCTCGATACCTTGAGCAGCATCCACGATAAGCAGGGCGCCTTCACAAGCTGCCAGACTTCGAGAGACTTCATAGGCAAAATCCACGTGTCCTGGCGTATCAATTAAATGAAAAATATAGTCAACACCGTCGTTCGCTTTATAAGTTAATTGCACAGCGTTTAGTTTAATTGTAATACCTCGTTCACGCTCAAGATCCATCGCATCAAGCATTTGATCTTTCATTTCCCGCTGTGTCAAGGCACTCGTTTTCTCTAAAATTCGATCGGCCAATGTTGATTTTCCATGGTCGATATGTGCAATAATAGAAAAATTACGGATCTTATCCCGTCTTTTAATACGTTCTTCAGGCTTCATATCACTATCACTCCCACAATACTCCGTCAAATACACCAACTCATATTATAACAAGAATAATACACAACGTTCAAATATTACTTTCAATATCACACTTGATTAGTTAAAAACATGTCGTTAAACCAATCATCTATCTCTTTAGCTTGCTAGAAAACCACATTACTTTTGAATGAATTCCTTGTCAAAATTTGAATAATGAAAGTGACCTTCACTTCAGGCGGACGCTTTCCCGAGGGCTTGTCTTCAGCTAACTTTGCTCGGTAAACACTAGCAAAAGCGGACCTCCAAGATGAGCTTTAGCCTCAGGGAGTCACCGTCTTACGGTTCAGTCACTTTTTATCATCCGCATATTAAATAAAATTTATTGCCTGCTATTCGTGTTATTACTTTAAAAACATCATTATGAAATCGACTCTTTTAACTGTGTATGCTTGGTGAAAAGGAATGATGGAATAGAAATTTATCTAAAAAGGGGCAGACTACCGTTTCTTTTTCCTGGGGGGAGGGATGTTTTTTCAATATCTTACTTTCATCTGTCTTCAACAACTTTATTAATCTCTTTTTATGTACTCGATTTGAACCGTTTCTTCTGTATTAGTTGTCTTATTAGTATTCGCTTTTAACAGGGTTGCACTTGCAAAACATATCCACTAATATATTATGTCCTGATAAAGAAAGATAAGTAAGTGTTCTCAAATCATTTGTTATCGCCTTTAAAACTCAATGTAAAGTGATAGGGTAATAAGTAACTGTTTAGCTCAAACCCCTATCTATAATCATCACCTATTTTAAGCTGGCTTTAGAACAAATGCTATAAAACAAACCTTCAATCAGGACATTAGCGTCGTTACCTCTATTTTCACCCAAGAGTTTTACGGACACTTATCTGTGATAAAGTTTCTTAGTTGCATAAGCGAATACTAAAATAAAGGCTGTTGAGAGAAACTTATTTCAACAGCCTACCTGATCTCTATCGCTCTTTAATGAGCATCAAAAACGGCCAGCATACGACTAAATGCCTGTTCAAAAGCCTCCGCTGTTTTTACCCCTAGCTCTGTAAATAAAGGAGCCGGCTGATCTTCATGTAGCCTTCGGGCATCATTTTCTTTTAATTTATAGGTACCACTATTAGGAAGGCTTCCATGTAAAGTTTTATCACCACCATGATAAATGACAAGTCCCTCATCATCTTCCATTTCGATAAAATTGCTATCAGCAGTTTCTTTAAGTCTATAACGTGTGTTAGACTCTTCCTCCTCGATTTCCTTTTCCCCTGTATTAAAACCAAAACCCCCTACAGACACACTATTATCTGAATACAAAATGCCTAATATAAATCCAAACATTAGAGTAGAAATTAACAACACTGCTCTAAAAGTAACATGCGCCATCGTATTCCTCACCTCCCAGGGTCATTCCATATCTTGCTGATCCCAATAAAACTCACTAAACACTTCTGCGAACGCTTCAACCGTTCGATAAACTTCCTCAAGAGAATTTTCTATCCCTCCAAACTCAACGAGTAGCGCATTTTCCGATAAATCCTGATTGTATACACCATTCCGACTACCTTCACTGACTGGCGGTGCAAAAATTCCACGGCTTAAACCATAATAGTCTTCCTGGAGCCTTTCATGTAATTTATTCGCAAGCGCCTTATTTTTTTCATAGTCTGGGTTATTTTCCCCAATGACGAATAAAGCTTGGGCATACGTTTCTCCATTTAGTTCCACAGTGGTATTTTCCCTTGGTTGAGAATCTCGATGAAGATCAAAATAAAATTGAATCTCCTCATTTTCCTGCTTTGCTTCTTCCATAATTTCTCTAGATATTTCGTAAGATTGACTGAATCTCCAACTGCGCTCATTTAGCTCTGCCCCAATATCCGTCGTATCCACATCTGCTCTGATACCATACTTAGCTAATTCAATTCCAAGCCGTTCACCCGCTAGTGTAATATTGACACTCTCATGAAAAGGATCCGATGTATTTTGTAGTTCTGGTAAATAAGATTCTCTGTTATGGGTATGGATGATATGAACGGTGACCGGTAAGTCATCTAAGTTATCCGTTTCAGCTATAGATTGTTTTAAATCGGCTATTTCTTCTAAGCGTTCTGTAGACGCCTCTCTCTCTGCCAGTAACACTTCCATAGGAGGGGCAGATTCAATTGGCATAGATGTATAATCAACACCTTCACCAGCTGTTAGAATTCGACCATCAAATAAAGAGAAACCTGGCAACTCTCTTCCTAGTAAACTTCTTGGATCTTCAGTATTAATGTTTGTCGTTAATTGCAACATAAGTGGGGTTACAGAAAGTGAGTCGTGTCCTTCTGGTAATGACTGCTTAAAATAGCGGTTTTCGTTCCCTAAAACGTAGACAAGCGTTTCAACTGATAAATTATTGCTTATGTTATTAACAGACGCTGATGTTAAATGGCGGCCAGAACCAAACGATGTTAAGGTTGCTGCAATAAAAAATACGATCAATGTACCGGTGAAAGCCATTAACATTAGTTTCCTTATGCTTGTCCTAGGGCGGTAAATCGGGCGAGGTCTTTTTATATATGTATGTTTTTTCATAAAATTCACCCTCTCTTTCAGCTTGTCCATAGGTTATTCTTATGCTGAAAAAGAGGGTTTAGAACTGTTCTAATGTGTATAGGATCCTGAATTTTCATCAGTCACATCAGAATGCAAAGCCGTATTAATTCCTTGGGCTAAAAGATTAGCCATATCTTCAATAAACTCATCCACTTCTTTAGGCGTCACCATTAAATTGTGGCCGAGTGGTGACAGAACTTCGTGAATTAGTTGGCGTTTTTCATCTTCTTCAAGTCCCCCGACGATTCCTAAATACATATTTCGTTCTTTATCACTTGGCATATCCTCTTCGGTCAGCTTCTTTTTCTCACCGAACGTCATACCAGCTGGGGCTAACGCCCGCTTTGGAGATTGCCCCTCTGTTGTTTCTCTTCCAAAGTGCTTTAAGAGATAATCTATCGTATCACTCGTAATTGAAACAGCATCTACTACCGTCGGGACGCCAATGGCAATGACAGGTATGCCTAATACCTCTTTAGAAATTTCTTTTCGTTTATTGCCTACACCAGAACCAGGATGAATACCTGTATCAGATATTTGTATCGTCGTATTCACCCGATCGATTGACCTCGCCGCCAAAGCATCTACGGCAATGATGAAATCAGGCTTTACTTTTTCTACAACTCCAAAAATGATGTCACTTGTTTCAATTCCTGTAAGGCCCATCACACCAGGTGAAATAGCACTTACAGCTCTGAATCCATCTTGGACGTTTTCCGGTTGTAGTTCAAATAAATGCTTGGTGATAAGAAGATTTTCCGTCACCAGTGGTCCTAGAGCGTCTGGTGTAACATTCCAATTCCCTAAACCTACCACCAAGCAAGTGGCTTCGCGATCAATTCCAACAGACGAAAGGAAACGATCGAATTCTTTAGCAAATACTTTTTCTGCTTGGGCTTGTAATGCCGTATCTTTTTGTCTGATCCCATCAATTTGTAATGTTAAATAATGTCCTGCTTTTTTACCTAACCTTTCCGCTGCCTTGCCGTCAATCGTCACATGAGTAATCGCTATCCCATCATGATCTCTCTCGTCTAAATTGACACCATTCTCAACTGACCCTTGACTTTCCGACTGGTCTGTCCCCTCTCTTTCACGTGCAAGTGAATGCGCTTCAACTGCTAAATCTGTTCTCACTTGATAGTTTGATAAATCAATTTTATCCATCCTATCGCCTCCATTGTTCATTAAATAAAGTATGTCCTGCTTGGAAAATGTTATTGCATTTTAAATGGTGTTTTGGTACAATCCTTAGTGTTGCACGCAAAAGGAAAGGTTATTACGATTGCATTGGGGAGGTGAAACAGATGGCAAACATTAAATCTGCTATCAAACGCGGACGGACGAATGAAAAGCGCCGTGCCCAGAATGCTGCATTTAAATCAGACCTACGTAGATCAATCAAAGTCTTTAATGCAAAAGCTGAAGAAAAAGACGTTGAGGGTGCTAAGGAAGCATTCCTTGTTGCTACAAAAAAGCTTGATAAAGCAGCGAATAGAGGTCTTTTCCATAAAAACGCAGCTAACCGTCAAAAGTCACGGTTACAACAACGTTTAAACGAAATTTCTGCATAACAAAAAAAGGCATTCACTCAATTTATAGTGATATGCCTTTTTATTTTGAAAATTTTAAGACGGGCTTAAGCCAATTTATTTAGCAGTCTGGACATGTACCTCTAATCATGGGGCTTACCTAATCTTACAATAAACTTTTAAATTAATCCTATACCGATAGGTTATGCGGTTGTCTTTTTAGCAAAAAGAGCTCTACTCCTAATTCATCATTCACTTGCCCTGTTTTAATCCGATAATCAAGGTCAGCGAGTTGATCAATGAGCATTAGTAATTGACTGTCATCAAATTTCTTCACTTGTCTTCCAGCCAATTTAACAACATATGGGTGTAATTTCAATTGGGAAGCAATCATTTTTTCACCATAACCTTGACTAACAAGCTGTTTAACTTGATATAAAATACGAAACTGGCGAACCATAAGCGCTGTTATTTTTAAAGGGGCTTCCTTTTGTTTTAATAAGTCTTTATATATTTTAAGAGCGCGTGGCACATTTGACTTTACGACACTATCAACAAGTGAAAAAATGTCTTGTTCAAGAGACCTTGCCACAAGGCTTTCCACATGATGTTGTTGAACCGTCTCACCTTCTCCAACGTGAAGTGCTAATTTTTGTATTTCCGATGCCATAATCATTAAATTGGCACCTGTCAACGCAAGAAGTGCTCCTTGAGCTTCTGAATTAAATGTCACACCAAACTCTTCACCCTTACTCCCAACCCAGTGACGTAAATCCTTTTCCTCTAAAGGTTTTCCTTCCATTATTACCCCTTGCTTCTTAAGCGATTTGACAAGTTTTTTTCTTTCGTCTAATTTTTCATAAGGGGCAACCAGAATAAAAATCGTTTCCGCCGCTGGATTATCAATGTACGATTGTAATTTCTTCATATCATGCTCAACCTTTTCTTTCGTTTGTTGTGCTGACAAAAAATAAGCATTTTTGACAATCACAACACGTTTTCCCCCCATAAACGGATAAGTATAGGCTTCTTCAATAGCTATTTCTACCGCATGTTCCTGCATATCAAATTTAGATAAATTAAACTCCTGCTCCTCACGTGAGAGGGTGGCAGAAATAATTCTTTGTAAAATATCTTCAACTAGATAGGTTTCAGAACCGTATAATAAATAAAGTGGGGAAAGATTCCCTTTGTTAATTTCTTTTAATACATCCACATATGACATAGTCAAACCCTCTTCCCTTATTGTCATGTGTATTTTACCATAAGGCTTATAAAGGAAAAAGGAGAATAGTGTTTATATAACTATCCTCCATTTATGATAAACGCCGCTAGAAAGCGCCTAGGACACCCCCTAGTGACGATAATCATAGTTACTCCTTATTGAATTGTATTGATATCTTATCCTATGCTGGCACATTCTATAGGTGACAACTATTAGAAAAAGCAATTTTGAATAAGCGGATTAGCTTCATTGTTCAAAAGTACTTAGGATATCTAACACTTGCTGGTTTACTAATTTTTAAAAATGGGATTCAATAGTTATTTTAACTTTTAATTGTTACTCAACTGTGGATTTTTTTTAGCATTTAGCCTATACTAGAAAAGTGACAGGAGGGATAGAAAATGAATGAATTTGAAAAAGAAGTTCAATCAAAGCGAAACGATGCAATAGACAGTGGTATTGGTTTTGTGGTAGGATTTGGATTTTTCGCCTTAATTTTCATTATTGCCCAAGTGATTGATTTAGCACTTTAATATGACTATTCAGCTACATAATATACTTGTCTATGAGCACGCCCCTTTAGGTGCGTGTTTTTGCAATTTATTTTAGAAAATGATCTATAGTAAAAGAAAAGTTATCCTTAAATTCTATTGTAATAGCCCCATGAATATCTGTACGAAAAACGGTGATTTGATGGCTTTCAAGGCGCGTTAATACATCAGGATACGGATGGCCAAATGTATTATTTCCCCCTACAGAAACCACTCCTACTTTAGGCTTCAACTGTTCTAGCAGTTCTTCCTTTGTGGATGTTCTACTACCATGATGACCCACTTTTAAAATATCAGCTTTCAAATTGGGATAATGAGTTAATAAACGTTTTTCCCCCTCTTCTTCTAAATCGCCTGTAAACAAAAACGAGATCCCACTCAAATTAGCTAAAAGAACGATCGAACGGTCATTTTCCTCCATTTCATCACCGTGGGGGTGCACGATGAAAAAAGAATCGTCACCAACATTCCAAGACATCCCCTTTTCAGCTTGGATAATTGGAATATTTTTATCATCCAAACACATTAACTGACTTTTAGCTTCTTGAGGTACAGACTCCGCTAATGGATAAAAAGCTTCACCAATGGTTACCACCTCTGTCAAATAACATGTTTCACCAAGGTGATCTAAATGACCATGAGTAAGAATAAGCCGATCTATATGTTTGATCCCTTTTGCTTTTAAAAAGGGTTCAATGACATTTTTTCCTGGACCTGCCACCGTTTTTTCATTATTTTCAATCAAATCACTTTCCCAACGAATAACACCTCCTGTATCTATTAGGTAAACACCATTTCTATACGGTAATTCAATGACAATAGCATCCCCTTGACCAACATCAAGTATCGTAACAACCGTTTTTCCATTAAAATGAGATAAAATAATTGGCAAAGCAACTAGCAATAAACTACAGAATCCAGCAATAACTAACCATTTCTTTTTTTGGGCTTCCCATAAGACTAAACACAAAATAATAGTGATAATCATAGCTAAAAGCACACGTTGAGAAGGTTGCCCTGTAACTAGTTGCGGCCATGTCCATTCAGCTATAACCATATAGACAGGCTTTAGCGACTGGCTAATCAATGTAAAAGAGAAACTAGCAACTGGTGGCCATAATAACTGAAGGAACACGGTAATAAAGGCCAGCGGCAATACCCAAAGAGACACGAAAGGAATAAAAAACATATTGATAAGTAATGACAAAACTGAGACCTCATAAAAATGATAAAGCATTAACGGTAAGGAGATGAGTTGAGCTACACCTGTCACTTTAAGCAAACTGAGAAATGGTGAGGAGTTAAGAAAAATGCGCTTTGATAAAAGGAGGGAAAAGCTTGTCAAAAATGACAATTGAAAACCGAGATGATAGAGGTAAAAAGGGTTACTTAACAAGAGAATGATACATACGATCGCGAGGATGTCTAAAAGGCTGAGTCTCCATTTAAAACGAACAGTTAGTATGACAAATAGGCAGGTTAGGGAAGCACGAATGACAGACGGCGCTCCACCTGCTATTAGTGCATAAACAGGCAAAATAGCCATAACAAAATAGGCAGCATTTTCTCTCGTCATACCAATTCTGTACAATAAATAATAAAGCACGGCTGTGACTAAACCGATGTGCAAGCCAGATACCGCCAGTAAATGTATAATACCTAGTTGTCTAAATTGATCCAAACGTTGTTCACTGAATAAAGATCTGTCTCCAAACACGAGAGCAGCAATTAAAGCTGAAGCTTCTTCATCTTTTGCATACGTAAGTTGATCAATGGTGTTACTCCGCCATTTCTTTAGTGTGTGAAACCAATTAGAATCTCCTTCTTCACATGTTAAACTATTAGAATTAACTGTCACTGTCCAATATATATTTTGCTCACGTAAGAAGGTATTATAATCAAAACTATATGGATTTCTTGCCGATTTTGGAGGGGACAACTTACCTTTAAATTCACATTCATCATTTAAAACTGGCTTTAATAGATTCTCCTTATATGGTAAATAAATATATATTTTTTCGCCGTGTTTTAGCTTCGCTTGAAAAGATAAGCTTCGTCCTAATGACGTCTTTCTCGGTTCTGTTAATATACGAGCACTAAATTCTGTTTCCTCTCCATCTAAATAAGAAACACGACTCTCTATGATGTAATGTCCATATATATAACATATCCCCATTAATGTCACATAGAAAAACAGGCTTATCCATGCCTTTAAGTGGTTTAGATATTTAAGATGTGGCAATGCAGCAACAATGAGAAAGGTAATTGACCAAAGTTGCCACCCATACAAACTAGCAGATAAACCGCTAATAACTGAAAAAGCTATGCAGTAATACGCTGGCTTCATGGCTCCCCCTTTTTGTTATTTTCACTAAACTGATGGTTAAGTAGTACGAAACAATCATTTTTTTCAGTCCTAAAGAATTCAATTGGACTATCTAGATATGGGAATTTAATATAATAGCGTAGAAAGTGGAGATAGGGGGAGGTTTCCCCCTTCGAAAAATGAGGTTGTGGAAAAGTCCTGTTAATATCCCCTTCTTTAGCTAGATGAGGTATATAGCTTGTTGGCTTCGTCTCTGAATTTTTCAATCATTTCTTTATCAGCGCCTTTAGCTTCTAGCTGCCGTAAAAGTTCTGCTGTAAACAATAACTTTTCTTTGTTTTTAGTGTCAAGAATCATTTCCTCAAGCTCAACTTGCTCAACTGTTACCCCAGCTTGATCAAACATCTCAATAGCAAATTCGTGATTTTTATAATCTTGAGCATAATAAACTTTTTTGATACCTGCTTGTATTAACGCCTTACTACAATTTAAACACGGGAAATGGGTCACATAAATTTCTGCTCCTTCTGTAGGAACACCGAATTTAGCACATTGCAAAAGAGCATTTATTTCAGCGTGAACGGTTCTTGCACAATGATTATCAATTAGATAACAACCATCATCTATACAATGCTTTCCACCGGATATAGAACCATTGTATCCTCCAGCAATGATTCGTTTATCCCTAACAACTGTAGCTCCTACCATCAATCTAGTACATGTACTTCTTAAAGCTAGCAAGTGACTTTGTGCCATGAAGTATTGGTGCCATGAAATGCGTTCCATTTCAGTCCCCCGCCTTTCTTCATTTATCTGTTTCTATTCTTCATCAAGTTTAGACAAAGTTCTCGATTTAATCAATGGGAAAAGTGCGCTGAAAAGAATTAATAGCTCGAGGGTAATGAATAAGGTTGATAAGCTGTCCTATCTAATAATTAAGTAGTCTTCTAATGTTTCAAGTGTTTTTTCTCCTATTCCAGGCACATTTACAATGTCCTCCTTCGTTTGAAATGGTCCATGCTCTTCTCGATAGGAGATGATGGCTTCCGCTTTTGCTGGTCCAATACCAGGTAAGGAGGTCAAATCGTCCAGTGTTGCTTCATTGAGAAAAATACCTTCCTCATTCTCACTACCGCTTACAGCTAAATGAGGCAACGTCCCTTCTGAATCATCTGTAGACGACGGAACCACTATTACCATCTCATCATAGCACCTTTGAGCAAGGTTAATGACCTCTATATTCGCTTCATCGGTAAACCCTCCTGCCTTTGCAACCACATTATTCACTCTATCATCTGGCTGCATTTTATAAATTCCTGGTTTGGCCACTTCTCCTTTAATATCTACGATAATATCTTGAGTGAGCTCCTCCACTTCCTCATTCACTTTTCCTTCATATTCCTCTTCCCAAAAGGCAGTCAGCTCGTTAGCATGTTCCTTTTCAGCAGATTCACTAGTGAAGAAAAAAATGGTAAGGAAAGTGATAATAGCTATTATTGCCCCTACCAGATAGACAGGGTGCCTAAATAATCGATGGTGAATGAATCGTTTCATAAAATTCTCCTTTTTGACATGAATTTATAAAGAGATACATAAGATTTTAAGAACGAGCAATTTAGAGAGGTGTGATGTTAAGCATGCAACAATTGGGTTTTATCGGAACGGGGAGCATGGGAAGCATTTTACTTGAATCTTTTGTTAAAGCGGGAATTCCTGAAGAAATGATTCATGTGACCAATCGAAGCATTGAAAAAGTGAAGAAAATAAAGGCCCAATTTAAACAAATATCAGATCATAGGAATAGTCGTACGTTGGCTGATAATGCTGATTGGATTTTTGTTTGTACAAAACCTGCTGATATGGTCGGAGTTTTAAAAGATATGTCAACTTACTTAAAACCTCATCACGTCATTATTACCATCACAAGCCCGCTACAAGTTGAAGAAGCTGAAGAAATATTATATAAGACTAAAACACCAGTTGTTCGATTTATTCCAAGCATTGTTAACTTATCTCTACAAGGCCCATCATTAGTGACTTTCGGGAACAGGTGCTCAAATGGACTACAAAATGAACTCAATCAACTATTTAATCTCATATCTTCCCCAATCTCTATTACTGCAGATATAACAAGAGCAGCTTCTGATTTATCTAGCTGTGGGCCTGCTTTTATCAGTTTTTTAGTAAGACAAATGATCAAAGGTGCAGTGGAAGAAACTGGTATAAAAGAGGGGACAGCGTTAAAAATTACGGAATCAATGTTAATTGCTTATGGTGAATTACTTAGAGGAAAACAATTTGATTTGGCTACATTACAAAAAAGAGTAACTGTTCCAGGGGGCGTGACAGGGGTGGGATTAGATGTTTTAGAAGAAGATACTAAAAACACTTTCCATAACATGTTTAAAGCGACACATAAGAAGTATGCTCATGATCGTGATCATATTAAGGCATTACTAAATAAATAAGGAAGCGGAGCTAAGCTCAGCTTCCTTTATTATACAGGTAATAATATTATTTGACTACTTATTTTTTCGCTTTTATAAAAAGTCTCTCATCATCCGCTCTCAATGGTCTAGCACCAAAGTCCCCTGTTACTTCTATGTGCGAATATCCAGCTTCTTCTAACCAAGATACGTATGATTCAATAGGATACGTTCGCTGAAAGTGTTCCTCATCCTTTCTCTCGTACAGCCCATTATCAGTTTTCACAAAGAATGTGAGAGAATGTCTTACTGAAAGAGGATCTTTTTCCTTATCACAAAACCACATATATGAGACATTTTCATCATCAATCCCATAGAGCTGATTATTAAAGTAGTGGTCAAATTTGAATGGCGTATGTGCATCAAGCAATAAAATACCATCACGTTTTAGCGTTTTGTAAATCGTCTTAAATGTTCGCTTCACATCTTCTCCATCATGGAGGTAATTAATCCCATCACAGAATAAAGTCACCCCATCTATTTCTGTAAAGCCTGCTAAAGAACGCATATCTTGTAAAAAGAATGGCGTAGCAACGTGCATCTTTCGAGATTTCTCTTCTGCTACAGCCAGCATTTCTCCAGAAATATCTGTTCCACTGACTCGGAACCCTTTTTGCGCCAACATCAAAGTAAAGGTGCCAGTTCCACAGGCAACATCAAGAACTCTCCCCTCTGCAGGTAGATGTTTTTCCGCATATGAAACCCATTTAGTATACGGAGCATCTTCCATTAGGCGATCATACAATGATGCGAAATGAGCGTATGTCATAGTTACAGCGTCCCTTTCTTTTCTACACACTAAGCTTGAATAATACTCTCCAATTCAATTGTCTGTGCATCTCCCCAAAGCTTTTCTAAATTATAATACGTCCGTTCATCTTTATGGAACACATGAACGATCACATCATTTAAATCAATTAAAACCCACCTTGCTTCTTCTAGTCCTTCTAACCGCTTAACATCTAGACCTGCTAGATTGGCTCTATCTTTAACTTCTCTTGAAATGGCTTCTACTTGTACTTCCGAATTGCCGTGGCAAATAACAAAATAATCGGCAACAAGCGATACCCCTCTCATGTCAAGCGCTGTAATGGCATGCGCTTTTTTATCATCAACCGCTTTCACCGCTAAGTCCAACTTATCTTTAGATTGCATATTACTTTTCACCCTCCATGCTACTTATTTTAATCACAAAATCATTGTACGCTTTAAATGTAGCCGGATAAACAGGAACGCCTTTTTTTGTCAAATAACAAATCGTATGGATTAAACATTCTAAGCAAGCTTTATCCAAATCTTGCGCCGCTGTTATCCGGACTTTTTCAGCTGCCTCAAACGTTCTTCCTGGCTCGATAAAATCAGCTAGGAAGACGATTTTATCCTCAACAGTCATATTTTCTTTTCCAGTAGTATGCCAATATATAGCTGACAATACCGCCTCATCTTTTACCCTTAATTCCTCTTTAACGTAATGAGCACCAACAAAAGCATGCAATAATTCATCTCCATAAAGTAACACATCATTAGGAATAGTTTCGATAGTTTTCACGATATTCTTCATCTCTTCTACTGGGCGATTCTTAGCGTAGTCATGCAAAATAGCAGCTAATTTAATGGTATTCTTGTTTCCACCATATTTATCTGCCAAATGTGCGGCTGTTTCAACAACCCTTTGGGTGTGCGAAAACCTTTCCGGCTTTAACGCTCGCTTCACTACTAATAAAGCCTCTGCTTCATTCATATAAACGATACTCCCTTATATAATCATAAACAGCATCTGTCAGCAGAAAACGATTTAAAGAACCAACTTTAATTTTGTTCCTAATCTCTGTCGATGACACGTCCAACTTAATATTTTTTATAATGGTAAGTTCTCGAAATGATGTCGGGTGTTTAGGCTGATAACCAGGCCTAGCCACTACAATAAATGGAAGTAGCTGACTAAGTTCGTCATACTTATACCACTTATGGAAATTCTCTAAACTGTCTCCACCCATTATAAAAGAAAACTGAATAGTTGGCATCTCTTCCATCAAAGCTTTCACCGTCTCTGTTGTATAAGATGGGCGAGTACGCTCCATTTCAAATGTACATAGACGAAATGAAGGATGACAATCTACCATTTTCTTAACAAGATCAAGTCTGCTTTCTTCTGAAGTATCTGAGCTAATCTCTTTGTGGGGAGGGAGAGGGTTAGGCATCCACCAAATTTCATCAAGAGATTTTTCTAGCCTTGCTTCCTCAGCCATTACTAAGTGTCCTATATGAGGCGGATCGAACGTTCCACCTAATAAGCCTACTTTCTTCACAGTCATCCCCCGTTACTTAAGGCAGAGTAATTGTTTTATTCTCATTTGATTCTTTATAAAAAACGAGCGTATTACCAATAATTTGAACGATGTCAGCTTGGGCTCCCTTGGATATAAAATGCGCGACTTCCTCTTTACTTTCCACACAATTCTGTAAAATACTTACTTTTATAAGTTCCCTAGCTTCTAAGGCGTCATCCGCCTGTTTAATCAAATTTTCGTTGACACCGCCTTTTCCAACTTGCAAAATCGGCTTGATATGATGAGCTTTACTACGAAGATAACGCTTTTGTTTACCAGTTAACATGAAGTTCCTCCTAATTTTTCTAACACTTTTTTCTTCATTACCTCTTTTGGGGCAGTTTTTCCAGTCCATTTTTCAAACGCAAGAGCACCTTGATTAACAAACATATCCAATCCGTTTTGAATAATGGCTCCTTTGTCTTCTGCTACTTGTAACCACCGTGTTTTAATTGGCGTATAAATAAGGTCACTCACAATAACATCTTGCCGCAATTCTTCCAAGGATAAAGGCATACTATTAGTATCAGGTGCCATGCCAATCGACGTTGTATTTATAATTAAATCGAATCCAGTCAGCTCCGCTTCGACATGTTCAAGTGGCAGCGTAGTTGCTTTTGTAAATCTACAACAATCAGCAGCTAATTGACTGGCTTTACTCTCCGTTCGATTCGTAATACATAGTTCTCCTGCACCGTACTTAGCAAGAGTGAGAGAGACCCCTCTTGCAGCTCCACCAGCCCCTATGATTAAAGTCCTCATATTAGCCAAATCTTTCATTAATACAGGGAGCAAGCCATGAACATATCCTTCTCCATCAGTATTGTACCCAGTAAGTCTACCTTCAACATTCACGACAGTATTCACCGCACCAATTTCCTCGGCTAATGGGTCAACCTCATCCAAGTAAGGGATAATTGATACTTTATGAGGAATAGTAACATTTATTCCTTGTATCCCTAATGCACGAATCCCGTTTATAGCTTCTTTTAAATCTTTCTCTTTCACATGGAAAGCGTGGTAGTCAGCGTTAATCGACAACTCTTCATACGCCGCTTTATGCATAACAGGTGAAAGGCTGTGACTGATAGGACAGCCAATAACCCCATATAGTTGTTTCAATTAAGATTCCTCCTCTCCCATCAGCTCACTTAGAAAATAGCCGGGCGCATACTTACTGCAACACCTTTAGGTGCATACGTTCTAACACCACTACCACTTCCGCTAATAGTTACCCACCCTAATCCTGAGAAGACGAGGTCCACTTTACCCTCAGGTACTTTCCAATCTTTCCCTACCAATGGTGGAAATTCTTCTTTATTTTCTTCAACAGGCGGAGATAATAACTCCCCTAAATGGTTCTCATAAAGGCTATCCGCTTTTTCAGTTTTTGTTCGATGAATAGTTAAATCATTTGATATGTAAACAATGAGTGATTGTGGTTCACCACTGACAAAGTCAACACGCCCTATTCCTCCAAAAAATAGTGTTTGTCCTGGATTGAGTTGAAAAACTTTCGGTTTAATTTCTTTACTAGGCGAAACAACTTTTAACTCATTTTTATCAAGTAAATGGGCTACTTGATGATGATTAATAATTCCAGGGGTATCATACAGAAATGATCCATCATTTAAAGGGATGTCAATCATGTCTAAAGTGGTGCCCGGTATATTGGAGGTTGTAATAAGCATATCGTCTTCCGCACCAAACTCTTTTAATACTCTGTTAATGAAAGTTGACTTACCTGTATTGGTACATCCGACAATATAAACATCTTTTCCCTGACGTTCTTGGTCAATTAAATTGGCTACCTCCATAATAGCCTCACCTGTTTTTGCACTCATTAAATGGACATTAGCAGGCTTTAGTCCATACTCTTTTGCCGCTTTTTTCATCCACTGAATGACTTTAGAATGTTTCACTGATTTAGGTAGCAAATCAGCTTTGTTCCCGATGAGAAGGACTGGATTTTTACCGGAAAAGCGATGGAGCCCAGGAAGCCAACTTCCGTCAAAATCAAAGATATCTACAATCTTAACAATGAGTGCTTCTTTCTGTCCTAGTTCTGTTAATATTTTTAGAAAATCATCATCCGTTAACGGCACATCTTGCACATCGTTGTAATGTTTCAAGCGAAAGCATCGCTGACAAATAATCACCTCTCTTTTCAAGGCAGATGGCGGGGTATATCCTAATCCTCCCTTATTATTAGTCTGTATCTTAACACCACACCCTGAACAAATCAGTTCTTCTCGTCTGAATTCTCCCATTCGATCAACCCCCTCTTTTTCATCGTATGAAACACACGCCTTTCAATCCGGCGATTAAATTTTGTTAGAAAACCATCTGTTTGGGCAACGGGAACGACTAATATAGTTTGGAACCCGGCACGATTCCCGCCAAGAATATCAGTTAAAAGTTGATCACCAATCACGACCGTCTCTTCCCTTTTTAAGTTCATTAACTTAACAGCCGTTTTAAATGCTTTACTTAGAGGTTTACGAGCACTGTGAATAAATGTAATCTTATGCGGATCAGCAAAATGTTTGACACGTTTTTCATTATTATTGGACACAATGACAATCTGAAAGCCTTGCGCTCTCAAAAGTTCAAACCACTCAATGAGTCTTTCTGTGGCATCAGCTCTGTCCCATTCCACTAATGTATTATCAAGATCAGTTATAATCCCTTTTACACCCTGTTCTTTAAGCTGTTCAATAGAAATCTCAAACACCGATTTAACGTACTGGTCTGGAATAAATTGTTTTAACACTCATATGCCTCCTAGTTTATCGACAAATTAGCCATACAGTTGTTCTTGTCTATAATACCTGTATTCAAACGTTAATTTCAAACAGAATAAAAAAACTAAAAAATAATTTTCGACAATTCATAACACCCGTCCAAATCTGTGGATAAGTTTTTACACATCTTAACACTTATATCTATTAGTCAATTGAAGGATATTAACATTATATCCACAAAGATACCCACCGTAAATGTGGATAAAACGTTATTTGAGATGCTTTACAATTCATGGTAATATCTATGCAACACACGCGTTATTGGCGTTTCATAAAGGGACAACCCTTCCGTACTTTAGATCTAAACCACCGGGTTGCGTTATGATTTGCTACCTACAATAAGCTATAACATCAAAAATAATCCTCGGATGTATCACTGATTATCTCAGTATTTTACGAGGATAGACGATTATTTAGGATTTTTCAATGCACTGACGATATGATGAAATAGGGGTGGGCACATGAAAAAGTATGGCGCATTAGCCGATTTATCGGATGAACTTCTAATAGAAACGTACGTAAAAGCCAAAGACTTAAACTTAGCAGAGGACTTCATAAATTTAATAGCTGAAGAAATTGAACGGCGTTCTAAATTTAATAAACAAATTCACTTGTAAAAAGCCCACGACTATTGATCCTTAATAGGAATGACCTTAATATATTCTCTCGGTGAAAATCGTTGGTCATTTCTCAAAAAGTCATTGAGGATAAACCCTTCATATTCTTCATAATTTCCATGCCTTTCAAGCATTTCTCTTGACACGATACTTTGCCCAACTGCGCCTCCAAGGATTATAAGTAGAAAAATACATAAAGCTATCATTGCCTTCGTCTTTATTTTCATCCATTCTCACTCCTTTTTATAAGGATGGGTCGGATGATTTTTTTTTATACACTTTCTATTTAAGCAGCTGATCACATACTATCATTTCTTTGAAATAATGTTTATCATGTCATCCAATGATTGAAATCCTCTAATGATAACGGTCTCACTTTAGTTTTTAACATCTTAAGAAAAAAAGTTTTTTTACCTATTTTTCTTAGTTTCTTCATATTTAAAAGAAAAAGTCTAATCCTCTTAATTAGAGAGTGTCAGGGGTGCAACGAAAATTGATTTATATTATAATTTTACTTGAATTTAATACATAGGACTGAATGAATATTTGTCTGTATACTCCCAAAAGCCTATATATCATATCAGGATATGAATACAATTAAGGAGGTTTATCACTTGTCAACGCTTCATTTTGTAACTTTAGCACCATTTATTATGGCGATTTTTGTGCCGATTATTTACAAAAAATTCCGCCATCTTCATACAGGCTGGTTCATTTTACCGTTACCATTAATTTTATTTATTTACCTTTTTCAATACTTGCCGTTAGACGGATCACCTATGGAAACAGTTAGTCATACTGTCTCTTGGGTTCCTTCTCTTGGCATTAATTTTACCGTTTACCTCGACGGTTTGAGCCTTCTTTTTGCCATGTTAATTACCGGAATAGGAACGCTCGTCGTTCTTTATTCAATATATTATATCGCCAATAAAAAAGAAGAACCGCTTAACAACTTCTATGTTTATTTAATGATGTTTATGGGAGCTATGCTCGGCGTCGTATTATCAGATAACTTGATTGTCTTGTATGTGTTCTGGGAAATTACCAGTCTCGCATCATCACTGCTTATCGCATACTGGTTTCACAAAGAGAAATCCCGTTATGGCGCTCAAAAGTCTATGTTGATTACCGTAACCGGCGGATTCTCTATGCTCGCTGGTTTTACTTTGATGTACTTAATGACAGACACATTCAGTATAAGAGGAATTATTGCAATGGCTGACGTCATTGTCACAAGCCCTTTATTCATTCCTGCTATGCTATTAATTTTATTAGGAGCCTTTACAAAATCAGCCCAATTTCCATTTCATATTTGGCTGCCAGATGCTATGGAAGCACCTACGCCTGTTAGTGCTTACTTACACTCGGCTACAATGGTTAAAGCTGGTATTTATTTAGTGGCTCGTATGACTCCAGTGTTTGGTGGTCAAGCTGAATGGTTTTGGATCATATCTACCTTCGGGTTATTTACGTTAATATGGGGGTCAGTGTCTGCTGTTAGGCAAAAAGATTTGAAAGGAATTCTTGCATTTTCCACCATAAGTCAACTCGGGTTAATTATGAGCTTATTAGGCCTTGGTTCTGCTGGTTATCATTATGAGATCATTGACGGCACTTCTTTACCGATAGTGGCTGTTCTTGCTGCAGTGTTCCACCTTATCAATCACGCTACCTTTAAAGGGAGTCTGTTTATGGTCGTTGGTATCATTGATCACGAAACAGGCACGAGGGATATTAGAAAACTTGGCGGTCTCATGACAATCATGCCAATTACATTCACTATTTCCCTCATTGGAATAGCTTCAATGGCTGGATTACCGCCTTTTAATGGCTTCTTGAGTAAAGAGATGTTTTTTACTGGAACGTTAAATAGTGCCACCCTTGATGTCTTTAACGTAGGCAATTTAGGAATTATTTTCCCTGTTGTCGCATGGATTGCTAGTGTATTCACTTTCATCTATTGCATGATTATGCTATTCAAAACATTTACGGGTGAACATCAGCCTGAAAAACTCGATAAAGCGGCTCATGAAGCTCCAATTGGTTTACTAATTTCACCAATTATTTTGGCATCATTAGTAGTTGTATTTGGATTGTTCCCTAATTTACTTTCCTATACAATTATTGAACCTGTCATGCAGTCGATTATGCCTGGTCTCACAGCTCCAGGTGAACAATTTTATGTGAACATTTACCATTGGCACGGTTTTAATACTGAGTTATTCATGACAATGGGTGTTGTTTTCTTTGGAACGTTCATATTCTTAAACCAGAAAAAGTGGCAAGACACCACTTTCTATTTACGAGAGAGAGACCCTTTGAATTGGCTTTATGATAATGGTCTCACAGGATTAATCAATGGTTCCTCTGTAGTGAATAATGTACAAATGACAGGGCGTTTACGCGATTACTTTTCATACATGTTTATTTTCTTAATTGCTATTGTTAGTTTCATGTTATGGCAGAGTAACGCTCTTGCTGTGGATTTTACAAACACGACTGAGATACCATCTTATATGTATTTGGTGTCCCTTTCACTAATCTTGTCTACAATTGTCATTCCGTTTGTCTCAAAACGTATTTCTGCTATTGTTTTAATGGGTGTAGTCGGTTTTCTCGTAGCCCTGCTTTTCGTCGTCTTCCGGGCACCTGACCTTGCGTTGACCCAACTGCTCGTAGAAACAGTCATGGTTGTTTTATTCTTGCTCGTGTTTTATCACTTGCCTGAATTACGCAAAGAGACGTTTAAGCCTGTCTTCAGGTTATCTAATCTCATCATTTCACTCGGCGTTGGGCTCGTTGTGACACTAACAGCCTTGAGTGTGCATGCGTATAGCTATGAAAACCCAATTAGCCCTATTTCTGATTTCTTTGTAGAGAATTCTTACGCGTTAGCAGGTGGGAATAATATTGTTAACGTCATATTGGTTGATTTCCGTGGCCTTGATACGTTGTTAGAAGTTCTCGTTTTAGGTATTGTCGCTTTAGGAGTCGTTGTCCTTATTAAATTTAAAGCCCGGAAAGGAGAAGATGTCTAATGAAAAATACTCCCGTTCAATTACATGTTATTACGAGAATTGTGGCGTTTATTATTCTAGCATTTTCCATCTTTCTCTTTTTCGCTGGGCACAACAATCCTGGTGGCGGCTTTATCGGGGGCCTAATGACGGCATCAGCACTAGTGCTACTTTTCTTAAGCTTTGATATTAAGACAATTAAAAAAGTATTGCCGTTTAATTATGCAAAAATCATCGCCTCTGGATTACTACTAGCTGTCTTAACCGGTATGGTCGGCATGTTTCTAGGTCGCCCGTTCTTAAAACAGTTCTTTAATTATTATCAAATACCCATTTTAGGCGAAACGGAATTAACGACCGCTCTTCCTTTTGATTTAGGAATATATCTAGTGGTCGTTGGATTTACTTTACTCGTTATTTTAACAATTGCGGAGGATGATAGCTGATGGAAATATTAATGATTTTAACGATCGGCGTCCTCTTTACGGTAGCAACTTACTTGATTTTGTCTAAAAGTTTATTAAGGGTTATTATTGGAGTAGTTGTTATTTCACATGGTGCCCATTTACTGCTTTTAACACTATCAGGACTACAACAAGGAGCTCCTCCCCTCTTAGGGGAAGAGGCGTCAACCTATTCTGATCCGCTGCCACAAGCGCTCATTTTAACTGCGATCGTTATCGGCTTCGGTATCACTGCTTTTATGCTCGTATTGGCCTATCGAACATATAAAGAGCACAAAACAGATAATTTCGATGAATTAAGGGGAACTGAAGATGAATAACTTAGTCATTCTACCAATACTCATACCACTTCTTGTCGGTATTATTTTAATATTCTTCAAGAACTCCAAACAAATTCAGCGCGTGGCCAGTGTCATTGCCACGAGTTCGATGCTTGTAGTTGCAAGTTATATGACATATGTTGTATATACAGATGGTATTCAAACCATTGAATTGGGTGCGTGGCCAGCACCATTTGGTATAGTACTAGTAGCTGATTTATTATCCAGTTCACTCGTCACCCTTTCCGCTCTGCTTTCAATTGTCTGTTTGTTTTTTGCTTTTCAGACGTTTTCTGCAGAACGAGAAAAGAATTATTTCCATCCCTTTTTCCTTTTTTTAATGGTAGGGGTTAACGGTTCATTTTTAACTGGGGATTTATTTAACCTTTTTGTCTTTTTCGAGGTTATGTTAATTGCCTCGTTCATTCTCATATCAATGGGAAGTAAAAGGTATCAACTTCGCGAGTCTTTGAAGTATGTCATTATAAACACTGTTTCATCTATGTTTTTTATTACAGCTGTAGCCTATCTTTACGGAGTCACTGGAACATTAAACATGGCCGATTTATCTCAAAAAGTAGCTGAGTTGGAACAATCAGGTGTTGTGTCAGTTATTGCGGTAGTCTTCCTATTTGTATTCGGGACTAAAAGTGCGATTTTCCCGCTATATTACTGGCTTCCTCACTCCTACTTTGCCCCTCCTGCTGCCATTGCAGCGCTATTTGGAGGATTGTTAACAAAGGTTGGTGTCTACACGATTATGCGGACGTATACACTTATTTTCCCGCATGATCAGCTTGTGTTCCAAATCTTACTCATTATCGGCGGTTTAACAATGTTTATCGGGGTGCTTGGTGCCGTATCTCAGTTTGACTTTAAACGTATCCTTGCTGTTCATATCGTTAGTCAGGTAGGATATATGATTATGGGAATCGGGATCTTCACACCATTAGCTATTGCCGGAACATTCTATTTTCTCGTCCATAACATTATCGTAAAATCAGCTTTGTTCCTCTATGCAGGAATTGCTGAAAAAATCACAGGCACCTCCCATTTAAAACAGATGAGCGGTTTACTAAAAACACACCCATATGTCGGTTGGCTTTTCTTTATTACAGCCTTCTCATTAGCAGGTATCCCGCCTTTAAGTGGATTTTTTGGGAAGTTTGCTCTCGTTGTAGCTGGTTTAGAAGCAGGACATTATTTTATTATTGCAGTCAGTCTTATTACTGGTGTTTTAACATTGTTCTCCATGCTTAAGATTTTCATGACGTCATTTTGGGGAGAAGTTAAAGCACCTGACCCAGATGCAAAAAATAAAAAGGTCGGTAAACTGTTAGTTACTACCCTACCATTAGTTGCTTTAACCATTATTTTAGGGGTAGCTGCTGAACCATTTATCCAGTTTTCATTGGAACTTGCTGAGCAACTTATGGACCCTTCCGACTATATTAATTCTGTGCTTAAGGAGTAGTAGCCATGGCCTTTCAAATTTTATTAAACATAGGTTTAGCTTTAGTATGGATGTTGTTAAGGACCGAGTATACTGTCGTAGAGTTTGTGCTTGGTTATATCGTTGGTTTATTACTTTTGTTTGTCCTAAGAAGGTTTTTACACTTCGATTTTTATTTCCGACGTGTTGTAGCAGTATTTAAACTATTAGTGCTGTTTCTTTATAAACTTATCTTGTCTAATATTGATATGACAAAAATCGTGTTAAGTCCGAACCCAGACATTCAACCAGGGATAATTGCTGTACCGACAAAACTTAAAACTGATTGGGAAGTCACACTTTTAGCTAATCTGATTTCTCTTACTCCTGGAACTTTAACGATGAATTTTTCGAAAGATGGTCGAACTTTATTTGTCCACTCCATTCACGTACCTGACAAAGAAAAGGCGATTGCCGAGATTCATGATTCATTTGAAAAAGCGATTATGGAGGTGACGCATTAATGTTAACGACTGTTGCAATAATTGTACTAATATTAATGTCCCTTTCTATTTTTGCTTGTACTATTCGTGCTCTTATCGGTCCTAGCATGTCAGACCGTCTAACAGCTTTAGATACAATCGGAATTAATCTCATTGGCTTTACTGCTATTTTGCTATTAATTCAAGATACAATCGCTTATGCTGAAGTCGTCCTCGTACTAGCTATTCTTGCTTTTATCGGCTCAGTAGCGATCGCAAAATTTATTGAGGGGGGTGTGGTTCTTGATAGAGATAATCATTAGTATCTTTCTTTTATTAGGGGGCCTGCTAAGTGTCTTAGGATCTATAGGTATTCTTCGTTTACCTGATGTTTACGGACGGCTCCACGCTGCAACTAAAAGCGCCACACTCGGAGTTATTAGTGTTATCCTTGGGGTTTTTCTATACTTTCTTGTGATTCATGGCATGTTTGTTGGTAAACTGCTACTCACAATTGTATTTGTATTTATGACGGCTCCAGTAGCTGCGTTTATGATAGCCCGCTCAGCATATAATGTTAACGTAAAAATGTCTGAAAAAAGCACGCAAGATGATTTAGCTGATGCAATTAATCAGCAAAAATCAAAAGCTGATCATTAATACAGCACATATTCCCTATGGGAAATAAATTCTTTAAACGAGGCGGGATAAGCTCCCGCCTCGTTTTTTTGAAAAATTTCACACTACATAGGTTAGGACGATCCCTCTTCCTGATTTGACCATACCCCAATCGTTTCACCTTGTTTAATTGGAACATTGCTTTTATTAGCCTCGGCAATCCATTGTGCTAATTTGACCGTATTTTGTTGAAATAATAAAACGACCGTAGAACCAAACGAAAAATAGCCTATTTCATCACCTTTTTCAGTATATGGCTCAGTATGTGTCAAATGAATACTATTCACATTTAATGCCCCAATTTTTACAACAGCAAAACGATGTTTAGAACTTTCAAACTCTGTAATCAAACGATAATTCGTTGCTAACGGCTCTTGTCCAAAATTAAAACCTAAGTGATTGACCGGTTCTGAGTACCGCCCTAGAGCCCAACGCCGTCTAACATATCCCGAATAAGGGGCATGAATACGATGATAGTCTTTAGGTGATAGATAAAAGACAAAATACTTTCCTCCTAAATACGTATCCACAGCACCTTTAAGGCCGAGCATCGTTACTAAGGAATGGGGTCTCTGTTTAATATGCATAAGCGTTTTATCTGTGATATCCCCTACCTCCGACAAAACACCGTCAACTGGACTCACAATCTCATTGAGCCCTTGACTAACTGGACGGGCCCCTTCTTTTAATTCTCTACTAAAAAAATCATTCAAATGATCAAACTCTGCTGGCTGTCGAGCTACCTCATTAGTATTAATATTAAACGTTTTGGAGAAGGAAGGAATAGCCTTCCGACTCCATGAGTGTGTAGCTGCCTTTTTTAGCATATAGTTATATAATGGATTATGAGTGAGTTCAAGCATAAGTCGATATAACTTTTTTTTCATACCTTATTAAACTTCCTTTCTCGAGTAACTAATTTCATAGTACCTCTCTACTTATTATGGTATAATTAACATTTATTATAGCTTAGTGTTCTCAAATTACATAGGAGTGATCTTAAATGGTCCTGTTGCAGCATTTTTTTGACAGTACAGTTAAACGCTTACGTAGTCAAACGGCTAATGTCATTACAATTATGAATTTGGGCTTTGGAAGTCTTGCGCTCCTTTCTCTACTTCAAGGGCATACAGGTTTGACAGTGGCATTTATTAGCACTGCCGCTATCCTTGACTTGCTTGATGGTAAAGTTGCTAGAAAAATGAATATTCAATCGGAATTAGGCAAGCAATTGGACTCATTATGTGACTTAATATCTTTTGGGGTAGCCCCTTCGCTTCTTCTCTTTAATTCAGTACTCTATCAATTTGGAGCAGCTGGTGCAATGGCTTCGATTTTTTTTATCATTTGCGGTGCCATACGCCTCGCCCAGTTTAACATTTCTAATTCATCTGGATTTTTTATCGGTCTTCCCATCACTGGAGCAGGGTGCCTTCTAACTATAAGCTTCCTGTTTAGCTATTCTTTTTCGCCTCCCCTTTTCATGTTTCTCATTTTATCACTTTCTATTTTAATGATCAGCCATTTCCGTTTTAAAAAATTATAATAGCTTTAAAGAAAAAAGTTTTATACTAGGTTTTTCGCGATAACTACATGTTTTAACCTTCATTTAGTTGTCTATCCTTTAAAAACGCCTTCCTAATTAGGAAGGCGTTTCATTCAGAAATATGTTTAAATAGTAAACATACTATCACAAGCTGGAGGAGATGACATGCAAACGATATTTTCTCACAGCAATCTGGATTTTGATGGGCTCGCCTCTTTGATTGCTGCTAAAAAATTATATCCTGAAGCTGACATTATACTACCTGCCAAAGTAGCCCCTGAAGTTAACCATTTTTTAGCTATTTATAAAGATACATTTACATTTAAACCATTGTCAGAGGTTCCATGGGCAAAAATTAACGTATTAATACTTGTTGATACTAACAGTATTAACAGGTTGGGTGACGTAGCTGATAAGCTACCTCCTGACGTGACTTACCACGTATATGATCATCATCCTCAGACAGAAGAAACTGTGTCATACACTGAAGGAAAGGTCGATCATGTTGGGGCGACCATCACTCTTTTAACTGAATTAATTCAGCAACAAGAACTCTCTGTCTCCCCTTTAGAGGCCACTCTTTTTGGCTTAGGTGTTTATTCAGATACAGGGGCTTTCACCTATGAAAATACAACGTCACGAGATTTAGCTGCTGCTGCATTCCATTTAGAACAAGGGGCTAATTTGCGCGTTATTGAACAGTTCCGTGATGCTCCATTAACGGAGGAGCAACTTTCTCTTTTTCAACAATTAGTAGATCATAATGACCTCGTTTCAATTGATGGAACTGATATAATTATTGCATCTCATATTCAAAAATCATATACTGGTCACCTCTCTGTCATCACAAAGAAGTTGCTTCAAGTTACAGGGGCTGATGCTGTCTATTCAGTGGTGACAATGGGGAACAAAACTTTTATAACGGCCAGAGCAGATAATGACAGAATCAACGTCCTACCTGTTATTAGACACTTTAATGGTGGTGGACATGAAAAAGCTGCTGCTGCATCAGTTAATGGCAAACACCTTACATCTATCATAACTGAGATCAGAGCGCATCTTCCTACTACCGTTGAAGATGCTATGACTGCTAAGCATATAATGTCATCACCTGTTCGCGTAGTAGCCCCAGATACAACTATTGAAACAGTTTCTAAAATGCTGTATCGCTATGGACATACAGGCTTTCCCGTCGTAGAAGATAAAAAGGTTATCGGTATCATTTCCCGAAGAGATGTTGATAAAGCTCTTCATCACGATTTAGGACATGCACCTGTAAAAGGTTATATGAGTCACTCTCCAATTACAATTGATCTTCATGAAAAAATCAGTACTATCCGAGAGTTTATGATTGAAGAACATGTTGGAAGATTGCCTGTTATTCATAAAGGCCAGCTCATTGGCATCGTTTCAAGAACGGATATTATTCAAGCTATGCATGGAATTAATAAAAATAGCGTACATGCTATTCAGCATACCTCTGTGCCTTTAAAAAGACAGCTGACACAGACGATGAAAAAACAATTGCCTTCTACTATTTATAATGTGTTACAACTGCTTGGAAAGGAGGCTGGAAGGCTATCTATGCGTGCTTATTTAATCGGAGGAGCGGTTAGAGATTTACTTCTGCACCGACGTAACGAAGATATGGACGTCGTCGTTGAAGGCGATGGGATTGACTTTGCACTTCATATGCAAAAACACTACGGCGGTCACGTTAGAACCCATGAAACGTTTCGTACGGCTACTTGGAAGCACCCTAATGGTTACAAAGTCGATTTAACAAGTGCACGAACAGAATACTACGATTTCCCAGCCGCCCTACCTAATGTCGAGCTTTCCACTATTAAGGAAGACTTATATAGACGAGATTTTACAATTAACGCTATGGCTATTTGCCTTCACGAAGAAGCTTTCGGTGAATTATTAGACCACTTTAACGGTTTAAAAGACTTACAAAAGCAGCAATTGCGTGTTCTTTACAATTTAAGCTTTGTAGAAGATCCTACACGACTTTTGCGGGCCATTCGTTTTGAATCACGTTTTAACTTTCGCTTATCGAAAAATACTGAACGACTTGCTCATGAATCTGTCACCCATATTCATTCTGTCTCAAAACCTCGTCTTGCAAGTGAACTCATACGTTTATTTAACGAAGAAGATCCTTTAATTTGTGTGAGTCGTATGGACACCTTTTCATTATTAGATTATTTGTTCCAAACTCCTTTAGACATTGACCTATCAGTAAAACATATTAAAACTCTTGCAGGCTGGCAGGTAGTTCTTCGTGATAAAAGTGTGGCCGTTCACTCATCTATATGGATTTGTTATATGGCTTTATTGACAACTATGAATAAAGAGAGCTTTGCAGAGTTGTATGATTATTGCCTAACAAAGGAAGACATTAAAACATTAGATACGTTCCAATCACTTACAAACCAAAAAGTTGATTTAGAGTATTTATTAAGTTTGACGTTAATGGACTTACATATGACATTTTCTCATATTAATAAAGAGCCACTCATAGCATGGTTTTCAATTTTTACTGAAAAAAATACAACGAAGCTGTTTAATTATATCCTCAAGCGGGAAACCTTGAGACGAACAATAGATGGGGAAGATTTAAAACAGGCTGGGTATAAGCCGAGCCCCCTATTCAAAGACATGCTGTTATATAGCGAAGGCCTTGAATTAACCTCCCCTCACATCTCTAAAGAAGAGCTGCTTAAAGCTATTCAGACTAAATACTCTGTAAATGAGAATCAGTGATCGCATTGAGAATTGGTTCCACATAAGTAGATGAGCACATTAGTTGAATTAAATAATTAGCTTTATATATAATAATATTTAAGGTTTAATAAGATAGTGAACCTTTTCACTTGACATGTAGATACGCGAATGTAAGAATAAATTGTGTACAAAATAATAACTATTATTATCAAGGAGAGATAACGATGTCAGATAAGCGAATGGTAGCTAAACAGGCACCAAGATTTGAGATGGAAGCTGTCATGCCTAATAAAGAATTTAGTAAAGTATCTTTAGAAGACTACATGAAAAAAGACCAATGGACAGTGCTGTTCTTTTATCCAATGGATTTTACTCATGTTTGTCCAACAGAAATTACATCATTAAGTGATCGATACGACGAATTTGAAGATTTAGATGCTGAAGTCATCGGAGTTTCAACTGATACCGTTCACACACATTTAGCGTGGATCAATACACACCGTGATAATAATGGTCTAGGCGACCTCAAGTATCCACTGGCTGCTGATACGAACCATACTGTTTCTCGCGAATACGGTGTTCTTATTGAAGACGAAGGTGTGGCCCTAAGAGGACTTTTCATCATCAGCCCTGAAGGTGAATTGATGTATTCAGTTGTCAATCACAATAATATCGGACGCGATGTCGATGAAACTTTACGTGTCCTTCAAGCGCTGCAAACTGGCGGACTTTGTCCTGCAAATTGGAAGCCTGGACAAGCTACTTTATAAAAGGGGACATAGAACTCCCTAGACCGTTCATTCATATCCCTTACTATATGAGATGAGTAATAAGTAGAAGATTTTTAATTTATGAGGAGTGTTTTAAATGAAGCTACGTGAACCAATGCCAGAACTAGACGGTGCAACCACTTGGTTAAATGGTGAAACATCAAAAACAGAGCTAATAGGTGACAAACCAACTCTCATTCACTTTTGGTCTGTAAGCTGCGGCCTTTGTAAAGATGCTATGCCTGATGTGAATACTTTTCGTGACGAATACAAAGATGAGCTGAATGTGATCGCTGTCCATATGCCTCGCTCTGAAAAGGACCTTGATTTGAGTACTATCGAAGCTACTGCCAAGGAACATGACATTAGCCAACCGATATACGTTGACAGTGAACATAAATTGACTGATGCGTTTGAAAATCAATATGTGCCCGCCTATTACGTGTTTGATAAAGATGGTCAACTACGCCACTTTCAAGCAGGTGGCGGTGGTATGAAAATGCTTCGTAAACGTGTAAATCGTGTTCTCGGTGTAGAGCAAAAATAGTTTTCCGTCCACCTCCTAAGTCCTGTCTTCAATAAGGACTTAGGTTTTTTGTTCCCTCAGTAAAGACAAACTAAAAAACCTTGGCATGCCAAGGTTTTAAAAAGGTGTGATTATATGTCCTCTTTATTAGAGTTAAATGCAAAATTTTTATCTGGAATATAAACATCTTTTATATGAAGTTGTCGCTCTGTTTTTAAATCAATAAAATCGTCTCCTACTTTAATAAGTGGACGGTTAATTTCTTCCATAAACAGTTGAACGATTTCTCCTTTACCACCATTACTCAATTCCACTTCTTTTCCAATGTAGCCATTAAGAATGTGAGAAACAAATGGGAAAACAATTTCGCCATTGAGCTTATCCTTATATACTTCCTGTACTAACTCGTCAAGTGCTTCAAAAGGTGTAAATTTATCACGATAAATTCTATCAGAAGAAATAGCGTCATACACATCTGCTACCGCAATAATTTGCGCTAAAAAAGGAATCTCTTGTTTCCTAATTCCAAAAGGATAGCCTGAACCGTTCATTCTTTCATGATGATAAAGAGCACCATTAATAATATCTTCACTGGTTCCTTGCATTTCGTTCAAGATATCTCGGCCATAAATCGTATGATTTTGGATTTCTTTAAACTCTTCCTCCGTCAGCGTATCTTCCTTATTCAATATTTGCAATGACACTTTCATTTTTCCAATATCATGTAAAAATCCCATTGTTCCTAATTTTACTGTCTCACTGTGCGGATAGCGTAAAATTTTTCCAATAGTGGCCGATAGAAGACCCACATTTAAACAATGGCGAAATGTATACTCATCATGGCCTTTTATATGTCGCAACTCTAAGAAAATATCTGGGCCTTTCAGCACAGTTTCCATTAAAGGTGTGAAAGGTACCATAAATTCTTGTAAAGAAGGTACTTGTTTAGATATAGCATCCTGAAAAAGCCTTTTAATCTCTTTAATGTTTTCATAATAATGAGTAGACAGTGGTTCCTTATGTTTAAAAACTTGTTTTAACTCTAAACTAACAGGTGGTTCTGTCTGTTCTTTTAATCGTATCTCTTCAATACTATGATTTTTTAAAATATTAAGATGCCAATGGGTTAAAACGGTCCCTTTTCTCAATAAAAAATGACCTGATTGAGAAACGACATCATCAGCAAGTACTCGGCCAATAATGGTTTCCTCCCAATTTAAACTATTAATTACTTCCATCTTTCCACCTCATTCGATCGTATCATATACGACTAATATACCATACCAAGTAGGGAAATCCGCTTATTTTAGAGAGTTTATCAATAAGTCCTATGTCTCATATTCCTTCCATAGGAAAAGCTACATCAAGTTCTCAATATTATTCGATCTATTTAGCCATTTATTTTGCTTTTTTCTGTATTTCTATGGTATTTTTAAGGTTAATCATGAACTTTTATGAAGGAGGCTATATGAGATGAGTGTACATATTGGAGCAAAACAAGGTGACATTGCAGAGTCCATCTTATTGCCAGGTGATCCTCTTCGCGCAAAATATATCGCAGAAAATTTTCTAACCGATGTAACTTGTTATAATGAAGTAAGAGGAATGCTCGGTTTTACAGGGACATATAAAGGTAACCGAATTTCTGTTCAAGGGACAGGCATGGGTGTACCTTCAATTTCAATTTATGTCCATGAATTAATTAACAGCTATGGGGTCAAAAACCTGATTCGGGTAGGGACATGCGGAGCAATTCAAAAGGATGTCAAAGTACGAGACGTTATCATTGCTATGAGTGCTACTTCCAACTCAGGCGTGAATCAGCATCATTTTAAAGGGATTGATTTTGCACCAACCGCTAACTTTGATTTACTTAAAAAAGCTTATGAAGGAGCAACTGCTCATGAGTTAAATGTTAAAGTTGGCAGTGTTTTTACGAGCGATGTTTTTTATAATGAGGACAAGGATTTAATTCCGCTTCTTGCTAATCATCAAGTATTAGCAGTAGAAATGGAAACATCCGCCCTTTACACCATTGCAGCTCGCTTTGATGCCAATGCCTTATCTGTACTGACAGTCAGTGATCATATTTTAACTGGTGAAGAAACGAGTTCTGAAGAGCGCCAGAGCACGTTTAATGACATGGTAGACGTAGCACTTACTGCTGCTATTAAGTAAAAACAAGTCTAATACTGGTGGTAGAAACCAATTTTAAAAGGCGCGATCTTCAAAAAATGAAACTTGAAGACAGCGCCTTTTTAACTAATATATGAGTTCTATTAATCCTTCACGTGGAGCCTTCCCAAAGTAATAGCTCATATCAACATCTGCCAAAGCCTCGTGAAGGGCATTTTTTTCATATTTAACACCTGTCAGTAATTCTTCCACATCACTTACTTCTCCTACACCAAAAAAGTCACCAAATATTTTACACTCAGTAATCTTCCCTTTGGACACATTTAGTCGAACATCAATCGTGCCCCCTTCAAATCGTTTAGAACGATGCAAGTCAAACTTTGGAGACTTTCCATAATTCCAATCCCAGTTACCATATCTTTCATTTGATATTTGCTTAATCCCTTCCCAATCATTTTCCGTGAGTTTATATGTTTCCACATCGCCACCAGAAAAGATATCGTCTAATAGCACTTTCTTTAATTCATCTACTGTTAATTTATTTTCTAAAAACTCATTAATATTAGCTACCCGACTTCTAATGGATTTAATACCTTTAGAGCGTATTTTCTCAGCGTTTACTTTTAATGCATCCACCACTTTTTCAATTTCTGAATCAAGTAACAACGTACCGTGACTAAACATTCGTCCCTTTGTCGTATACTGTGCGTTACCCGAAATTTTCTTTTCACCCACTTGAATATCGTTACGCCCACTTAATTGCGCATTAACACCTAGCTTTTGAAGTGCATGAATAACAGGTGAGGTGAATTTCTGGAAATTAGAAAAGCTTTCTCCGTCATCTCTCGTCAAAAAACTAAAATTTAAATTTCCTAAATCATGATACACCGCCCCACCTCCGGAAAGGCGTCGGACAACATGAATATGATTCTTTTCCACATACTCTTTATTTATTTCTTCAATTGTATTTTGGTTTTTGCCTACGATGATTGACGGCTCATTAACGTAAAAAAGTAAATACGTATCATCAATTGGTAGATGCCTTAAAGCATACTCTTCAATTGCTAAATTAATTCTTGGATCAGTTACACGTTCATTATCAATAAATTTCATCATTTATCCTCCTGTTTCAACGTTATCCGTCATTATCTTATCATATTTTCTACAAAGATATTAACTAAGAGGTATCACTTACCAATATAAATGAATAAATTTTATTTAATACAGGCACAATGAAAATATAAAATCTTTTCATATATTTAACAATCTGGACTTTATCAAAAGGAGAAAACCATGAAACTCTTTAGCTGGTTTCATAAAAATGAGGAAGTCAAAAATGACAATTTTAGAATGATAACTGAAACACTTCCCTCATTTAACGTCACGACGTCCGCTAAAAAGAACAGCCTCTATGTAACGGAAGCACTTAACGGGACAAATGAGTTAATCGTTAAGCACTACCAGATCGTTTCATACGGAAATTGTGAAATGATATATTTGGACTCCTTAGTACCTCGGGAAAAACAGTTAGATTTAACTACTTACCTTACACAGATAACATCTTACGAGACGATACTTCAGCTTTTTAATACGCTTGGTGCCAAAAAAATTTATGAGGAAGCTGAGATACTACAAGAAATACTTGTAGGAAATACGATCGTTTTTGTCGATAGTATCCCTTGCTGTTTTTGTATTAAAACATCACACTTTAAACCTGAGAGACACCTTCAAAGTCCAGTAGATTATGTGGTGAAAGAAAAAGCAAAAAATATTTCTCATCTAAGACAACACGTGTCACATAAACAATTAGTGATTCAGCATATGAATAGTGACCAAGACGGCAGTCTAACATTGGTATATATAGAAAACACTGCTGATACTGAGGTCCTTCGAGAAATGAACCGGCGCCTCAGTACATTAGCTAATACGAAAGCACTCACTACCGGGGTGGTAGAGGAACATTTAGAAGATTTTCCTTACTCTCCCTTTCCTCAATTTATGAAAACCGATCGGCTAAACACATGTGCTTTCCATTTATTAAAAGGACGAGTCGTTCTTTTTATTGAGGGGGATTCTCAAGCACTTATTTTACCGATGACATTTTTGGCTTTTTATGAAACTCATAAAACTGCCATCAACTGTTGTAAAAAAAAGAAGATGCTTCTTCCTCCATTACGACTTATTAGCTTTATTACTTCTGTGACATTACCGAGTTTTTATATTGCGTTAGTTAGTTTCCATTTAAATCTTTTTCCTTATATACTCTCTTCTATCGTGAAAGATGCCATGGCATTCATCACATACAGTCCTTTTCTTGAAACTTTAATAGTTGAGCTCTTAATAGACACTATTCAAGAAATAGGGGTTCTATTTCCAACTCCTATAGGGAAAATTATCGTCCTCGCTGGAGGCTTAGTTATTGGTGACCTTGTGATCAGTACTGGTTTGATTTCTCGAATCATGTTATTTGTCGTAGCATTGACAGCATGCGCTTCTTTTATTGTACCTAATAAAGAAATGACTATGGCTATAAGACTTCTTCGTTTTCCAATGATGATTATGGCGACCTTATTCGGGTTTGCTGGTATCATCATATGCTTATGTATTTATTGGCTTCATCTTAGTCAGCTAACCAGTATGGGAAAACCTTATTTTTCATATCATCTATCGGTGAAAATGACAGATTTCTTCAAGAAATCTATGCGTAGCCTATATGCCAGACGAGCGGAGGCTAAGAAAGTGAAAAAATAATGACAAAACGTCATATCTTTTCCTCTCCCTATGAATTTGTCTAAAATCACCTACCATTGAAAAAGCGCCTCCATCGACTATCATTGTCGAGTGGAGGCGTTTAACGAGAAGCTCTCATTATAAAGTTAATCTAACCCTTTCCTTTTCGAAGACCTTTTTTATGATCACGATAGAACTCATGAAACAGTTTCATGAGTGCTCTTTTTTCAATACGCGATACATAACTTCTAGAAATCCCCAGTTCTTTCGAAATTTCTCGCTGAGTTTTTTCCTTCTTCATATCTAAACCAAAACGACCAACAATCACTTCTTTTTCCCGACTATCAAGGACGTGAATGTATTTATATATTTGCTTTTTTTCCATATTCAACTGAATTTGATCCACAAGATCCTCGGTTTCTGCTTGAAGAACATCAATGAGGCTAATTTCATTTCCTTCTTTATCTTGACCTATCGGATCATGCAACGACACATCTTTTCTTACTTTCTTTAATGCCCGTAAATGCATTAAAATTTCATTTTCAATACAGCGGGCCGCATACGTTGCAAGCTTTGTCCCTTTACCAGATGAATAGCTTTCAATCGCCTTAATAAGTCCAATTGTACCGATGGAAATAAGATCTTCTGTGTCTTCACGGGTATTCTCAAATTTCTTCACGATATGAGCCACTAAGCGCAGGTTATGTTCAATGAGTAAATTGCGGGCGTGTTCGTCTCCTTCCTTCATTAATTCAATGTATTTTTTTTCATCCTGCTGGCTTAATGGCTGTGGAAAGGCATTGTTCTTTACAAATGACACAAAGACTAGCAGCTCTTTCACTACATGCGTGATAGCTGCCAAAATGGTGGACATGTGTAAACACTCCCTCCTTTAACTCGTTTTCTATTTATATGCCCACCATCATGTTAGAGTGTCTGTCTTACACCAATTTAGCAAAGTTCAGTTGCATCCCCCGAATAATGACATGTCAGTTAGTTCAGCTCCCACCTACTTTAGCCCCTCACATATCACGGAAACAATTGTTTTTTCAATTGCGTAATTAAAATTACATACTTATGACATTTGATCATATTTGTTTAAGGAACTTAATTCATGGTGTTAAAGACTTTATCCTTACTAATTTATGCTATACTTTTGGGTGTAATATAATCTATAAGGAGTGGTTAGATGAGGAATGTAACGTTAAATAATGGATTGTCTATGCCGCAATTAGGCTTCGGTGTTTGGCAAGTTAATAATGATGAAGCAGCATCTGTGGTTTTGAAAGCGATTGAAACTGGCTACCGCTCCATTGACACAGCCATGATTTACAAGAACGAAATAGGTGTCGGGCAAGGCATTAAGGATAGTCTTATTCCCCGAGAAGACCTGTTTATTACGACCAAAGTATGGAACGCTGATCAAGGTTATGAAACGACTTTAAAAGCATTTGATGCTAGTCTTGAACGATTAAATCTTGACTACATCGACCTTTATCTTATTCATTGGCCAACACCACAATTTGATCAGTACGTCGATACTTACAAAGCTCTTGAAAAGCTTTATCATGAAGACCGAGTTAAAGCTATAGGTGTATGCAATTTTGATCATGACCATTTGCAAAGGCTATTTGATGAATGCAACATCCTTCCAGCTGTGAACCAAGTGGAGTGTCATCCATTTCTAGCCCAAAATGAATTAAAAACATTTTGCAAGAAGCATAATATTTACATCGAAGCATGGAGTCCACTCATGCAAGGAGGAGAAGTTCTAAATCATCCAGTCGTTCAAGGCATTGCGCGAGATCATCACAAAACAGGCGCTCAAGTTATTATACGATGGCATCTACAAAATGACTCTATCGTCATTCCTAAATCAGTTACGCCATCTCGTATAGAAGAGAATTTTAATGTGTTCGATTTCGAGTTAACAGATGATGAAATTGAATTAATAAATAATTTAGACCGAGGTCTTCGAAAAGGAGCAAAGCCTTCAGAAATGAACAAAAGATAAGAACAATACAACCACCTAAATGGAAGGCGCTCCGAATGAGCTATTTATAGGGCGCCTCCCTCTTAGACTTCATTCTTCTTTAATGAAAATAAAATCCTCCTCCCTACATAACCTATCTAGTTCTTTTCCCTGCAACTATTCCCCGTTTTCCAAATAATTCAGACTAATTCCATTTTTTATATTGACGCTTCTTCTAATGTTCGTTATAATCCAACTAACTTTAATAACAAACTGCAAATCTTCTTTTTTAAATCATTAATTCCGATTAAACTACTTTGTATTATAAGAATAATTGAATTAGTCTATTTTTGAGGAATATTGTCGATTAAAGCTTTGACTAAATCCGTAAAGGGCCGGGAGTGACTAAGATGATCTTAACTTATTTAGCATTTATTCTTGCCATGTTTTTCGCTATGAATATTGGAGCAAGCGGGGCTGCTGCAACGATGGGACCCGCCTATGGCAGTCAGGCGATTAAACGTAAGCAAGTAGCTCTTGTAATCGCAGGTATCGGTGCTTTTCTCGGAGCAACTCTTGGCGGCGGACAGGTAGTCAAAACTGTAGGTGAAGGCATCATCCCTACTCATATATTTAGCGTAGAAGTGGCCATTGTAATCCTTTTATCAGCTACACTAACCCTTTTTTTAGCCAATGTGATCGGAATCCCTCTTTCAACAAGTGAAGTGACAATCGGAGCTGTTGTAGGAGTAGGAATGGCTTTTCAAGTATTATTCGTAAATAACGTTCTATATATCATCTCTTTTTGGGTCATCGTTCCAGTCGTTGCCTTTATAGCATGTTTTATTTTCGGAAAACTCATTCAATTTAGCGAGCATAGGTTTCCTCAACTCAAAGGTGAAGGAAAGTGGAAAAAATGGTTGTCTCTCCTCCTGATTATAACGGGCTTCACAGAAGCGTTTGCAGCTGGGATGAATAATGTGGCCAATGCCATCGGGCCTCTTGTTGGGGCACAACTTATCGATGGCACATCAGGGATTATCATGGGGGCTCTCTTCGTTTGTCTAGGTGCGTGCTTTCTCGGAGGAAAAGTTCTAGAAACAAACGGTAAAAAAATCACGTCTTTTAGTCTTCTTCAAGGAACAGCTGTCTCAGGGACTGGCGGTGGACTTGTCATAATTGCATCTATTTTTGGTATCCCAGTTCCCTTAACTCAAGCGACTACTGCCGGAATCGTAGGTGTAGGCTGTGCCGAAAATGGATTTCAATTATGGCAGAAGGATGTGATAAAGAAGATTATTAAAGTTTGGCTCGTTTCGCCAGTGTTGTCCCTCGTCATGTCTTACACGTTAATTCATTTATTTTTACTGCATAACCCCTATATCGTAGCAGTGATGGTATTCATGATCATTTCAACGATTGGAACTATCAGTTTATACCGATCTGTGAAGATTGAAAAAGGAACACTCGATCATTAATTTCACGTCAGGAGGTCAAACAATGAATGAAAAAGAGAGATTTTCCTACCACACACTATCCCAGCAAGATTATAACAGCTTTAATGAACACTTAGCTGAAGGAAATGCCCTTGATATTATTCGTTGGGCATATGACACTTTTTCTCACCAACTCGTGTATGCCTGTAGCTTCGGCGCCGAAGGAATCGTTCTTGTCGATTTAATTTCGCGCGCCAAACGAGATGCGACAATCATTTTCCTCGATACTCACGTCCACTTTAAAGAAACGTATGAATTAATTGAAGACATGCAGGCTCGTTATCCATCTATCCAACTAAAGATGATCCAGCCTGAGCTCACGTTGGCAGAACAGGCAGCCAAGCATGGAGAGAGACTTTGGGAAACGAACCCGGACTTGTGCTGTTATATAAGAAAAAACAAACCGTTGAAGCAAGCACTTGAAGGGTACACTGCTTGGCTTTCCGGTTTAAGAAGAGCCCAATCACCAACGAGAGCAAAAACTGAGTTTGTTAATAAAGATGATAAATTTCAAATGATTAAAATATGTCCTCTGATCCATTGGAGTTGGGAAGATGTTTGGCAGTATATTAAAGATCACAACTTACCTTATAACCCGCTCCACGATCAAGACTATCCGAGTATCGGCTGTGAACCATGTACAAAGCCTGTGAAAGAAGGTGATGATTTACGAGCTGGCAGATGGACAGGATTGCAAAAAACCGAATGTGGTTTACACATTAATACACCTATTTCTAAGGAGTGACTTAAGATGACGGTAAGCATCCCTCATGGAGGAACATTAATCAACTTAGTAGATGAAACCATTACGACACAAGACATCGCACAGGAAGTAGCACTAGATTTAACGAGTTTATCAGATTTAGAATTAATAGCGAATGGGGCATATAGTCCATTAACAGGTTTTCTCGGCCAGACTGACTACGAGCACGTGGTCAATAACATGCGTTTAGCTGATGGAACCGTCTGGAGCTTACCTATTACTCTTCCGGTTTCAGAAAAAGTTGCCTCAGAACTCACACTAAATCAATTAGTGAAATTAAATTACGACGGGATCACCTATGGCATTCTTTCGCTTAAAGAAGTATTTACCCCAGACCAAACGAGAGAAGCCCTGTCTGTTTATAAAACAAGTGATATCGCTCATCCGGGAGTTAAACGTTTATACGAACGAGGAAATACGTATTTAGCTGGGGATGTAACCTTAATCAGAAAGCCGAAGAAATTACAATTTTCTTCATATTATTTAGCTCCATCTGAAACACGTCAACTGTTCAAAGAGAAAAATTGGAAAACCGTTGTAGGCTTTCAAACAAGAAATCCAGTTCACCGTGCCCATGAATATATTCAAAAATCAGCGTTAGAGATCGTTGATGGTCTCTTCTTAAATCCATTAGTAGGTGAAACTAAATCTGATGACATACCTGCCGACGTTAGAATGAAAAGTTACCATGTGCTATTAGACCATTACTATCCGAAGGAACGTGTTTCATTAGCTGTTTTTCCCGCTGCAATGCGTTATGCTGGGCCTCGAGAAGCTATTTTTCATGCGTTAGTAAGGAAAAACTTCGGTTGTACGCACTTTATCGTTGGAAGAGACCATGCAGGAGTAGGCGATTACTATGGAACATATGAGGCACAAGATATTTTCAAACAATTTACTGAAGAAGAATTAGGAATCACTCCCCTCTTTTTTGAGCATAGCTTTTACTGCAATAAATGTGAGAATATGGCCTCAACTAAAACATGTCCTCACGACAAGGATGACAGAGTGATTCTTTCAGGGACAAAGGTGAGAGAGCTCCTACGAAATGGTGACACACCCCCACCAGAATTCAGCCGCCCTGAAGTGGTCAAAGTATTAATTGAAGGGATGAACGTAAACGTATGACACAATCTGTACCCAACAATGTTCATTGGCATGATACAACGATAACTAAGGAACAACGTCAACGCCTAACAGGCCATAAAAGTTTTACACTTTGGTTCACCGGCTTATCAGGTTCCGGGAAATCAACACTCGCTAACAGGCTTGATCAACGCCTCTATGAATCTAATATTAAAAGCTATGTTCTTGACGGAGACAACATTCGACACGGATTAAACAAAGATCTTGGCTTTAGCCCCGATGATCGACAGGAGAATATTCGTCGTATTGGAGAAGTGGCTAATCTGTTTGTAGACAGTGGTACCGTCGTTCTAACCGCTTTCGTCTCTCCTTATCAATCGGATAGACAATTGGCTAGAGAGCTATTATCACAGGGTGAATTCATTGAAATTTACGTTAAATGTGCTTTAGAAGAATGTGAGAAACGTGACCCGAAAGGTTTATATGAAAAAGCTAGAGAAGGCAAAATTCCTGAATTCACAGGTATAAGTGCACCTTATGAAGTACCTGAAAACCCTGAACTCATCGTCTCTACAGACGAATTATCTATCACAGAAGCAGTGGATAAGATCTTCAATTATTTAAACAATCGCAAGCTGCTTTAATAGAAAGAATTAAAGGCTACTCTCTAAAACATTTGGAAGGAGATATCATAATGACTTATAAAAAAGTTTGGGCTAATAATGAAAAACTAACAAAAGAAGAAACATTAAAACTCGAAAAAGATGGCCTAGATATATTAAATGATATTCCAACATACGCAAAAGAAGGTTTTGAGTCCATTCCTAAAGAGCATTGGTCACTTTTTAAATGGGCAGGCCTATACTTACAGAAGCCGAAGGAAGACGGCTACTTTATGATGAGAGTTAACGTCCCCTCCGGTATTTTAAATTATGATCAGGCATTAACGTTAGCCAACATATCCAAAGACTACGGACGGGATGTTGTAGATATTACAACACGTCAAGCGATACAATTTCACTGGCTCGAAATTGAAAACATCCCGGATATTTTTAAACGCTTAGAAAAAGTCGGGCTTTCCTCTGTGGGGGCCTGTGGAGATATTTTAAGAACAATCGTCGGGAACCCCCTTACAGGTATTGATCCAAATGAACTAATTGAGACGAAATCAATCGTAGATGACGTTTATTGGTTTTTTCAGCGTAACGAAAATTATTCGAACTTGCCCCGTAAATATAAACTCTCTATTTCAGCTAATGTAAACAACGCACAAAATGCTGAGATTAACTGTTTATCTTTTACTCCCGCTACGAAAGAAGTTGATGGTGAGGTCGTTAACGGATTTCATGTTTATGTAGGAGGGGGACTCGCTGCTAAACCTTATTTAGCTCAAGAATTGGATGTTTTCGTTAAACCTGAACAAGTAAAGGAAGTCACTGAAGCAATCACAATTATATTTAGAGATAATGGTTATCGTGATAAACGACACCGTGCGCGGTTAAAATTCCTTATGGCTGACTGGGGACCAGATAAATTTAAAGAAAAGCTTCTCGAATTTATCGACTTACCTTCAAAAGGTGAAAATAAATTTGATACTTGGAATGCCGGCTATTTTTATGGTGTCCATCCTCAAAAGCAAAAAGGCTATCAGTATGTGGGGCTAAATATTCCTGTTGGCCGACTTCATTCAAGCGAATTAATTGAATTAGCCAATCTCTCAAAAAAATATGGAAATGGCGAAATTAGAACCTGTAATTCACAAAATATTGTCATTCCCTATATTAAAGACGAGGATGTTGACTCTTTTCTCAAAGAAAGAATTTTACAGCGACTTAACATCGAACCAAAAGCCTTTATCGGTTACTCTGTCTCTTGTACAGGAATTGAATATTGCAATTTAGCATTAGTTGAAACAAAAGAACGTATGAGACAAATTGCGGAATATTTAGACGAAAACATTACCATTGATGTTCCAGTGCGTATTCATATGGTCGGTTGTCCAAATGCCTGTGGTCAGCGGCAAATAGCTGATATTGGACTTCAAGGAATCAAAATGAAAAATAAAGATAAAAAGTTAGTTGAAGCCTTTGAATTATACGTCGGAGGGACATTAAATGATGTACCTGAATTTAATAAAAAGTTAAAAGGGAAAATTGAAGCAAATGACTTAAATGAAGTCCTATTAAAATTCATTGAAGCCTTTAAAGAGGAAAAAAATCAAGGGGAAAACTTCCATGACTATTATGAACGGAAAGGGACAGACCATTTACAAGCAATCCTCACCGACATATTACAAAGTCAAGCTTCTTAAAGCCTAAGATGCATTTTTCTACACCAATAAGCTAAAGGAGGCGTGACTACTTTTGAAATTATATCGATTTGAAGCTCTTATTAATTCTAGTGAAAATGTTTCCATCATTGTCGTTGCCTCAGACGAACTGAGTGCCTTTGAGGCAGCAGAACTAGAGTTGGAAAAAGCTTATCTGAAGTTACCTATTATAGAAGAACTCTCATTAATAGATACACGGACTATCAGAAAAAAAGCTGGTTTTGTCATTAATTCTTAAGAATAGCGGAGAGGGGTAGAACGTATGGGACAAAAAAAAGGAGTCATCTATTTTGTCGGAGCCGGTCCAGGTGACCCGAAATTAATTACTGTTCGAGGAGCAGAATTACTCCAACAAGCAGATGTCATTATTTACGACAGGCTTGTCAACCCTCAACTCCTGTCACACGCAAAGAAAGACGTTGATTTAGTTTACTGCGGCAAAACACCTGATGTGCCATCTATTAGTCAAGAAGCCATCAATGATTTAATCGTCTTTCACGGTTTGAAAGGACAGACAGTCGTGAGATTGAAAGGTGGAGATCCTGCTATTTTTGGCAGGGTTGGAGAAGAAGCTGCCTTTTGCCAAAAACATCACTTAAAGTTTGAAATTGTACCTGGCATAACTTCTGGTATCGCTGCACCAATTTACGCTGGAATCCCTCTTACTCATCGAGAGTTCAGCTCCTCATTCGCCGTTATAACAGCACATAGACGGAAAAATTGTGAAACGGATGATATTAATTGGAGTAGCCTTGCCAAAGGGATTGACACATTGGTATTTTATATGGGAATTAAACAAATCGACCATATCCAACAGAAACTCATTTTACATGGCCGCTCACCGGATACACCAGTAGCTATCATTCGCTGGGGTACATGTGACAATCAAGAAACTGTAACAACTACTTTGTCTGCCATGCCTGACATTGTGAAAAGTCGTCGTATTCAAGCCCCAGCCATAATCGTAGTAGGCAACGTCGTAAAAGTACGTGAGCAGCTTTCTTGGTTTGAGAATAAACTTACTTCTTCTGAGTTAACTGAAGTAATGAGCTACTAGAACAACTGATTATCCTCTGCATTCGAAGTACAAAAACAGGCTCCTTTACCATTATGGAAAGAGCCTGTTTTAAGTAAGCAGGGAACATCTCTTATTCACACTATGCTAAAGTGTTCTCTCCTCTCGTTCTCTACAGTTATGTATACAATTACTCTTAATTCTCTCTTATAAAACGAACCTTCAATCAGTGGGGGTTTTTTTCTCCTCCACTGATTGGTAGTTGAGTCAATCAGGACATTAGCGTCCGTTAGCTTCCGACTAAATACAGTTAACTCCCCTTCTATTTTGAGTCCGGAGGTTTACGGACGCTTATGTGTGATAAAAGAATACATTGTCCTTTTAAACATTTATGAACGTTAGTTGATTCAGGAAAAAATACCCATGTGATTAAGGGCCTGTTGAACATTACGATAGATTTTAACCTGTTTAAATGTAACATTTTGCTCGATGGCCGTGATAGCAACGTTTGAATGAACGCCTGTGAGGGTAATATTAACACCAATTAGGCTTAAAGCTTTCGCCATATAATTGATATAGCTTGCCACAAGATCATCAATTTTAGTGACTCCTGACATATCAACTATCACTTTATTCAAACGTTTAAGTTTACACTGCTCGAGTGTATTTCGGATAAGTTGTCGACCACGTTTTTCATCAATTCCGCCCATCAATGGACAAACAGCAATTTTGTCGGTCACTTTAATAATTGGTGATGAAAGTTCATTAAGATTGGCTATATATCGGTTTTGTGTTGAATTTGAAATACACACATAGGCATCAAATACTTCTTTCACAACAGAGTTCATTTCATTATTTAATCGTTCATGAATATGTAGCAAATCATACGTAGTTAAACGACTATTTTCTTTTATCTCTACTTGTAACCTCAATCTTATTATCTTTGCCATACTGTAGATGCCATCAATAACGACTGTGGGGTAGATACTCTTTTCTAGTTCTTCCACTAACAACACAACAACTTCTTCACCTGTTTGTTGCTTCATAGGCTGTATTAAACGACGTTTAAAGCGATACATAAAACGAGTAAAAACTATTCTAAGCTGTTCTTTATTTTGATGTTGAAGCAAGTTTTCTTCTGCCATCATTTGATAGATTAAATCAGTTTCATGCTTAGTCAAGTAATCAGCAACAGATTGCAGCATTTCTTGCTCGGTTTTGTCCATAAACTCGATAGTCTCCCCCTTGTGTCGATTAAATGGTAATCACTGCCTTAATTCATAGTGTGTCATATAATCTATTCATTTGTAAGACGTATATTAAAATATACCTGGAGGATAACGTTATGAAAGTAAAACAAATTAAAGCTATTAAAGCGACACTAGATATTGTTTGCGGAAAATGGAAGGCTGCAATCCTTCTCGTTTTAGTGGACAAAACTTTACGTTTTAGTGAGATTAAAGCCAGTTTACCAAAGGTTAATCATCAAACACTCATTAAACAATTAAAAGACTTAGAAAGAGATGGTTTGATTACGAGAACAAAATATGATGACATACCACCAAGAGTAGAATACACGCTAACTGAATACGGTAAAGAGTTAGAACAGCTTCTAAACGATATGATGGATTGGGGAGAAAAACACCTTGACTTAAAAAACAAAAAACTTGCTGAAGACGAGATTCTCGTGAAAAAAGAATCATAAAACCAATCTTCAATTAGGATATTAGCGTTCGTTATCTCCCACCTAAATAGAGTTAGCTCTCCTCTCTATTTTGAGACAGGAGTTTTACGGACGCTTATCTGTGATAATTTCTTCTGAATAACCCACTTTTAGAGTAAACGAAGATAATAGTGTATGTAGTAACAGAAATAACAAGATTAACAGTAGAAATTTTTCAGGATGGCTTTTTTGGGAACGTAAATGAAATGAAGGATTAAAAACAATCTTAACGAAGTAAAAAACTTGCCTCTCCTTTATAAGGGACAAGTTTTTTATAATGTTCAAATCAAATTTTTTGCTGCCTTAGCAAGAGCGGCGTAGTTAGCAGTTTCGGCTTCGTAATGAGAAAGGTCACTCACCTCTGAGCTTTCAGGATCTGCGAAATCAAAATTTACTGTAGCTGAATACTCATACGTAGCATTACCACGCAATTTAATATAAAAATGACCTTCCTCATCTTTCTTTACAAGACATTGGACCATACCGCCCCGATTTAATACGAGAATCTTTTCATTAAATGTATTTAGTCCGAGCAAACACGATACAAGACTTGAAGCAGACATAGCTGTACCACAAGCATTCGTTAAGCCAACACCACGCTCATATGTCTGCACGAAAACTTTAGCTTCGCCTATCTTTTTTAGAAAACTAACATTGACGCCGTTTGGAAGAATGTTTTTTAGTTCATTTGCTTCCTTTCCAACAGTCGCGACTTCTTTCTCATCCACATCGTCCACAAGTGCCACAATGTGCGGATTGGGTACACTTAAAGCCGTAAAAGTTAAATGTTCAGGCAACCCTTTAATCGGTTTGTTTATATGATCCGTATCATTTGATATTAATGGTAGTGTTTTGGGTTTTAATGATACTGGCTCTATCGCTACTTCATACGTAGGATTATTAGGAAATATATCTTCAACTTTCTTTACTGCTAGATTTGCTTTCATTGTTTCAATTATCATGCTCTCGCGCCCTAGCTTCTCTCCTACATAACGAGCTACACACCTTAGACCATTTCCGCACATTTCTGCTTCCGACCCGTCCGTGTTAAACATACGCATCGTAGCATCTGCAGACTTACTGTTTTGTACGAACAAAATCCCATCAGACCCAATGAGATGATCTTTACCTGCTAATTCTTTAGAAATAATAATTCGCTGTTGTTCAGAGAACGCGTAATCATGCGCCATTTCATCAATAATGATAAAATCGTTTCCGGAACCATGGCATTTCAAAATGTCTAATTTCATTATCTAACGCTCCATTTCTCTTTATCTACTCTAAACTCACTCGTTGCTTTCTTATTATACCAAATGCCACATTGGTACGTAAAAAAAGAAAAGCTCGTTTCTACGGGAATTCATTTTAATCATGCTATTTTAACTCCGCCTTTTTTAAAAAATTAATACGATCATAGTGTTATGATGCTAAGATCGACATTTTGGAAAGTGCTTTACATTCCTTTAAGTATTAAGCCCCATACCTATGAAGTCCATTTAATTCAGAGGTAACGACATCATTTAACACTTATAGTAAGCTTCTTTTTATAACTAACTTCTCTTTTGCTTTTTTTGCAAAAATGATACACTTAAGCTAATACAAGGGACATAATGATGGAGGAAATAACCATGGATAATGTGCTCGGTAAACGGTTAAGATTGCAACGTGAGAAGTATCAATTAACTCAAAAAAAAGCTGCTGCTATCTTTGGCTTAACAAATTTCCAACTTTCTCGATACGAGAGCGGCCAATCCAACCCAGATCCTGATATAATTGCTAAGTTTGCAGAATACTACGATGTATCAACAGATTATCTCCTCGGGCGTACTCATCTACCTACTTCAGAAAGTTACGACCCGCTTGAGGATTTGAAACAGTATATGATTGATAACCAATTAGAAGACATGGACCTGGGTTTCTATGACATTGATCAAATGAAAAAATTGAACCGTGAGCAAATTCAAGAGTTAAAGGACCATTTCGATTGGGTAGTAGCTAAAGCTGAAAAGCTGGAACAAGAGCCGAATAAATAAGACAAACCTTACAGTCAGGACATTAGCGACCATTATCTCCCGCATAAATAGATTTCTCTCCTCTCTATTTTGATCCGGGAGTTTTACGGACGCTCATTTATTGAGAGAAGAGCCAGCTTCTCTTTTTTTACACAAAAAGAGAACGTATGTTCTATTATTGTGTAAAGGACCTATATAAAATATGTTATCATGAAAAATATAATCTAAAGTACTGATGAAAAATTAGGTTAATGAGGATGGTGTTATGAAATATATCCATACACACAGAGAAGATTATGTCATGTCCTTTTATAGAAAGTTAAATATTCAACAACCACGTGATATCATTCCCTGTGATATTGCCCAAGCATTGAACATTTATATAAAATATCACGATAAACCGTCTAACTTTCAATGTGTAGGCAGGTACAAGGCAATCATGCTACAGCAGGGGCTTCCAAAGGAAGAAGAACGTTTACATTTTTTTCATGAATTAGGTCATTTATTACGACATGCTGGCTCTCAATTGTTTATGCCCAATGAATTTACGGAACTACAAGAGTGGGATGCAAATCATTTTCAATTCTATGCAGCCATGCCATGGCACATGATGCGGCATTTTGATTTTCAGAGTATAACCATTGTGGAAGAATTAAGTGATTCTTTTAATGTCCCTCCCTCTTTTGTTGAAAGAAAATTAGCTTTCGTTCATAATAAAGCGCAAGAATATCAACTCCACCTGGATGACACAAATACTCATCGTTTAAAAGAACAGGTAATCACAGAGAAACAATCATATTATGAAAACTAATTAAGAAATGTGTAAGAGAAACATGTTACTTTTGGCACCAAGTCTATTATAAGCTAAGCTTCAATCAGTGGGGTTTTACTGCCCCTTGAGTGTTGGATAAATATAAAACGAGACAGGAGAGTTTAGATTCTCTGTCTCGTTTTATATCATAATTGAAGCTTATAGCATAATAATTTATAGCATCTATTCTTTCCATATAGGATCACTCTGTCGTTAAACCATCCACGAATGTTTCAGCATTATGCCTCATCATCTCTATATAAGTTTCTGCGCCAGATCCTTCGGTTCCTACAGCGTCTGTGTACACTTCACCAGCAATTTCTACATCTGAATTTTCTGAGACAGTTTCCATATATCGTTTGTCAACTGTTGTCTCAACAAACACGGCAGGGATACCTTCTTCTCGTAAAATATCTATAACACGATTTATTTGGCCTGATGTTCCTTCTTCGTGGGAGTTAATTTCCCAAATACCTTCTGTAGCAAAACCATAGTCTTCTCCAAAATACTTAAAGGCGTTCTCACTAATCACGATCGTTCGATGTTCTTCATTAATAGTATCAACTTGTTCTTCAATCCAAACATCTAACTCTTCTACTTCTGCGAGAAATGCCTCTGCATTAGCACGATACTCTTCTTCCCCTTCAGGATCCCTTTCAATTAAGTCCTCAACGATATTTTCCACGTAATAGTGGGCGTTTTTTGGACTTAACCAAGCGTGTGGATCAGCTTCATCCTCTCCTATTAGAGGAATTGCTTCTACACCATCAGATAACGAGACAACTTCCGTATCTGATGCATTATCAACAACTCGTTCCAACCACTCTTCAAGACCTAGTCCATTGACATAGAAAACATCTGCATCATTCACATTGCGAAAATCATTAGGCACCGGTTCATACTCATGAGGTTCTTCCCCAATTGGGACAATATAATCCACTGTTCCACGATCCCCGAGCACGTGTTCAATCATGTCCGCAAGCACAGAAAAGCTTGCCGTTACATAAATCCCTTCCTCCGCTAAGGCATTATCTTGGTTTTCATTTTCATTATTCGTATTTCCTCCACACGCTGTTAAAAATAACGCTGTTGATAAAGATAACATGAAAGTAGATACTATTTTTTTCATTCTAATCTCTCCTCACTCATGCGAAAATTTAGTATCGACCATACTATATGTACAAAAGCACAAAAAATGAATATGTCGAACTAAGTTTCTGCTATATCATTTTTTTAGTTGTAGCTATAAAAGTTGCTCCAAGGAAACTTTTATAGTTATTGATTATTATACATAGGCAAGGCCATGATGTAAACCATTAATTTCGTTATCATTTAAACGACAAACAGCACCTCTAGCAAAGAGATGCTGTTAAAGGCCTATTTTCCATAATAGAGCCATAATTCACTTTCTCGCTTGTCATCTAAGTTATGTTCTGGTAAATATCCTGGGGCGTTTTCAAGCTGTTCACGTGTCACATCAATTGAAAATTGAGCTTTTTCCCAACTTATCTCCTCAATCCACTTCGGTGAGATGAGAATTTTTTTACCTCCTGGCAGCCACTTTTTTGTATCTGCAATGTAATATTTTATTTCGAAAGATGATTCATCTATAAGAAAGTCATCTATTTTTCCAAAGGTATCATTTTTAGTTGCTAACTTATAGCCAAGAACGTTTTCAGCTTCATAAACGTGTGATTGATGATCATATTCTCGTTCAAGACGTAGCTCACTTAAATCTTCAACAAGCAATTCTTGCGGTAATGCTGCTGCTCCCCATATCCCATGACCTATCCAATAAGGTGACATCCTATAATAAGTGTGCATATCTTTCTCATATTGGCGTGACAAAGGCTCTTTTTTTGGAATTGGTGCTTTATCCACCTTTTCACTAGATATAGCAAGCCTTATAACGTTGTTCTTGTGATCGATTTTAACAATAGAGGCCGGTGATATAAAGACGCGTTCAGCTAGAAACGTAGCCCCTGTTTTAACGATAAAATAACGCACAGTCCAGCGCTCCGTATCAAAATAAACATTGGTAACCGGACCTATTTCACTGTCACTCCCATATATCGTGTAAGAGGACAGCCAACTGTAATGAAGCATCATGTTTACCATCCTTTCACGGAATCTGGCTTTAGTCGCTCTATTCCCTTTCTCAGGATGATGAAACTATTAACTTCCCAACAATCGTAAAACAAGATTTTTTTGCTGATGAGTATGAAGAAACATCGCCATCCCAGCTTGATTAAGAACGCGATGTTTGACCACCCCCATCATTTCTTTCGCCATATCCGCGTCCCTAATGCGAGATTCCGCTGCTGTCATCGTCAATTCATAATTCGTTAAATGACGATAAGTATGAGCTAAGCGATTGTCATAGGCACCAAGTCGTGACCGGTCACGTGATAATGCCATTATAGCTACATCTAGAAGGGATATAGCCGTGTTTGCTCCTTCTGGTGTTAATACATTCATGTCACTAATACCAAGGATGTTCACATGAGTGTCAGGTAGCTGAAGTGTTAATGATTGTTTTCTGTTAGCTCCGATCTGCAATGTGGCAGTTCCCCCTTTAAGAAGCGATTTTCTATTATACTCTGTGCGTTCTCTTAAAGCACTCATTTCATCGATTAACTGATCTACCTCCAGCTGCATTGAGTTTCTTTCTTCAGTGGAATATGTGCCATTAGCTGATTGTACACTCAGCTCGCGCAATCGTTGAAGAATAGCATGCTGTTCATGAAGTGATCCTTCTGCTGTTCTAACTAATGACACACCATCAAGCACATTTCTCTGTGCCTGTTGTCCCCCTCTAATTTTGGCTCGCATTTTTTCTGAAATTGCTAAACCAGCAGCATCATCAGCTGCTCGATTAATTCGTTGCCCCGATGATAACTTTTCCATATGTTTTAGTACTTGACCTTGGTGAAAATTCATATATCTTAACGTAAATCGCTGCATCATGCCAATATGTCTTAACATAGGTCATCGTCCTTTTCCATTGTTTACATTATATATCGGCAATTAATAGGTCATTCAGGACTGTTTTTTATAACTTTTTCTTTTTTTATTTATAGTTGAACCAATTTCACCATACAAATCAGAGCTATATAATGAAGCTCCAATGAGTGATAGTTGAGTGAATCAGGACATTAGCGGCCGTTATCTGTGATAAAAACGAATCACACATCTCCCGCTACAGCCGACCCTTGCCGAGTACACTAAAAACCTTTCCCCTCATTTCATTGGCTCTTCAGATTTCCCTCACCCTTTGGGGGTCACCGTCTTTCACTGTAATCCTTTTTTAACAATGGAGGTGCTTCAATTTAGTGTTATGAATGAGTGTAAAAAGTAAGACATAGCAGTTTATCTTCTTTAGAGAAATTGTTAACAGTCTTAACCTAACATTTCGCATTTTAATTAATATAAATAAAATTATTTCGGAAATCGAATTTTTTTGATACGATAATATTTAATAAAACATATTATGAAAGGAGTCATTCATGGTTAAAAAAAGACGTATTACTTCTTTTGATTTACGAGATATTAATGTGTTAAGTGAGCCTCAATTTTCTCCCGATGGTGAAAAGGTTGTATTTATTCGTCAATATATCACCGAATATGATGAGTATATCTCTCACTTATTTATACAGAATACTTCTCAAGAAGTGGCTAAACAATGGACGTTTGGCAATGGCACTGTGTTAAATCCACGTTTTTCTCCAGACGGTAACTGGCTCACATTTGTCGTTAAACATGAAAAAGATCAAAAACCTCAACTTTATTTAATCGCTGTTGATGGTGGTGAAAGTAAATGTATTACAGACCTACCTGGCGGGGCAATGCAACCTGTATGGTCACCAGACTCTTCAAAAATTTTATTTGCTACAAACTTTGCTAAAGGGCATGCAACGGTTAAGGAAGACACTCCTTTACGAGACAAAAAACCTCACCCTTTCGTTGTGGACAAAATTAAATACAAATCGGATGCTGACGGTTTTTTCGATAATAAACATAAGCAGTTAGCTCTTTATGATATGGCAGATGAAACAATTCAATTCTTAACAGATGACAATGTTCATCATGAGCCTGGTCACTGGTCTCCAGACAGTCAATCGATCACGTATACCTCTAATAAACACGGAGAAGAGTATCTTTTATCAGATATTTATGTACTTAATATTGCTTCATTGCAACACCTCTGCGTTACTAAAGGAACCGGAGTGTTTAGGCACGGCCACTTCTCTCCCGACGGTCAATATGTAGCTTGTCTCGGGCATGAAAACGAATATGCAGGAGCTACTCACTCAAAGCTATGGCTTATTGAGCTTGCTTCATTACAGCGCACTTGTCTCACCGCCGATTGGGATGTTCATATTGGTGATGTAGCAATCGGCGACCTCAGCTCTGGACATCCTTCCATTGGACCGATATGGTCGGAAGATAATACATCGATTTATGTCCTAGCAAGTACATCAGGAAATACAAATTTATTTCAAGTTTCATTAAATAAGGAAATTAGGCAGATAACGAGTGGCGATCACCATATGTTTGCCTTTCATATCCACGAAAAAACAAATAAAGCTATATCTGCCGTCAGTTCACCTACAAATCCTGGAGAATTATATCTTACAAACTTAACTGCTGGTGATATGGCCACTTTTACAATGATGAATAAACCACTATTAGATAAAGTTTACCTACAAGAGCCTGAAGAAATAGTATTTAAAAGTCGTGATGGTTTGAATGTTCAAGGCTGGTTATTAAAGCCATATGATTATAAAGAAGGCGAAAGCTATCCAGGGATTCTTCAAATACATGGTGGTCCTCATGCTATGTATGCTAATACTTTTTTTCATGAATTTCAGCTTTTAGTAGCCCAAGGTTATGCCGTTTTCTATTGTAACCCTCGTGGAAGTCACGGTTATGGGCAAGCTTTCGTCAATGCCTGTCGCGGGGACTACGGGGGCATGGATTATGAAGATATAATGACTTTTACTGATACGATTCTTGTAAAATATCCTTGGATAGATAAAGAGCGTCTTGGTGTAGCAGGTGGTAGCTACGGTGGCTTTATGACAAATTGGATAACGAGCCATACTCACCGCTTTAAAGCTGCCGCTACTCTCCGTTGTATTTCTAATTGGATCAGTTTCTATGGAGTGAGTGACATAGGCTATTTCTTTACTGAGTGGGAAATTGGAGCTGACTTTCTTGATGATCCTGATAAACTGTGGAAGCATTCCCCGTTAAAGTATGTCAATAATATTGAAACACCATTATTAATAATGCATGGCGAACACGATTATCGTTGTCCGATAGATCAAGCGGAGCAACTATTCATATCATTAAAGCAACGTGGAAAGGAGACGAGGTTTGTAAGATTTCCTGAGGCCAATCATGAATTATCTCGCAGTGGCCCTCCGCATTTACGATTGGCACGGCTAGAGGAGCTTACGAATTGGTTCAACACACATTTAAACTAAACCTAGTAGTAAGAGACGTTGGCTCAAGCTAATATATGAGCTAGAAGCTCACTTTAAAGAGCTTCTAGCTCTTTAATGTTAGTTGTCTAGTCTATTAACCTAGCAACTGATAATAAAGAGTTTTAGCTTCTAATAAGGAAGAAGTGCCATGTATTAGCACACGTCCATCTTTAAATAGTACTAAACGAAATTTACCTAATGAGCAAAAAAGTAAGTGTCTATTCTTCGAAACGTGGCCTCCCCATCTCCCTAATATACGTTCACTGTCATCAAAATTTCGTTCTACCGTGACTGGGGGACGAATTTGAACCGTATTTCTTCCACACAATATCGCTACCTTTGTTTGGAAATGGTAGTTTAAATATGGATATACACGTTTCTTTCCACACGAAGTACACGACTCTTTCTTTAATTTGTCGACATGTAAATACGAATGTTCATTTTTCCACAAATCAAAGGAAGCAAGAGTAGATCTATAAGTCATCTGATCACCAATTAATAGTTTAAGTGCTTCTGTTGTTTGATAAGCTGTTACCATATGCACCACTGAATTGACAATCCCTTGTGTATCGGAAGTAGCTTCTCCTATTTCCAGAGAGTCCAGTAAACAATTTAAACAAGGTGTAACACCAGGAATAATGGTGAAACTTAATCCATAGCTTCCAACACATGCGCCAAGTATCCAAGGAATATTGTACTTAATCGCTGTATCATTAATAATAAAGCGAGTTTCAAAATTGTCACAGCTATCAATTATTAAATCTACTCCTATGATTAATTCCGCTAACTCCTCTACACCAACATCTGAAACATAAGCATTTATGGTCACTTCAGAATTAATGGCTTCTAATCTCTGTTTCGCCGCAACCGCCTTAGGTAATCTATTAGCCACATCTTTCTCATCATAAAGGGATTGTCGTTGTAGGTTACTTATCTCTACATAATCACGATCAACAATGGTTAATTCCCCTATCCCGCTCCTCACAAGATTTTCTGCATTAACACTCCCTAATGCTCCAAGACCAATACATAAAACATGCTTATCTTTCAATTTTTCTTGACCTTGCTCACCAATTGGTTCAAAAAAAATCTGTCTTGAATAGCGATTTGACATGGTTCCCCTCTCCTTTTAACCCCCACCAACGAATTGCACAATCTCTATCACATCTTGCTCCGCAATAACTGTTGTCTCACGTTCATTTGTAGTCAATATTGATCGGTTTAGTTCAATGACAACTTGTTTATTACTTAATTGAAGATAATTAAGTAGTTCTTCTGCCGTCATGCCTCGTGGCAGTTCTTCTTCTTTTCCATTAATGTGTACTAGCATGTGGCACCCTCCTACTATAATCTTTTACATCTGAAAGTGGGTTATCACTTTCCCATATCCCCGACATGATCGCAATACCTTTTGCCCCCATAGAAAAAGTTTCTTTTACATTATCTGGCTTAATACCTCCAATAGCAATAACTGGAATGGTCACTTCTTTTGTTACCTCCAGTAAAGAGGTGAGCCCACGAGGTAAGACAGCTCTTTTAGATGGGGAGTCAAAAATGTGACCAAACATGATGCTATCTGCACCTTTTTCTTCCTCTTCTATCGCTTCTCTTAATGAGTGAACAGATTTCCCTACATGCAAAGTGGGAAATGTTCGCTTAACATCCGTAGTATCAATACTTTGATAATTAAGCTGAACCCTCTTTACTTGCTTTGTCAGAGCGACATCAACACGATCATTTACAATAATCTTGTCTAACTGGATGCCCGCGTGTAGCATATGATCTATGCAATGAGAAAGATCCTTCGCTGACGTTGTTTTTTCTCTTAAATGAAAGTAATCAACATACGGATCAATCAAAATCGCCTTTTCCACAAATTGGATTAACGGCATCTTCCCATTTGAAATGACATGAATCTCATTATTTACTAATCCCCTCTTCATATAAACTGCCAATCTTTCATAACAGGCGAGTAATTAACCTGATGTAAGTGTTCTTTGACTTCTTTTACAGACCGTTCATCGGATATATCAAATTGACTTTGTGTAACCTCTGGCTCAGAATAACCGCCTACAACTGTCGATGACTCTGCTGACATTTTCGTAATCCCAAGTGGAATCAAATTATTGCGCAAAGTTGCTCGCTCCCTTGTGGACAGGGTTATGCCAGCTCTCGGTAAAAACAAGCGTGCCGCAACAATTGCTTGCACTAAATGTTTGTCGGTAATCATCACTTTAGGCTTATAGCTTCCTGCATGAGGACGAAGCCTTGGAAATGAGAGACTTACTTCCGTTTCAGGGAAGGTTTGTTGAAGGTATGCTGCATGGAGTCCAGTTATAAAGCACTCTTTTCGCCACTCATCAAGCCCAAGTAAAGCACCAATATTGACTGTTCTCATACCAGCAGCGGCTGCCCGTTCAGGTGTTTGCAAACGATAACGGAAATCTCTTTTTGGTCCAGCTGTATGAATATCACTGTAAACCTTCTCATTATAAACTTCTTGATAAACGGTAACACCATCTATCCCTGCTTTCACTAATCTCTGATAATCTAACGTGTCCATCGGTTGAACTTCAACAGAAATAGACGCAAAATATTCTTTTAACACCGACATACTTTCTATTAAATATTCCACTGAAGAATGATTACGAGACTCTCCAGATAATAAAATAATGTGTTGAATCCCCCTACCGGAGATGATCTCAGCTTCTTTTCTTACTTCATCCATCGTCAGACGTCTTCGAGGAAAAGAATTGTCTACACTAAAACTACAATATTTACAAATATTAACACAATGATCAGACAAATATAATGGCTGAAAAAGCAACATTGTTTTACCAAAATGCTGAACAGTTAACTGATGGGCTTTCTGAGCCATAACTTCTAAGTAGGTTTCTGCCGCAGGAGATAGAAGTTTTAAATAATCATGTTCATCTATCTTTGATTTAGTTAACACCGACTCAACCTCACCAGGAGATACTGCTGCAAGGTGATCAGCGATAGGCAACTCTTTTAGATGTTTTAGCTTTTCATAAAAACTCACGATATGTCTCCTCCCTTCTAATTCTATATATATATGAGCCAACTTCACGGTACACACTGTAAAAAACATCCCTACAGTTACCTTCCTCTAAATTAACGCAATTTCCTTTTGTCACAGTGGCTTCTCACTTCTCAGGCAGTCTCTAGTTTACGCCTTTGGAAGGGGCATGACCTTCACTTTAGCCTTTTTTAAAATGTGATATGAGAAATACGATTTAGCAGCGTTCGCTTGTTCATATTAAAAACTCAATTATGCCATGCATAGTGAAATTTCATCGGTCCTCCTCCTCATATTTAGAGATCGATTATTTATTAATCTAAAAAACCTGTTAATGGTGACGAAGCTTGAGCTTTAATAGAGGTAGGACCTAAACCAGATAAATAGCTTATCCTCCCTGCTTTGACTGCTAAATCAAACGCTCGAGCCATTTGAATGGGATCACCTGCTGTGGCTATCGCTGTATTAACAAGAACAGCAGCAGCTCCCATTTCCATCGCCTCTGCGGCTTCTGATGGTTTTCCAATGCCTGCATCAACAATGATTGGTACTGACAATTCATCAATCATCATTTGAATCATCTCTTTCATACGAAGACCTCTATTAGAACCTATAGGAGAGCCTAATGGCATTACAACTTCAGCCCCCGCTTCTATCATTCTCTTACCTGCCATCAAATCAGGACTCATATAAGGTAGGACCACAAATCCTTCCTTTACTAATGTTTCCGTCGCCTTTAACGTCTCATGGTTATCAGGTAATAAATATTTCTGATCAGAAATGACCTCAATCTTCACCCAATTTCCTAAGCCAGAAGCTCTTGCAAGCCTTGCAATCCTTATTGCTTCTTCCGCAGTTCGGGCCCCTGACGTATTAGGCATTAGTATGATATTGTCCGGGATTAATCTAACGATGTCCTCTTCCTCGTTTTCAAAATCCACACGTCTCATTGCTACGGTCACAACCTGAGTAGCTGCATATTTAATCGCCTCCTCCATAACACGATGATCACCATACTTTCCCGTACCTAAAAACAAACGATTTTTTAGTTTTCTTCCACCAATAGTTAACGTGTCTTCATTCCTCACCTTCACATCACCATCCTCAATTAAAAGCATTAAAAAAAGCGCCCTTGTATAAAGGTACGCTTAAATAAACATTAAACTCTTAAACTAACGTCTATATAAGCTTCCCTCCGCTGGTATTACCCATTTCAGGTTCAAAGAGTTGGAAAATTCCTCTCAGCCGTCCTGGTAGAACGGCACCCCTAGCTATTAAATCTATTCATTTAAGTATGAAAAACTAATTAATAAGTTCTACTATTCAAAAAGGCCTTCTTCAGTGAGTTTTTTTAGAAATTGACTACTTTCTGACTCGTCCATCTCTAAATCGATTTCCTGTCCCGGCTGGAGAGACAATGCCAAAACACCTAAAAGACTTTTTGCATCAATCACCCAATGATCTTTTTTTAAAATAACCTTTCCGGAGACTTGACTGGCTTGGTTCACAAAAAAGCTTGCAGACTCAGCAAAAATAGGCTTTTTAACTGTTAACTTCATCCTTACACCTCCGTTCTGTTATGCTCACATTATATCCAAAATTTGCCCATATGCCAAGTGTATTTTTCCAATTGCATCTAATATTTCCCCCTTCCTCACTTAAAGTTTGATATGATGACCTTAATGAACCAAATGTGTACACGAGGGTTCTCTGTTATAAGTTTATCTTCTCAGGCAGTGCGTGATATATATAAAACGGCCAACAGTGAGAGCTTTCGTTCTTCTTGAACTGATTGATCGTTTAGTAATCAGGACATTAGTCTCCGTTAGCTCCCCTGTCTATTTTGAGCTAGGAGGTTTACAAGCAGTTATCTGTAATAAACACGCCACTTCACTCATAAGAGTTCTTACAATTATTATTATTTAATAACGTTATATAGTAGTGATTCTTCTCTTTTATACATAATTTGAATGAAAGGATGACTAATACACATGCACCGTATCTCCCAGTCAGTAAGAGATCATTTTAAACAAAAGAAAGCAAAGCTATTAGACATGAATAATTTTGTTTCGGCTGCTATTATAGTCCCGTTTATTGAACGAAACAATGAGCTACATCTTGTATTTCAAATTCGTTCACAACATGTTTCTCAGCCAGGGGAAATTTGTTTTCCTGGAGGAAAAGTAGAAGATGGTGATGCCTCACTTGAAGATACGGCTGTGAGAGAGTTATCCGAAGAGTTAGGAATCGGAGAAAATGATGTGACTATAATGGGAGAACTTGACTATATCGTCACACCTTTTAGATTAATCGTTTACCCTTTTTCAGGCATTATTTCTTCTGAAGCAACCTTCCAAGTGAGTGAAAAAGAAGTGGAGGATATTATTATAGCACCTGTAAGTGAATTACTAGTACTGCCACGAGAAGAGCACCAAATAAAATTAAATATAACGCCTGATGACAGCTTTCCCTATCACCTTATTCCAGGAGGAAAAAAATACAAATGGCGTACAAGTTATATGACAGAACATTTTTATAGCTATCACGACCATATCATTTGGGGATTGACTGCGAGAATATTAACACATGTACTTGATGAGTTAAAAGAAGCTAAAAAATAACTAAGTAAATGGCTCATCAACTGAATTGCCTATTCACTCAAAAGCATTCGGTACAATGAATTAAACTATGAAAACGAGTTTATCCTTCGGGAAGGATAAACTCGTGGTAAGATCTATCTATTTATTAATCTAATCCTCTTCCTTTAGAAGCAATTGTTGTGTTTTGACTGATATACCATGAAGAGAAACCGATAAGACTAACAATCCACCTACAGCTGCTAACAGCCAACTTTGTGATATCATAGTTTCTTTAGGCAACACAGTACCGATCATTAAAAAACCAGAAAGAGCAATTAAAATAAAAGCAAAGCGGCGATAATCGTCAGCTTTGTCTTTCAATTGCTTTATTTGACTTTCTGTCATGCTATTCACCTCAATCACCTTCAAGATTGTATTAACTAGATTTAAGTATAACATGACAAAACAGTCGCTTAAGCTTGTAATTTTTCCCTCTATTGTTTTCCACAATTACTTATGAGAACACCGTAGCTCTTCCAGCATTAGAATAACCATTTTTGCTGAATGGACTGACGCTTTAACGAGAAACTGATCATACGATACTTTTGCATCTTTTCCTGCAATGTCAGATAACGATCTAATAATTACGAAAGGGGTTTGAAATTGATGGCACACTTGAGCAATTGCTCCAGCTTCCATTTCAGAACAATAAGGATTGTTAAAACGTTGACGAATATCCTCTACTCTATCATGATCACTCATAAAAGAATCGCCTGATAATATAAGACCTTTCGCTGAGTGTACACCTATTTCTGAAGCACATTCTTCTGCTATAGCAATAAGTTTTTCATCTGGTTCATAAAAAGCGGGCATGCGCGGAACTTGTCCAAATTCATAGCCAAAGACAGTGGCATCTACATCATTATAACGAACCTCAGTCGAAATAACGATATCACCTACAGCCATCTCATGATGGAAACCTCCAGCTGACCCCGTATTAATAATACTATCCGGAAAATAGAGTTGATTCATTAACGTGGTACTAATTGCCGCGTTCACCTTACCGATACCAGATTTCGACAGAACCACTTCGACATTATTTAGCCGACCTAAAAAGAACTCACACCCCGCAATAATCGCTTCATCAATTATTGTCATTTTCGACTTTAACAATTCTACCTCTTCTTCCATTGCACCAATAATTCCTATCCGCATTTTAACATCCTTTCTTTTCACTATTATCCCTTTATATCATATATGATGCTCTAAAACTGAACAAGTCATTTTACAGCACATCTTACTTTTATTTTTTTGCACGTTGGGAAATATCACTTAAGAAGTACCTTCTCTTTTTTAAATCGTTCATATTTGCTAATATATAATCAAACATATATTAGTTTGAGAATGGAGAATAAACATGATTTTTCAACCCGATAGTCTAAAAGATAAAGTGGAATTTTTTGAATCTGGCTCGCTTATTGAGTTAGAAAAACATATTACTAAAAAAATTGAAGAGAATCAGGCTCTCATGCTTGAAGTACATCATGTTTCACACAACGTGACTTTTACACCTACAGGGAAAAAATTTTACACTGCTGTTATCCATTTTAAACAGCCTTCAATATAATTAAGAAAAGATCAAGGAGACGTCTCCTTGATCTTTTCTTAATTATTAATGTATGGATTTGAATTCTTCTGTTCAACTGAGACAGGCATCCATCCTTCGTCTTCAACCCATGAGAGTGTCACTTCATAAGGATTATGTTTATTCTCTGCTGTACTTACCGTACCAACAGCTGTTTTGTGATCTCCACCATTTCCAATATACCAAACTGTCATCTCATCTCCATTTAACCCTGTGGCATATTGTAAAGCTCGCGTCATTTCATCCCAATTCACGTGGCTTTTTTCATAGACTGCTGCGAAAGGTTCTTCCTGAACGGTCCCTATCGGTCCCCATTCGCCATCCTCCACATTGTCATTAGATTCATTGTCATTATCAGAGTCATTATTAGTGTTATCGTCGGTATCTGAATTGTCTTCGTTTGTTTCTTCTAACTCATTACTTTCGTTAGTATTAATGGATATATCTCCACCCTCGTTTTCCGACTCATTTATATCTACATTACTATTTTCATTTTGATTTTGTTCTGTATCAGCCGGTGTCGCTTCCTCTGAGCCTCCACTGAAAAACAAAGTTCCTCCTACGACAATAATTAGTAAGGCAACAAGACCTATGGAGACATTCAAAATGATATTTAGTTTCTTTTTCTTTCTATTATCTGAGCGCATAGGCGTATAATCATTATAACTCATTAGCTGAGCTTCCTCCTTTTCCCTACCTATTCTACTATTATTATATGCTATTTTATAGATAATTTCGAGCTAATACAGGAATATTTGACCGTATTTGAGGATTTATTTGGATTTTCATGCACTCTCAATCATTTAATTGAAAAAAGTTGTAAATATTCGTCCTAATAAGTTTGATGATGAGGATTAAGCGTAAAAAAACCTTTTCATTAACTTTTCTAGCCATTTGTTATAGTTATAATAATGTATGACAGCCACAGTAAAACATGCCTAAAAAAGAACGGTCACCCGGTAATCATCCACTGGGTGACCGTTCTTTTTATTGTACTTCTGTGATTTCAACCTTCATATCCCCACCAGGTGTTGAGACGACTACTTGTTCTCCTGTTCCTTTTCCAATAAGACTTTGGGCCATTGGTGATTCATTTGAAATTTTACCTTCTAATGGATCAGCCTCAGCCCGACCAACGATGACATATTGTTCTTCTTCACCATCCGGCAGTTCTTTAAATGTAACTTTTTTACCTAGTGATACAACTGAGCTATCTTTATCTTCTTCAATTATTTCTGCATTACGAATCATCGTTTCAATTTGTTGTATTCTTCCTTCTACAAACGCTTGCTCTTCTTTCGCTGAGTCATACTCTGAGTTTTCCGATAGATCACCAAAACTTCTTGCTACTTTTATACGTTCAACGACTTCTTTTCGTCGCTCCGTTTTCAGAAATTCTAATTCTTTTTCTAGTTTTTCTTTACCTTCCAATGTCATATAATGCTTCTCTTCTGCCATTGTTCCCACTCCTTAGAAAATAATGCCTTAAAGTGAACGCTTTCATGTTTACTTAGTTCATAAACGTACTTCTTGATTTAGAAACGGATTGTTTTACCATATAAAAAGGTGATTGAATAAAGCCCTGTTTAGATTATGTTCATAGCATAAGGACTATATGTACTTCAATAAGCTCTCAGGAGGTCGCATTTAACAGAAAGAGCTTCACCTTCACCATGAATTTCCTTTGAAGGCTACTCATGCATAGTTACAGCACTACCTTCACTTAAGTGAAAAGGAAAGGCGGCAAATCTAAGTGATTTGTCATACTCACTGAGGACTTTTATTTTATACTACAGAACTGATATGCTAATGACATAAACCGTAAACGCCCACTCTGTTCAGAAAACCTCCTCTAAACAGATCAGGGCGCTGTAACTATTTATATCCAATTCAAACCGTTTCTTCAACTTTGTAATGTTCCTGCTTGCTATTATATACAAAAACTGTCTTCCCGCCAAGCTTTTTTATCACAGACATAAAAAGCTAATAGCTTTTTATTAAATGTATATAGTTAGACAGTATACATAAAAATGTCGTTTTCGCCAAGTATCATTTAAAAATCATCCGTATTAAATCATGGTCTTCTCTTCAAGAACTGTTTTAATTTTAGTCACCATTAAGTCGATAGCTACACGGTTGTGTCCACCTTCTGGGACGATGATATCGGCGTATCGCTTAGTAGGTTCTATAAACTGGAGATGCATAGGCCTTACCACCGAGGTATATTGATCAATAACAGAATCAATTGTTCTCCCTCGCTCTTGAATATCCCTCATGAGCCTGCGGATTATACGAAGATCTGAATCAGCATCTACGAACAACTTAATGTCCATCATATCACGTAAGGCCTCATCTTCCAAAATTAAAATTCCTTCTAAAATAATGACATCACGTGGCTCTACCATGACCACATCATTAGAGCGAGTATGATTTGCGTAATCATACACGGGTTTTGCTACTGTTTGCCGCTGCAATAATTGTTGTAAATGGTCTAATAATAATTGATTATCAAAAGCAAGCGGGTGATCGTAATTTGTTTTTAGCCTCTCTTCCATCGGGAGATGACTTTGATCTTTATAATAAGCGTCTTGCTCGAGCATTAAAATAGAATGCTCAGGAAATTGACAGTAAATTTCATTGGCAACAGTCGTTTTTCCAGATCCTGAACCGCCCGCTACGCCAATGATGACAGGTTTTTCGCTCATGACATTTGTTCCTTTCGCATCATATTAAATGGTTTTACAGGCTTTTCAACTTTAAAGGACACAATTTGCAGCGGGTGGCGAGCTGCATCTATTTCATGACCTTCTTCATCCCAAATGACGTCAACTTTTTGAGAAAAATGTTCGATGTCCGGTCCAAAAAACTCTATCGTATCTCCTGGTCGAAAATGATTTCGTTGTTGAAGTGTCACCATCTGTGTCTCCTCGTTGTACTCTAATACAACTCCAGCAAAATCAAAGGTCGTTTTTTGACTGTGTGTTCGAAACATTTGTTCTTCATGACCAGGCGTATTTTCAAAAAAAGCAGGTGCTGTCGGTCTATTCGCACATTTATCAAGCTCTGTTAACCATCTGGGATCGATCGTAAAGTTATCAGGGTCGGCGCAGTAAGCGTCAATAACTTTTCGATAAACACTTACAACAGTGGCTACATAATGAATGGATTTCATTCTACCTTCTACTTTTAAGCTATCTATACCTGCATCAACGAGCTTGGGAATGGCTTCAATTAAATTCAAATCCTTTGGAGACATGGCAAATGGAGCGTCTTCGTCTTCAAATAGCGGCTTCTCTCCCGCATTTTTTGTAGTATTCTCGCCCTCTTCATATAGAAAATAATCCCAACGACACGATTGACAGCAACCACCACGGTTAGAATCTCTCGCTGTCATGTGATTACTTAGTACACATCGTCCAGAATATGAAATACACATTGCTCCATGAATAAATGTCTCGATTTCTATATCCACGTTTTTTTTCATTTCTAGCATTTCTTGTAATCCTACTTCACGAGCCAATACGACACGTTCGAGCCCTTCCTCCTTCCAGAACTGAACAGCTTGCCAGTTTGAAAGTGATTGTTGTGTAGACAAATGAATCTCCAATTTAGGAGCTGCTTGTTTACACGTTTCGATAATTAATGGGTCAGCTACGATAATTCCTTTTATCCCAACCCTTTCTAGGTCTTGTAAATATTCTTCAAGGCCATCCATATTTTCATTATGAGCAAAAATATTTGTAGTCACATAAATATGGGCACCATATTGATTAGCGAAACGGACACCTTCTGCCATTTCTTCACTTGAAAAGTTATCTGCATTCGAGCGTAAACCAAAATCTCTCCCACCTATAAAAACAGCATCCGCACCATAATGTACGGCAATCTTTAATTTTTCTAAGTTTCCTGCTGGCGCTAAAAGCTCAGGTTTTTTTGTAATGACCCGTTTTCTTATAACTTCTTTTTCCACCGTTTGCTGATTCACGGGTGAATCACTCCTTAATGAATCGTTCTTTTTATCATCATACTTAGCTCAATTTTAATAGACTGTTTCTTTAAAGAAAAAGCCTGTGTCGAGTTCCCTATTAGAAGGCTGAACGGCTTTTATGTCACTGAGTAGACTATCTTTTGATTTAGCATATGACTCAGGATCACTCACATATAAGTCAATTGCTTTTCGATACAATGCTGTCACAGAACATAAGTAAGAAGTGTCTTTTAAAATTCCATCTATTTTAAGTGAATCAATGTTTGCCTCAAGCAAGTCTTCCAGTTCATCAATAATACACATATCCTTAGGGCTCATAATATGTGTGCCATTTGCATCTTCCCATATCGGGTATTTGGCATCTCTTTCTGGATCATGCAAAATTAAACTTCGATCTTTACTGCGCCCTTCAACCTTCAAATCTTTCCCTTGAAAGGACATATAGTTACCTACGAGCATACGCTTTGATTGAAACATACAGGTCATGCCGTGAACTTGCACTTCAATTTCCACTTCTGCCGCCTCTTTAATTTCCACCATAGCATCCATGTTTAATTCTCTAGCAAGGACAGCTCTTGAAGCACCTTTTCTTCCCCAGTAGTTAGCTGTATACCAATTTGTAGCAGTTGTTTCTGTATTCCAATGAAGCTTCATTGAAGGTGCGTATTTCCTCACATTCATAAGGACAGCTGGATCACCGAAGACGATGGCATCGACTCCTATTGTATTTAGAAACTTAATATAGTCAGGTAGTAACGGCAATGTTTCATTATGAAACAAAGCATTCATCGCAACATATACTTTTACCCCTCTATTGCGGGCAATTATTACCGCTTCTTCTATGTCTCGACGTTTAAACTCACCCGCTAACCGCAAGCCAAATGTTTCTTCTCCGATCATGATGGCTGTGGCACCAGCATCTATGAGAGAATCGATGTCTTTAACAGATGTAGGTGTCACTAATAGCTCAGGTGTCTTCATACTGCTCACAGTCCTCTCTCTTCTTGTCTTCTTTCTTAATAGTCACCATCAATCCGTCTCCTACAGGTAATAGAACAGATGTAAATCTGGGATGCTCAACTAACATTTTGTTAAAAGAACGAATTTTCTTAACCATTGATGTGACAGCTCTACTTGTTGTCTCCACCTTACCTGCGACCATTCCTTTAAACAGAACATTATCTGAAAAAATAAGCCCGTTTTTTTTAAGCATTGGCTCATAAAGTGAAAAAAACGAGGAATATTGTCCTTTAGCAGCATCTATAAATAAGACATCAAATGGGGCATAAGATTGAACGGTTTCACGTACATTAAGGGCATCCCCTGATATGATATGGAAACGGTTGGCCACCCCACACTTATGTGCATTTTCAATAGCATCCGCCACCCTACTTTCATCGCGTTCAATTGTATAAAGTTCAGCTTCTGAAAGAGTTTGTAATATTCTAATTCCAGAATAGCCAATGGCCGTGCCAATTTCTAGAATCCGACTTGATTGATGGACCCTTAGAAATTGTAGCATCGCTTCAATTCCATCAATCTCCATTATTGGAATATTATCTTTTTGAGCTCTCCTCTCTAACGCCATAACGTCATCTGATCGTTTAGGAATGAGAGAGGTATGATAGTTGACCATCTTTTCATTTTTTTTCATAAAAAAAGCGCCTCCCTTAGGTGCTTTTTAAGATATATTTCAATCTTTGACCGATATATTTTATCATAAAAACAAGGAGAATGCTATTACAAGCTTCTCCTTGTTTATCTACTTACTCATTTAACTTACTAGTCTCGGTACTCACTTACAATAGCTTCATGTTCTGCCAAGTTTTCGTTAAAATAAATATCCCCTTCAGGTGTGTGATAGAAATATAAATAATTGTGTGACTCAGGTGCTAACGCTGCTGAGATTGATGCTTCCCCTGGGTTGTTAATTGGTCCTGGCATAAGCCCTGTCACTCTATACGTATTGTATGGTGATTCAATATCAAGATGCTCGTACAATGTACGTGACAAATGTTCTCCGTGAGCATAAGCAATAGTTGGATCCATTTGTAGTGGCATTCCTGCTTGAAGGCGGTTTTCTATGACACCTGATATAGTTGGTCTCTCTTCATCAGTAATCGCTTCCCCTTCAATGACAGAAGCTTTCGTAAGCAATTCATGAACCGTTCCATCCATATTTTCAGTCGGTAAGTTTGCAAGGACAGAGCTTGTTCGATCTAGCATGGCTTCGATGACTTCTTCTGCCTCCAGCTCCTCATTAACAAAGTCATATCTGGCTGGAAACAAATAGCCTTCTAACGGTTCCCTAATCGCTTCATCAAGAATAGCTGATTCAAGAAAATCGTAATTCTCAATCAGTTCGTCCAAATAATCTTCATCTCTGGCAACTGTCAACAACTCATCTTGTTCTAGCTGTGTTTCCGCCGCTATTCTTTCAAATATATCTTCAACCCAAAGACCTTCTGGAATAGTGAACGAAATTGCATAATCTTCAAAGACACGGCCTTCTTTTAATTGATCAATAATTTCCTCCATACTCATTGACCTTGTTAAATGATATTCTCCTGCCTGAAAGCCAGACTCATTTTGAAAACGGACATAGTACGTAAACATCGTTGCACTATTAATAACACCGGCTTCCTCCAGTACATCAGCAATAGTAGAAGTATTCGAACCGATTGGGATCGTGACCTCAATCACGTTTTCATCATTCTCATCAACTGGGCCAATACTCCCAATGATATAACGATAACCGGCAAATACAGCTATTAATCCAATTACGATAATACTTATAAAGAAAATAAGGACAATTCTTCTCACTAGACTTGCCTCTTGCTTTTTTTCTTCCATTTTTAATTTATGTTTTTCTTTCAATTTTTTCTTGTCTGACACATGGGCCACCCCTTTCACCTCACCTATTATACTATTATATTTGACAAAATTCGATGAATTCATTTAAAAACTTAGTCACAAGAGCTTTTTTGTTTTTTCTCAACATACAAAATCTATGATTAGTTTACGAAAGATAAAACAAACCTTCATTCAGTGGGAGTTGAGTGAAACTGGACGTTAGCACCCGTTCTCTCCCGCCTATATAGATTATCTCTCTTCTCTCTATTTTGACCCGGGCGCTTATCTGTGATAGAGCTACAACTGAGTCTCATGAAGGCACACCATTAGCTCAGCCCAAGTATAGGTTTATGATAGCATTTAATTATGTTAAATGACCTTGAAGCTAAAGTGACTCGTTTAAGTACATACATTATCTCCTCTAAAAATAAAGAGCCTGACAGCTGAATCGCTATCAGGCTCTTTATTTTATTATTTTTCTTCTTCTAAATCACCATCGGCAAACGTATTTAGAAGCTCTTCAACCATGTCCCATTCTTCGTCTGTTTCAATAGCGTAGAGAGAAAGTTCTCCTCCTTCAGGTTCCTCATAACGAAAAGCATGTACTTCAACCTCATCTTCTTCATTCTCATTAGATCCCTCGGGAGCTAATACCATGTATGAGTTACCTGTGGAATCCACGTCAAAGGTAAACAAAACTTGAAATAAGTGCTCATCACCATTCTCATCTGGAATAACGATTCGATCATCATCACTTGCTTCATTCATTCGATATTCTGACATAATTTAGTTTCCTCCTTAATTTTGTCTATCCAAATAGCCTTGTAATATCATCACTGCTGCCATCTTATCAATGACTTTTTTTCTTTTTTTACGGCTTACATCTGCGCTAACAAGCATACGTTCAGCAGCCACTGTAGACAAGCGTTCATCCCACATCTCCACCGTTAAATCCGTACGTTGACTTAGCTCTTTAGCAAACTCCTGACACGCTTCACCGCTCGGCCCAATAGTCCCGTTCATATTTTTTGGGAGACCTACCACAATTTTTGCAATCTGGTGATCTACAATAAGCTCCTCGAGTCGTTTAAATGCCCCATCAAGGTCATTTTCTTCTCTCTTTATCGTCTCGACTCCTTGAGCAGTCCATCCTAATTCATCACTTACTGCTACCCCGATCGTTTTTGTACCTACGTCTAGGCCTAAAATTTTCATGATTTCTCCTTTTGATGTTGTGCAAGATAGGAGCGTACGAGCTCTTCAATTAATTCATCTCGTTCAATTTTACGAATGAGTGTCCTAGCATCTTTATGACGAGGAATATAGGCAGGATCTCCCGATAATAAATAACCTACAATTTGATTGATGGGATTATATCCTTTTTCTTCTAACGACGTATAAACTGTTAGAAGGACATCTTTTACATCCTCATCCATTGAATCATCATTAAAATTGAATTTCATTGTTCTGTCCATTGAACTCATTATACCCTCACCTTTCTTTCCTGTTAAAGAAAAGGTTAATTACCCGTTCCATTATGAGTTTATATGTCTATCTACTATTGTACACGATTGTTGTACATTTAGACATTTCTTTTTACTAATTCAGGAACTATGTCTAAGGCTTCTGCTAACTTCGATGGATCCTTAGCACCAGCTTGTGCCATATCAGGACGCCCACCTCCGCCGCCTCCGCAAATCGAAGCTACTTCTTTAACAATTGATCCAGCGTGGTGTCCGTCTTTTATTAAATCCTTCGATACGTTTGCTACAATACTAACTTTTTCTCCATTAACTGCGGCAAGTACTAATATACCTGATTCGAGCTTTTCCTTCAAAGAATCGGCCATCTTCCTCAATGAATTCATATCAGAAACAGATACTTGTTTTACAAGCAACTTCACCCCACTGATTTCTTGTAAATTTTCCATAAGGTCCCCAGCTTGAACTTGGGCTAATTTACTCGATAAAGATTCATTTTCTTTTTCTTTTTCTTTTAGTTGTTTTTGAAGTTGCTCAACACGTATAGGTAGATCGTTAACATTCGTTTTTAATAAGTTTGCCGCTGTCTTTAATTGCTCTAATTGAGTCGTCATATATTCGTATGCTTTTTTTCCAGTAACGGCTTCTACACGACGAACACCTGCTCCAATACCTGCTTCGGAAACAATTTTAAATAAACCAATTTCTGCAGTATTATTTACATGACAGCCTCCACAAAGCTCTAAACTATAATTAGCTACTTGGACGACTCTAACTGTTTCACCATATTTTTCTCCAAAAAGAGCCATCGCCCCCATTTCCTTCGCTTCAGGCAATGTTTTCTCCATTGTCTCAACAGCAATTCCTTCCCATATTTTTTCATTGACAATCGTCTCAATCTGTTCTAATTCATTCTCCGTTAATTGTCCTAAATGTGAGAAGTCAAACCTTAAACGATCTTCTTGCACAAGAGAGCCTGCTTGATTCACATGATCCCCTAAAACATCTTTTAATGCTTGGTGAAGTAAATGAGTGGCTGTATGGTTTTTCACAATAGCTGTTCGAGCTTGGTTATCAATTGATGCTGTTAGTTTCTCACCCACTTTTAATACCCCTGATGTAACGTGAACAAGATGAAGATTTTGTCCGTTCGGTGCTTTTTGAACATCATTAACCTTTAAAGTCACATTATTATTAGATAAAGTTCCAGTGTCTGCCACTTGCCCGCCACTTTCTGCATAAAAGGGAGTCCTGTCCAAAATAACATGAACATCGTCACCTTCAGTTGCTTCATCTGTCATCTTTTTGTCTTTAACAATTGCTTTCACGTTAGCTGGACTCTCTTTCTGAGAGTATCCAATAAATTCACTTTCTTCTGTGATACGTCCTAACACATCATCCTGTAATTGCATTGAACCAGAATCTTGTCTCGCAGCTCTCGCTCGTTCCCGTTGCTTCTCCATTTCGCTATCAAACTCTTCACGATTAAGCGACAAACCAGCATCTGCTACATACTCTTCCGTTAAATCAACTGGAAAACCGTACGTATCATATAACTTAAATCCATCTTTACCAGAAATAATCGTTGTGTTTTCGGCTTTTGCTTTATCGATAAGTGTATTTAGCATCCCTAATCCTTCGTTTAACGTCTCATGGAATCTCTCTTCCTCAATGCGGACTACCCGTTCAATAAACTCTTGTTTATTAACAACTTCCGGATAAAAATCTTTCATAATACTTCCCACTACAGGCACAAGTTTATACATAAACGGTTCATGGATATTAAGATGCTTTGCGTAACGTACTGCTCTTCTCAATAATCGGCGCAATACATAACCACGACCTTCATTAGAAGGCAATGCACCATCAGAAACGGCAAATGACACTGTACGGATATGATCAGCGATTACCTTAAAAGCTGTGTCATTTTCTGCATCCTTACCATATTTTTGTCCTGAAATTTCTTCAGTTAATTTTATGATGGGCAGAAATAAATCGGTATCAAAGTTAGTTTTCGCATCCTGAATCACAGAAACCATTCTTTCCAAACCCATCCCCGTATCAATATTTTTTTTAGGAAGTGGTGTATAACTTCCATCGGGGTTGTGGTTAAATTGAGAAAAAACAAGGTTCCATACTTCTAAGTGGCGCTCATTTTCTCCCCCCGGAAACATTTCTGGATCATTAGGGTCATCTCCATATTCTGCACCACGATCATAAAAAATTTCTGTATTCGGACCACATGGGCCTTCACCAATATCCCAAAAATTTTCTTCTAATCGAATAATACGGGCTTCAGGCAACCCAATTTCATTGTGCCAAATGTTATAGGCCTCTTCGTCTTCTGGGTAGATCGTAACGGCTAACTTTTCTGGATCAAACCCTATCCACTTTTCACTTGTAAGAAATTCCCAAGCCCAATGAATCGCTTCCTTTTTGAAGTAATCTCCAATTGAAAAATTACCTAACATTTCGAAAAAGGTGTGATGACGGGCTGTCTTGCCGACATTCTCTATATCATTTGTCCGTATAGACTTTTGTGCATTTACGATCCGTGGATTATCTGGAATCACTCTTCCATCAAAATATTTTTTTAACGTGGCAACGCCACTGTTGATCCATAATAATGATGGATCTTCATGCGGAACTAAAGAAGCACTGGGCTCAACATTATGTCCCTTCTCCTTAAAAAAATCGAGATACATTTGTCTTACTTCAGCAGATGTTAACTGTCTCATACTCTTTCCTCCTTCTCTTATATACAAAATGTGCACTATAAGATTGTCTTTTGTTAAAACAAAAAAACTCCTCCCTCTAAAAAAAGGGACGAGAATCAATATCACGCGGTACCACCCTAGTTACAGACATACATAGTGTCTATCACCTTGTCACATTAGTAACGGTTGTGTGCCGGCAGGTTTTCTCTGCTTTCAGGAGTAGCTAATAATTACCCTTCATTCGAGATTTCTTTCAGCCATGGAAATCTCTCTCTGAGATACAGTGTTATTCATATCCTGAATGGACTGTAATTATGTGGGCTCCGTCATCAAGTTTAATTATGTAGCGTTTATACACGTAATTATAGAAATGAAGCAGCTATTTGTCAATCATATATACCTCTTCTTTCTCTAATTAGACGCCTGAAATGAAGCAAGAGAACTTTTACGACAGCTAATAATGGCACAGCAACAATGAGGCCGATAATACCACCTATTTCATTTCCAGCTACAAGAGCAAGAATGATAAGAAGAGGGTGAGTATGAATGCTTTTTCCTATAATAACAGGAGCAAGTATATTTCCCTCTACTAATTGAATAATTAAAATAACTGCTAAACCGCTAACAACCAATAGCGGTGATTCCGTTAAAGCTAATAAAACCACAGGAACTGTCCCTAGCACAGGACCGAAATAAGGGATAACATTTGTAATACCAATCACGATCGCTAACAGTGTGCCATAGGGCATATTAATGATCCAGAAGCCTAGCCACGCTAAAAAACCCACAATGATACAGACTATAAGCTGGCCACGAATATAAGAACCCAGTGTTTTATCAACTTCTTTTATAAGTTGCTTTCCTTCAGCCCGCATTTTTTTTGGAGTTAAGTACCAAACTGTTTTCTTTAGTAAAGGATAATCTTTCAAACCATAAAATGCTATAAATGGGATAACAATTAAAAACAGGACCCAATCCAGTAAATTTAACAACAGCACCCCGAATTGTTCCACTGAAGCAGCGACCCAACCTTCTCCTCGTTCAATCCATTGGTCCATTCTTCTTTGAAACGTTTCAGGTAAATAAGCAGATTGATCATTGAGAGAGGCAGATAATTGTCGATACGTATTCGCTAATTCTGGTAGCTGATCTAAAAGTTCTTTCCCTTCATTAATAATGTAAGGTGTTGTTTTAAAAACAGCTATTGCAATTACTAACAATAAAATAACAAATATGATAAGGATTGAGACAGGTCGTGGGATTCGATGCGATTCTAACTTTTCCACTACAGGATGCAGTAAGTACACAATAAAACCAGAAAGCAGAAAAGGGGCTAATATTTTGATAGTGGGTTTAAAAGTAGGTGAAAGGTACTTATATAAAAAAATGAGAGAGACGACCAAGAAAATGATTAATAAAATAAAGACAAGGGAGAAAATACGCCGTTTAAGCTCGGTATTTGTCATGAGACAAGCTCTCCTCCTTCAAAGCTTAACCTTCGCATTAGAATTATGTAGAAAGAGGCAGTGTCTGGGACGACTGCCTCTATTAATGACCTCACATTAGAAAACGTAACGCTTCCCCCAATATATGTGGTGAAAATGAGATCAAGTGCTCTTACTTATGCTTTTTAAAAAGGATCTTTATGAAAAAGCCTTACTCATTTGCCTTCTCATCTGCCTCATTGTACGCTTTTTAGGCATAATGTCTTCCATAAAGCGAAAATTCATCATAGAAGGCATCCTTCTCTTCCAACGATTTCTCGTTTTGCTATTCATAGAAGCAGCGTAAGCAAAAGCCCCTGCTCCGAGTATAGCTAATGATGCTAGGGTTCTCACGACGATCACCCCCCATCTTTTGTATTATAACTCAATCTGTCTTTCGTCTTCAGTAAATAAATCGTCAAGGGAGCTTAACGATCCGTCTGCTTCCACCTGGTGGAGGTGTAATTGTCCATTTGAGATGGATAGTTCAATATAACAGCTCCAGCAATAGTATTGGTTAGTGCCAATTTTACCAATATCTCTGCCACTACAGTTTGGGCACTTCATAGTCAGTCACTCCGCTCTAGGGTAAGTTAATTGTGAAGGAGAAGTTCCTGCCCGTGCTTGGTGACAGTCATATCTCCTGTCTTTTTGACGAAAAAACCATGCTGAATATCTTCAAATAAGCCTTCCGTCAATTCATACCCTAAAATTCTCCCCGAATCTGGTAAAAAATATACATCCTCAACAATACCTATGATGTCCCCTTCTTCATTGTATACCGCACGACCTGTCAACCGGTCAGTGCCATGGAATACACGTTTATCAGAATCCTCCATAGGTAAAAGTTGCTGAGATTCGCAAAGAATAAAGCTTGACTGTGAACGTGTAAACGTAGCTGACAAAGGAAGAAATATGTTTTTTGCCCACCAATTGCGTCGCTGGATCAAGTAACCTGAAATATGACCCGTGCTCTCATTGTAAGCAAGGTCAACTATTTTCCCAAGCAGACGGCGTTTTTGCCCATGAAAAATGGGTGCACCCTTGACCTTCTCAAATGTTCTCAAGGACCCCACTCCCCTTTGAACATTCTTAGTCTTTCATCGCACCCTTTGATTCATTCGTGTATTCAATTTCCAGTGACTGTTCAGTTAATTTTTCTTTTAATGTTGTCTGCCTGCTTTCTTCTGTATTGGTTTCCACAGCTAGCTGTAAAGACTCCCAACTTCCACACAGAAGAAGAAAATTCTTAGCGCGTGTCACACCCGTATAAATTAATTTCTTTCTAAGCATGCGATAATAACCTCGGACTACAGGCATGATAACGATAGGAAATTCACTTCCTTGTGATTTGTGAATCGAGCAACAATAGGCGTGAGTTATCTGTGTTAAGTCAGGTCGCGTATAACTAACCTCTTCACCATCAAATGAAATAATAATCTCTGTATGCTTCTCACCAGCTTCTTTCCCCGTTTTAATGGCGATAATTTCGCCCCTATCTCCGTTAAACACATTCTCTTCTGGGTTATTTACTAGCTGTAATACCATATCGCCACTCCGGTAAACGACATCACCGAATGGAACTTCCTTTTTTTTGTCCGACTTAGGATTAAATAAAGTTTGTAGCATATCATTTAAATTTTCCACACCGGCCACACCTCTATACATAGGTGCTAACACTTGAATATCTTTAGCAGAGAAGCCTTTCTCAATAGCACGTTCACAGATTTGTTTAACCGCATTAGGAACATCTGGTTGTTCACATGGAAAAAAGCGTAAATCATTACTGGAACGATCTATAGAAGTAGGTAAGGCTCCTTCTTTAATTTGGTGAGAAAATTGTATGATTTGAGAGCCTTCTGACTGGCGATAAATATCTGTAAGACGAACAGCTGGTATGCGGCCAGATGTAAGTAAATCTGCCAACACTTGTCCAGGACCAACAGAAGGCAGTTGGTCTTCATCCCCTACAAAAATTACTTGCATGTCATCGGGAATCGCTTTTAACAACTGATTGGCAAGCCATGTATCCACCATGGACATTTCATCAACGATGATTATTTTGCCTTCCAATTTCTCTTCCTCACCTTTTTCAAACCAAGTACTATCTTCTCCTTTATACCCTAGTAAGCGATGAATCGTAGAAGCAGGTAATCCCGTCGATTCACTCATTCGTTTCGCGGCTCGTCCGGTAGGTGCAGCCATAAGAATTGGAAAAGGTTCTTTTCTCCTTTTATAATCTTCTGGCTCAATCGACACACCCTTAAGCATGCCAAACACTTCAACTAACCCTTTAATGACAGTCGTTTTACCGGTACCAGGGCCTCCCGTTAATATTAAGATAGGAGATTGCAATGCTTGCTGAATCCCTTCTTTTTGGGAAGAAGCATAAGTGATACCTAGCATTTCTTCCACTTGGCCTAATGCCTTCAAAAATTCTGATTCTGGAAATTCGTCTAAATCAGTTTTAAAGGCCATAAGCCGTTGTAAATTAGTGACAATACCTTGCTCTGCAAAATATAGTGATGGAAGGAACATTCTGTCCCCTTCAACGATAATTTTGCCTTCCTCGCCGAGAGCAATCACTTCATTTGCAATATCTAAAGGCGAAATATCGTCCTGTGTATCTTTTTCTAACAGCCATTTTGCTTCTTTAACGATTGTTTCATTTTTTGAATAAACATGCCCTGCACTTAGAGATTCGTCATGAAGAACATAATGAATAGCGGCTTTTAACCGGTCAGGATGACTACCAATGATGCCTTGTTTCCTTCCTATTAAGTCAGCACGCCCAAAACCAATTCCTTCAACATCTTCCACCATTCGATACGGATTTGTTTGGATTATTTCTAAAGCTTCGGTCTGATATGCTTTGTAAACTTTCATAGCTAATTGAACACCAAAGCCAAACTCATATAGCTTCAGCAAAACCTGTTCAATTCCTTGGTCTTCTAGCAGTGTTTTATACACGTGCTGTGCTTTATCTTTGGCTAGCTTAGGAACCTCATCTAAAACAGATGGATTATCTAAAATTTTCGAAATACAATTAATCCCCAAATGCTCTACGATGACTTGAGCTGTTTTTCGTCCAATCCCTGGGAATCGATCGCTAGATAAGTATAAAATGATCCCTTGCTCTGTTTCTGGCAATACTTTTTTAAATTGAACAAACTTAAACTGCCGACCAAATCGTGGATGCTCTGACATGGCACCTTTAAACTCGTAAGTGGCTTCTTGGTCTGGCTCAGTCATCATGCCGACAACTGTTACCTCTTTTTCATCCATTTTCTGAGAAGCTTCATTAACTCTTACTTTTGCCACTGTATAAAGGGATTCTTCGTTATGAAAAATCAGATGAAGAAGCTCACCTTTAATATAATCTTCACGATCCTCATTTAAGTGGTTCATCCTAATGCCCCTTTTACTTTCACTATTGTCCTTTATGAAGAAATTCCTCCATACGTTGTTTACCGTTTGCTGCAAGCGCATGGTTAGGTTGAATCTCAAGCGCTTTATTAAACATGGCCAATGCTCCTGACATATCTTCGTTGTATGCATACGCCACTCCTAAGTTAAAGTAGCTATCTGCATGGCCCGGATCTAACTCATTCACTTTCTCGAAATGAGGTATAGCATCATTAATTTGATCCGTTTGTGCTAAGCATAATGCATAATGAAAGCGAGCATCCACATCTTCAGGATTTAATTCTACAGCTCTACTTAAACTTGGTAATGCTCTTAAAAAATCACTTAGATAATAAAAGCTCATCCCTGTCATGTAATATACATCACCCTCATGAAGACCGTGAGACATCGCTTTCTGATAACTATCAATAGCCCCTTTATAGTTTTCTTGATTGTAAAGCACATTTCCTTTTCCATAATACGGAGTTGCCTGTTGTTCATCTAATTCCATTGCTTTTTCAAAAAAGATAATAGCCTTCTCTTCTTCCCCTACTGCCGCTAGTAAATTTCCGAAGTTTGTATACGCAATAGCATCTTCAGGATTTTCTTCAATGGCTTCATTAAGTAGTTTCGCTGCTTCTTCAAGGTTTCCTTCCTGCATTTCTTTAACAGCACGTTCGTTTTTCCCCATTCCATCTGCCCCCTCTAAAACCTTAATTAAAATCTCAAAAGCGAAAAGGACTGACTCACTTTATCAGTCCTTTATGACTTGATCAATTGTCCCTCCACCCATACAAACATCCCCATCATACAACACGACAGCTTGTCCAGGTGTAACTGCTCTTTCTGGTTCCTCAAAGTGAACAATCATTGTCCCGTTTGATTGAGGTTCGACTCGTGCACGCTGATCCTCTTGACGATAGCGAACCTTCACTGTACAGTTAAACGGCTTCTCAGGGAGCTTTCCTGAAATCCAGTTAACATTCTCTGCAATCAATCCATTAGCATACAGAGCAGGATGATGGAAGCCTTGCCCTACAAGCAAAATATTGTTTTCTACATCTTTATCAATGACGAACCAAGGTTCACCCGATCCTCCGATGCCAAGCCCTTGACGTTGTCCAAGAGTATAGTACATCAAACCATCGTGCTTTCCTTTTACTTCTCCATCTAACGTCTGCATGTCACCAGGTTGTGCAGGTAAGTATTCACTGAGGAACTGTTTAAAATTTCTTTCACCTATAAAGCAAATGCCTGTACTGTCTTTTTTCTCAGCGGTGGCAAGTCCAGCTTCTTTTGCAATTTCTCGGACCTTTGGTTTCTCAATGTTTCCTAAAGGAAACATCACATGCTGAAGTTGCTCTTGACTAAGTGCATTTAAAAAATAGGTCTGATCCTTATTGCGATCCTTGCCTCGCAATAACTCTACAACCCCATTCTTACGCCTTACTTGAGCATAGTGGCCCGTTGCCACATAATCTGCACCAAGAGACATTGCATGGTCTAAAAATGCCTTGAATTTGATTTCCTTATTACACATAACATCAGGGTTAGGTGTTCGTCCTGACTTGTATTCATCAAGAAAATAAGTAAAAACTTTATCCCAATACTGTTTTTCAAAATTTACAGCGTAGTATGGAATGTCCAGTTGATTACAGACACGAATGACATCGTTGTAATCTTCTGTTGCCGTACAAATGCCATTCTCATCAGTGTCATCCCAATTTTTCATAAAAATGCCAATGACTTGATAACCCTCTTCTTTTAGAAGATGAGCAGTCACTGAGGAATCCACTCCTCCTGACATCCCGACAACGACGCGGATATCTTCTTTTCGTTTAGATGTTAAGTGAGAGGTCAATACTCCCACCTCCTTTAATTTCTCTCTATTTTTTAAGTCGCTTTACAACAGCTACCGTAACATCAGCCGCTTTTCGTACTTGTTCTTCGGTATTTCCGTATCCAAAGCTGAAACGAACAGCTGAATGACTCCGCATTTCATCATTAAACATCGCTGTTAGGACATGTGACGGATCAATAGAACCTGCTGTGCAAGCTGATCCACTTGATACAGCTATCCCTTCTAAATCTAGATTCATTAATAGTGATTCTACGTTTATCCCTGGAAAGCTAACGTTAAAAATATGATCTAGACGGTCTTTATTACATCCATTAACAGTGTAGTTAATCTGACCACTCTCAAATGTACTCAGCATAATTTGCTGAAAAAGCCGGTAGCTTTCATTTCTTTTAATTCGCTCTTTTTCTGCAAGGTGCAAAGCTTTTGCCATTCCTATGACACCAGGTACATTTTCCGTTCCCGCTCGACGTTTTTTTTCTTGTTCTCCACCATATAAAAGGGGAGCAAACGAATGTCCATTTCGTGCATAAAGAAATCCGATGCCATTAGGTCCATTTATTTTATGGCCCGCAGCTGCTAAAAAATCAACACCTAGCTCATCCACGTTTATACGTCTAGTCCCAATTGCTTGCACTGCATCAGTGTGAAAGACTGCCTGATGAGAACTAAGAAGTCGTCCGATGGATTTAATTGGTTGAATTGTGCCCACTTCATTGTTTCCATACATAATTGATACGAGAATCGTCTCATCAGTTAAAGCATTTTCCACTTGTTCAACGGTTACTTTTCCAGTATCATCTACATCTAAATAGGTGACTGTAAACCCTTGTCGTTCCAAATAATGAAAAGCATGTAAAACACCGTGATGTTCAATTTTAGTCGTGATTAAATGGGTCCCCTTTGATGAATTGGCTTCCGCATACCCTCTAATGGCAAGATTATCAGCTTCTGTCCCACCACTCGTAAAAATGATCTCATTGAACGTTGAACCAATAGTTTTAGCTATAAATTCTCGCGATTCATCAAGTCCACGACGGGCCTCTCTACCAAAATGATGAATACTTGACGGATTCCCAAAAAAGGTCTCATAATATGGTTTCATAGCTGCTACCACATCGGGATGCACCGGCGAGGTTGCGGCATGATCTAAATAGATTCTATTCATAGAACTTATTCACACCTTTATATTTCTTAAATGTAAAACATATAATATTCTTGATCCCCTTTATCTTCGAAGCTAGCCAAATCTTCAAGAGTTGTGGAGTCAAGCACATCTTTAACAGCATCACGAATCTTTATCCACAGGTCTCGCTTTGCCGGCTCTTCATCATCTATGATTTCTACAGGGGTGATAGGACCTTCTAATACACGAATGATGTCACCTGCTGTAATATCACCCGCTTCTTTTCCAAGCATGTAGCCTCCATAAGCACCTCTAACACTTTTTACTAGCTGGGCATTTCTAAGGGGTGCTATCAGTTGCTCTAAGTAATGTTCTGATAGATTATGTTCCTTTGCAATTGACTTTAATGAAATAGGTCCATCTCCATATTTTTTTGCTAAAGCAATCATAATAGTGAGCCCATAACGGCCTTTAGTTGATATTTTCAACTTGCATCCCTCTTTCCACTCTTCTACCTAACCATTGTTGACAAAAACTTAACGACAGAGCCGTTATGTGACCGATAAGTAAACTAAATAAAATTGTACCAATAAAGACAGGACCTCCAAGGAGCCATCCCGTAAAAAGGACACATACTTCCATGAGAACACGCACCCTCGCTACAGACATCCCTGTTTTTAAAGAAAGAGCGAGCATGACGCTATCTCTTGGGCCTGCCCCACATTGAGGTGAAATATATAAGCCAATACCAAACCCCATGATTAAAATTCCTACTAGAAGCATTGCTAATTTAAGTACGAGTATATGAGGTGTGTCCATCAAAAATAAAAATAGATCTACAAATCCTCCAACTAACAGCATATTTAAGTACGCACCCAATTTTGGCCATTCTTTCGTTAAGATAACCGATAACAAAAGTAAAAGAAAGCCCATGATAACGGTCCAAGTCCCAATTGTCAATCCAAAATGCTCTGTTAAACCGATGTGTAGAACATCCCATGGTGCACTACCTAAACCTGCAGTGATCATTAATGCAATTCCAAAACTCATTACAATAAGCCCCATGAGAAAAACGCCCCACCGAAACCAAGGCGTTTCTGTATAATGTAGCCCGTTTCCTACTGTCATTTTAGATGTCCTTCCTAATTTCTTTCACACCATTTCCCTTGTTCTGATCTTAGATTCATTATAGCATAGAAAAAGGGTCACTGATCTAGCAATAATAACGAAGCCAGAAATATTACTTAACATATTAAACACTAGCATTTTATCGATGATTCACTTTTTATGCAACTAAAAGGGACTGAGACAGTGGACTACATGTTGAGTAAGAACAGGGACTTATGCAACTAAATCCTCAAAAGGAACTTGCATTGACTATTCTGCTTTGTGAAGAATTACTACCATTCACCGACCTGATTATCCTATGAGTTCTTAGAGTTAGAAGTAACTGATATACCCAATTTAGTTTACAAATAAAGGAGAAGCTTAACCGTGGATTTATTTAATTATTCTAATGCCCCTGCCCCAAAAGGGCCGTTAGCTGCTAGGATGCGGCCAAGAACACTTGATGAAGTTATTGGACAGCATCATATTATTGGAGAAGGACAACTGTTACGACGTGCCATTGAAGCTGACAGACTGACACCGATGATTTTACATGGCCCTCCAGGGACTGGGAAAACCACTTTAGCAAGAGTAATCGCTAACACCACTTCCGCAAAATTCGAGCAACTTAACGCTGTTACGGCTGGGATTAAACATGTGCGTGATATAGTTGCTAGCGCCAAAGATCGATTAACGTTTGATCAAATTAAAACAGTTTTATTTATTGATGAAATACATCGTTTTAATAAAGGCCAGCAGGATGCCCTCTTACCATATGTTGAAGATGGAACAGTCATTTTAATAGGTGCAACCACTGAAAATCCAATGTTTGAAGTAAACCCTGCTCTCATTTCCAGATCACGCTTATTTAAATTAGAATCGTTAACAGATAAGGATATTAAACGTGTTATCGAGCAAGCATTAAGCGATAAGGAACGAGGATTTGGAAATTATAAGATTGACATGAAGGAAGAAGCTTATAAACATTTGATTAATAAAGCAAATGGGGATGCCAGAACCGCACTAAATGCTGTAGAATTGGCCGTTTTAACAACGGATCCTAATAAAGACGATACCATTACAATTGATCTAGAAACGGCAGAGGCCTCTATTCAAAAACGAATGATTCGTTACGATAAAGCAGGAGATAACCATTACGATACGATTTCCGCCTTTATTAAAAGCATTCGAGGATCTGACCCAGACGCCACACTATATTGGCTAGCTAAAATGATCTATGCAGGAGAGGATCCCCGGTTTATTGCACGGCGTCTTTACGTGCATGCTGCTGAAGATATAGGACTTGCCGACCCTAATGCTTTATTAATTGCTCAAGCGGCCTTTCAAGCAGTTGAATTTGTAGGGATGCCAGAAGCGAGACTCCCTCTCGCTGAAGCTGCCGTCTATTTAGCAACAGCTCCAAAAAGCAATGCAATTATTTCAGGTATAGACAAGGCTCTTGATACCGTTGCCACAGAAAAATCAGCTGATGTTCCAATTCATTTACGGGATTCCCATTACAAAGGTGCTGCTAAGCTTGGGCACGGTGATGGTTATTTATATCCACACAATTATGAGAACCATTATGTCGCCCAGCAATATTTGCCAGATCACTTGAAAACACGCCGCTTTTATGAACCTTCATCAAACGGCTATGAAAAAGCCGTTCAAAAACGGCTTGACTATTTTACGGAAAGAAAAAAGAACCATGATTAGCACCTCTCACTAAAACTCAATTCTTTTTTATAGTATACTTTCATCTTTCTTTGTCCATCTTATTATAAAAGACTTATAGTGCGTGTCAAAAAGCTAAAGATTGGGAATGACAGTTATTTGTCTATTTTTCCCAATTAATAGAAAGTGCTCATAGACACCGCTTTTATAACAGAAAGGATGAAAAGAGATGAAAATAAGACAAGATGCGTGGTCCCATGAAGATGATCTGCTATTAGCCGAAACTGTATTGCGCCACATTCGTGAAGGTAGTACTCAATTAAATGCCTTTGATGAAGTTGGTGATGCACTAAATCGAACATCTGCCGCTTGTGGCTTCCGTTGGAATGCTGTCGTACGGGATAAATATGAAGATGCAATTAAACTAGCAAAGAAGCATCGAAAGCAACGAAAACGTCAGCTTGCTAAAGAGGCTAAACCTCATTACACGACATTCGAGCCTCAAGTAACAACAGAATTTTCAGCTATGCCAGAGTTTAATCTCACCCCTAGTGTAACAAGACCTGTGCAAACAGTGAAACATGCAAACACTCATGATTTAACGATGGGCGAGGTAATTAAGTTTCTTGAATCATTTAACGAGAATGGAACTAAATCAACATTACTTGAACAAGAGAATGAAGAGTTAAAACAAAGAATGGCCACCATTGAAGAAAAGTATAATCAGCTTAAAAAAGAATATGAATCAATTGAAGAAGACTATCAGTCAATCATTCAAATTATGGATCGTGCCAGACGTATGGCAGTTCTTGAGGAAGAGCCAAGCGACAGGCACGCGCCTTCATTTAGAATGGATAAAAACGGAAATTTAGAAAAGGTTGCAAAATAAAAACAAGGTGTTCCCACATCACTCACACCTATGGGAACACCTTATTTTGTATTTACCTATTATAAAACGAACCTTCAATCAGGACATTAGCGGCGCTAGCTTCCAGCTAAATAGAGTAACCTCTCCTCTCTACTTTAAGCCGGGAGGTTTACGAACGCTTATCTTGTGAAAAATAACATGATTTTTTGCAGGGATCACAAAACGTTTAGTTATCAAAGTCGCCTTTACACAGCTTCTTTGCGCCAAGACTACTAGATCGTTTAAAACTTACTTTCTCGTACCCCCTTAGCTTTCAACAGTATAATCCATTGACTTTATTCGTCTTCTATCACGACATACGTCACACGGACGGGCCCGTGTACCCCTACGACTAACCTTAACTCAATATCCGCCGAATTACTTGGTCCAGAAATAAAATTAATACAAGAGGGTGGCTTTTCTCCTGCTTTAATCCGCTCATGAATTATATCTGTTGCCTGTGTCATTCTCGGAACGAGTGTACTTTTTGGTATAATCGCCATATATGTTTTTGGAAGGAGGCTTACTGAACGTCCTTTACCTTTATCACTAAATAATACGACTGTTCCGGACTCAGCCAATGTCACATCAGAAAATGTGAGGCCTATGTTAGCTCTTTCTGCTTTTTCAATATTAAAGGCCCCTTTCGTTGATGCCCATTCGTATATGTCCATGCCTGTCTGTCTCTTTTTTTCAAGCACACTATCTATACCATATTTAATAAACCTAGGATCCTCCCAATAAACGAGAGATTCTCCACCGAGATCATGAATCACCTGTTCACAGACTTTATTCAGTTCCTTCATTTCTGTGACGATGACCTCTGTATGAATCGCTTCACACTGTTTAACAAACTCATCAAGTAAAGCGTCTTCCGATAATTCGCTAAACACATTATATTGAGGTGATTTTTTCCACTTAGGTAAAGAAACAGAAGAAGTCTGTCGTTTTCGTCCAAGCTGATTAGCCACATTGGTTAGAAATGTATCTTTATTATAAATTGTCCCTCGATTCATTCTCCGCTCCCACCCTTCTCACGCTCACTAAACCACTTCCTGAATGACTCGCCTCCTGATTCAGGCAAATCTCGTATACTAGTCCATAACTTAACCGGACCAGGCCCTTTCCCTTTACCATCTTCCTCTCCTTTTGCCACTGATTTTAATAAGCTTGGTGCTTGACTAGACCCGACTTTGTATAAACCGGGATGGCTTGCAGCAAACGCATATCCTTTCATAGCTAATTTCTCGGCAAATGTAGAGTGACCTGAATTCTCTACAATTTCACGCCGATGCTCAATCAACAGTTCGTGTAATGGTATTTTTACAGGGCAAGCATCCGTACAAGCAGCACATAGCGAAGAAGCATATGGCAGTTCTTTATAGTCTTCATAACCTTCTAACAAAGGTGTTAAAACAGCGCCGATTGGACCGGGATAGATAGATCCGTAGGAGTGACCACCCACATGTCGATACACTGGACAAACATTAATACAGGCCGCACAACGGATACACTGTAATGCTGATTGAAAGCGAGTTCCTAAAATATTTGAGCGTCCGTTATCAACGATGACGATATGACATTCTTCAGGACCATCCACATCACCAGCCTCTTTACCAGCCGTCAAACCGGTAATATAACTTGTCAGCTTTTGCCCTACCGCACTTCTACATAGCATACTAACTAAAATATCCAATTCTCTCCAAGTCGGCACAATCCGTTCCATTCCCATGACGGTGATTTGTGTCTTTGGCAAAGTAGTAGCTAACCTAGCATTACCCTCATTAGTCACTAACGAAATAGACCCCGATTCTGCCACAGCAAAGTTACAGCCTGTAATGCCTACATCAGCAGTAAGAAAGTCTTGTCTCAACTGTTCTCTAGCAAAAAGAGCTAGTTCATTTGGGTCTGAAGTTTGTGTATACTCTCTTTTTTCCTGGAATGTGTCTCTAATTTGCTCCTTGTTCTTGTGAAGTGCCGGTACGACAATGTGTGAAGGTGGATCATGATCATCCAACTGAAGAATCCATTCGCCTAGGTCTGATTCAATCACATCACAGCCTATCTGCTCCAAAGCTTCATTTAAACCAATCTCCTCTGTTACCATTGATTTAGATTTTATTATTTTTTTAGCCTGTTTCTTTTTCACAACTTGACTGATATAGTTATTTGCTTCCTCTGCATTAGCTGCAAAAAAAACATGTCCCCCTTGTTCAGCCACATTTTCTGCAAACTGCTCTAAATAATAGTCGAGATTTTCTAACGTGTGCTGACGAATTTCTTCTGAGAGGTCCCGCCAGTCTTCCCAGTTTCCCATCGCTTCTGTCGTCATTGTTTTTCTGCCTTCCAGTCGCTCTTGGGCTCCTGCCACCGCTTCTCTCATAAATTGATTATTAATCCCTTTATCGACTCGATCGAAAAATTTATCGTTGCTGATTTTTATCCCCATTTTGATGCCCCCTATTTAAGCTTGACTATTTAACACTTCTGCAATATGCATCACTTTTATCGGCTTACCTTGCCGATCAATACGTCCCCCTATATTCATTAAACATCCTAAATCGGCACCAATTAACACATCAGCATCCGTTTCCTCAATATGCTTAACCTTTTCATTCACCATTTGCTCCGAAATCGGTACCATTTTCACACTAAAGGTGCCCCCGAATCCACAACACTGCTGTTTATTCGGCAACTCTGAAAACGATAACCCTTTGACATGTTTTAAGAGAGTCATTGGAGCTTCTTTCACGCCGAGCAAACGTGTCATGTGACAAGAAGTATGATAGGTTACGTTTGCATGAAATTCAGCACCTACATCATGAATTTTTAGTACATCAACAATAAATTGCGTTAGTTCATAAGATTTGTCAGCAAGCTCCTCAGCCAATAGACGCCAATCATCATCCTCTTCGAAAAGGCGTGGATATTCATGCAACATCGTTATACAAGAGCCTGATGGTGAAATAACATATTCAGCATGTTGGAATGTGCGAATCATATGTTTTGCCACGTCTCTCGTTTCATTATGAAACCCACTATTATATGCAGGCTGACCACAGCACGTTTGTTTAATAGGAAAATCCACCTCACATCCCAAACGCTCCAATAGTTCAACTGTGCTCTTCCCAACCTCTCCAGGGTATACGACATCACCCAAACACGTTAAAAATAATGATATTTTCATAGATTTCCTCCTTCATAAAGTAAGCGATTACAATTGTTTTTAAACAAAACGTCTAAACTAGTATGTTTATGTTAGTCTATTTGAATTGTTTTCTAAGATAAATGAGCTAAAACTCTAGAGTTCCTGTACCCTTACAAAGCTATGTATACTATTAGTTCACTCCTCCTCTCTAGTATAAAACTTTTTTTAAAAAATAAAAAGGCTTCCGAATATAAATACGGAAAGCCGAATTATTTTAATATAATTTAATTTTAAGAGTCCCGTGTTTGCCGTTATAGGGAATTTGAACCTGCTATTGGCAGGTGGGTGCCTTGTTCATCTCTTCTAACGTCCCTGTCTTTAACTGCAAGGCATGTTATTAAAGACGAAACATCCAGGCTCCCGACGTTAAAGTGTTGGTTCAAACATTAAGTTAGAACGAGCAACATAGGACCCTTAAATGAAGTATGATTGTTTATATTTATATATTACAAAATTAATTTAAAAAAATCAAGTCGTTGCATAAAAAAAACAATAACATTCTTATGACTTTTATGTCATTTTTGTAAAATTTCACTTGCTTGATGAAATGTCATAATTCCGATTCACATGCCAAAATTTGAATCATGCCTGTGACCTTCACTTCAGGATGTGCTTAATCCTCAGGGGGGCGTCGTCTTAGTTTCCAGTCACTTTTTATCATCGGCAAGCAAAATCGTCCTGTTATTCAAGTTTTCGCTTTAAAAACATACATTATGAAATCGACTGACTTTTTTCATTTTGCCTTTATCCTTTATTAAAACATCTCTGAATCAAATATTCCTTAGTGTATAACACTGTTACAATAAAACGAACCTTCAATCAGGACATACCGGCCATTATCTCCCGACTATATGGAATTACCTCTCCCCTCTATTTTTGGCGGGAGTTTTACGAGCGGTTATCTGTAATAAAATAAGCTATTAGACAAAATGTCTGTATTCACAAAAAACAGACTGCTTTAATCAACAGTCTGCTTTCATATTCCCATTACTCTTCTTTTTCTACAGTTACAGCTAATTTCAATTCGTCTAATTGTTTTTCGCTTACACTACTTGGAGCATTCGTTAGTAAGCAACTAGCGCTAGCTGTCTTAGGGAATGCAATGGTATCTCGTAAATTTGACCTTCCAGCAAGGATCATGACGAGCCTGTCTAATCCTAGAGCAATCCCACCATGTGGCGGTGTGCCATATTCAAACGCATCTAGTAGGAAGCCAAATTGGCTTTTTGCTTCCTCATCAGTAAAACCGAGAGCTGCAAACATTTTCTCTTGAAGTGGCCGTTCAAAAATACGCTGTGATCCTCCCCCAAGTTCATAACCATTTAAGACGAGGTCATATGCTTCTGCTCTTACTTTTTCTGGATCTGTGTCAAGCAACGCTTCGTCTTCAGCAAGCGGTCGTGTAAAAGGATGATGCTCTGCCACATATCTTTTTTCATCTTCATCATATGATAAAAGTGGAAATTCTGTGACCCACAGGAAGTTAAAATCTTCGTTATTGACGAGATCTAGTTCTTTAGCAAATTTAACACGCAATCCCCCTAGCACATCCCATGCTACTCGTTGTTTATCCGCGACAAAAAACAGCACATCACCAGCTTCAGCAGCAAAATTCTCAACGATAGTAGAAGAAACTTGTTCATTAAAAAACTTAGCTATCGGTCCTTTTAATGTATTGTTTTCTTCTACCTTTAACCAAGCGAGACCTTTTCCACCGTAAATTTCAGCAAATGAACTCAGATCGTCTAAATCTTTACGGGAATAGTTATCGGCCACACCTTTAACACAAATACCTTTCACGACACCACCCTTTTGAACGGTGCTTGCAAACACTTTAAAGTCACTATTCTCAACATGCTGTGAAATATCGACTAATTCCATACCATAACGCGTGTCAGGTTTATCAGAGCCAAATCGATCCATAGCTTCCTTATATGTCAAACGAGGAAATGGTTTTGGAATGTCCACACCTTTTATTTCTTTAATGATACGAACCATCATCTCTTCCATCATCTCTAGCAGTTGCTCTTTCCCCAAAAAAGAAGCTTCAATATCAACTTGGGTAAATTCAGGCTGTCTGTCAGCCCGTAAATCTTCATCACGGAAACAGCGTGCAATTTGATAATACCTCTCAAAGCCAGATACCATTAAAAGTTGCTTAAATAATTGCGGTGATTGCGGCAATGCGTAGAATTCACCTTCATGTACCCTTGATGGTACAAGATAATCTCTTGCTCCCTCTGGGGTACTTTTCGTTAACATCGGTGTTTCAATTTCCATGAAATTTTGCTCATCCAATATATCCCTAATTAATTTTGTTGCTCGATGACGTGTTTGCATCGTTTCGTACATTTTTGGACGTCTCAAATCAAGATAACGGTATTTTAGCCTCACATCTTCAGAAATCTCGACATTGTCTTCAATCAAAAATGGTACTGGCTTAGACGCATTTAAAATCGCCATATTTTCGACTATTACTTCTACTTTACCCGTTGCTATCTTGTCATTAATTGTTTCTTCATCTCGCTTTACAACAGTCCCTGATATTTCAAGTACATACTCATTTCTTACTTTTTCTGCTGCGCTTAATGCTTCTGGATACTTTTCCCCGTTGAAAACAGCTTGGACATGTCCTGATCGATCACGTAGGTCAATAAATATGACTTGACCTAAATCCCGTCGTCTTTTAACCCATCCTTGCAGGACGACTTTCTCACCAATTAACTCTTCTAATATTTCTCCACATACATGTGTTCTTTGACTCACGCTAATCCCACCTTCTATTCACTCTTATAGTTTTTAATTTTATCTGTTATATCAGTGATTGGTACTAGTTCTTGTTCACCAGTGGCCATTAATTTCAACATTACTGAATCAGCTTCTAGTTCCTCATCACCAATAATAAGGACGACTTTTGCTTGCTGGCGATCCGCAGCTTTCATTTGACCTTTTACTTTTTTCGCCAAATAGTCAGCATCAACTTTCAGACCTTCATGACGTAATTGGTGTAATAATTTTGGTGCCGCAATCTTCGCATTGTCGCCCATAGTAACAAGATAAGCATCTAGCCCATGTTCCAAAGGGAGTTCAATTCCTTGGGTCTGAAGTGCCATTAATAAGCGCTCGATGCTGAGAGCAAAACCTATTCCAGGTGTAGCTGGACCACCAATCTCTTCCACAAGTCCATTGTAGCGACCGCCTCCGCTTAGTGTTGTTATCGCCCCAAATCCATCTCCATCAATCATAATTTCAAATGCTGTATTATTATAATAATCGAGTCCACGAACAAGAGAAGCGTCCACTTCGTACGGGATGTTCATATCCTTCAAAAATGTCTTTACTTGTTCAAAATAGGCGACAGAGTCCTCATTTAAGTACTCTAGGATAGCCGGAGCGTCTGTCATTAAATCGTGATTTCGATCTACTTTACAATCCAGGATTCTTAACGGGTTTTTTTCTAGCCGTGTTTGACAATCATTACAAAACTCATTAATTCGTGGTTTAAAGTGATTAATCAGTGCTTCCTTATGATTACGGCGGCTCTCCTTATCACCAAGACTGTTTATAATAAGCTTTAAGTTTTTTAAACCGAGTTCCTTGTAGAAATCCATTGCTAAACCAATGACTTCAGCGTCTATAGCAGGGTCCGCGCTTCCCATAGCTTCCACACCAAATTGAACAAATTGTCGCATACGTCCTGATTGAGGCCGCTCATAGCGAAACATAGGACCAATATAATATAATTTAGTCGGTTGATCAGCCCACCCGTGCATTTTATTTTCAACGAATGAACGGACAGTAGAAGCTGTTCCTTCAGGTCTTAGTGTCAAGCTTCTGCCTCCACGATCATCAAACGTATACATTTCTTTCTGAACGATATCAGTTGTATCCCCTACACCTCTTGCAAACAAATCAGTTTGTTCAAAAATCGGTGTGCGTATTTCTTTGTAGTTATAACGCTGACACAGATCATGAGCTTTTGCTTCTATGTATTGCCATTTCCGTGATTCCTCAGGTAAAATATCTTGTGTCCCCCGCGGTAATTTGTATTTCATACTTTCATCCTCCCAGCCTTTATCATTTTCTTTAGTACGACTTTGAGTGTTGTCACATTTCTCTATATGTCATCATTAAAAAGTCGTTCACTTTTCATTGTGGTAAGAAGCTTTTCAAAACCACAATAAAAAGCCCCCATCCCTGAACATGTCAGGGACGAGAGCTAATACCCGTGGTGCCACCCTAATTGAAGCAAAAATCATGCTTCCTCTTAAAATCAGTTAACGCCTGATTAACGATTTCTCCTACTAAGATAATCTTTTCAGAAAAATACCTAAGGAGTGTTCTTTCATAAAGATTCAAATAGAAATGCTTTCAGCCTAAGGCACCTCTTCTCTGATTTTGAATTGTCTTTATTACTTTGCTCCCTCATTGGCAGTGTAAAATCTTGAATTTTAATCTATCATACGAATTGTTTCTCTTTGTGTCAACCTCTATTCTCTAATTAACCGATTAATTTCTTTCAAGGTGTTTTTTTAATTGCCGAACATCTCTAATAGACAGCCCAAATTCTAATGCAAGTTCATATGGTGTCTGCTTCGTTTCCGCTTCGAGAAAACGATGTAAATCAACATCCATCAGCCGTTCGGTGCTGAGTTTTTTTCTTTCATCATTATAACTAGAACGCATAGTATCAACTCCGGTATTTTACCTTCATTGTTACCAAGAGTCGCATTGTTTACTCATGCTATTGAGTTTGACTATCCACAATAAGTGTTACTGGTCCGTCATTTACTAACGCCACATCCATCATTTCTCCAAAAACACCTGTTTCCACTGTAAGTCCATGTTTTTCTATAAGGCGCTTATTAAACATATCATAGAGAACTTGTGCGTGATCTGGCTTTGCAGCCGCCATAAAATTAGGCCGTTTTCCTTTTCGACAATCGCCATACAAGGTAAATTGAGAGATTGATAAAATTTGTCCATTCACATCTTGAACCGATAGATTCATTTTTTGAGAATCATCTTCAAACATTCGTAGGCCAGCTATTTTATCAGCTGTATATTGAACATCTTTTTCAGTATCATCCTGTGTGACACCAATCAAAAGTACAAGGCCGTGACTAATTGCCCCAGTAACGTGATCATTGACCGTGACACTCGCTTCTCGAGATCGCTGTACCACAACTCGCATACTATCTTCCCTTCTTCTAATATGCCCTAATGCATAATCCTTCTAACAGAGTAAATATCAGAAATTTGTTTAATTCGGTCCACAACGCGTTGTAAATGTGAAATATTTTGAATGGAAATCGTCATGTGAATCATCGCCATTTTGTTTTTATCAGAACGTCCAGACACAGCATTAATATTCGTTTTCGTTTCTGCCACTGCTTGTAGAACATCATTTAATAAAGCACGGCGATCATAACCTGAAATCTCAATATCTACGTTATAATTTTTAGGTTTTTCCTGATTACCTTCCCATTCCACAGGCAATAGGCGCGAATTTGCTTCATTGTCCACAATGTTAGGACAATCCTTTCGATGAATCGATACACCTCGCCCTTTCGTGATATAACCAATAATATCGTCCCCAGGAACTGGATTACAGCAGCGAGACAACCTTATGAGAAGATTGTCAATACCTTTAACTCGAACACCCGCACTTGTTTTACCAGATTTTCTTTCTTGAGGCTTTAGTTCTTTTACTGCTTCAGTCAGAGTTTGACTTTCTTGTTCTTCGTCTTGTTTTTTACGAATATCATCCGTTAGTCTCGTTACGATTTGTGCGGCAGTAATACCGTTGTAACCTACAGCCGCATACATGTCTTCTTCTGTGGAAAAACTAAACTTATCTGCCACTCGCTCAATATTTTCACTTGTTAGTACTTCTTTAACTTTATAGCCTTTTTTCTCAATTTCTTTCTCTATTTGCTCCCGGCCTTTTTCAACATTTTCTTCTCGCCGTTCTTTTTTAAACCATTGCCGAATTTTATTTTTAGCATGAGAGCTCTGTGTAATTTTAAGCCAGTCTTTACTAGGCCCGTATGAATGTTTTGATGTTAAGACCTCAACGATGTCACCAGTTTTTAGCTGGTGATCCAGAGGAACCATTTTTCCGTTTACTTTTGCTCCAATACATCTATTCCCTACCTCAGTATGGATTCTAAATGCAAAATCTAATGGTACAGAACCCTTTGGTAACTCAATAACGTCCCCTTTAGGTGTAAAAACAAAGACCATGTCTGAAAAGAGATCAATTTTTAGTGATTCCATAAATTCTTGGGCATCATCAGCATCATTTTGCCATTCAAGAATTTCACGAAACCAGGACATTTTCGTTTCGAGTGACTCCGAATCATTGACCGTTTTACCCTCTTTATATGCCCAATGTGCCGCAACACCAAATTCAGCAACTTTGTGCATATCTTCAGATCTTATTTGAACTTCTAAAGGGTCCCCTTTCGGACCAATCACAGTTGTGTGAAGCGATTGATACATATTGGCTTTCGGCATAGCAATGTAATCTTTAAACCGACCAGGCATTGGTTTCCAATGTGTATGAATTGTTCCTAGAACGGCATAACAATCCTTAATACTATCAACAATAATACGGACAGCTAGCAAATCATATATTTCATTAAATTGCTTATTTTGCAATACCATTTTACGATAGATACTATAGATGTGTTTAGCTCGTCCGTTAATTTCTGCCTTGACGTTCATTTTTTCAAGTCGTTCTCTTATTTTCGTCTGCACTTCATTAATATAATCTTCTCGCTCTGCTCGTTTCTTCTTCATTAAATTCACGATGCGATAGTATTGTTGAGGATTGAGGTACCGTAACGATGTATCTTCAAGCTCCCACTTAATTGTAGAAATCCCTAGTCTATGAGCAAGAGGAGCGAAGATTTCCAACGTCTCATTTGCAATACGCCGCTGCTTTTCAGGCGGTAAATGTTTTAACGTTCTCATATTATGAAGCCTATCAGCCAGTTTAATTAAAATAACGCGTATATCTCGTGCCATAGCAACAAACATTTTTCTATGATTTTCTGCCTGTTGCTCTTCTTTTGATTTATATTTAATTTTTCCGAGCTTTGTTACCCCATCCACAAGCATAGCCACTTCTTCACCAAACTGCTTGGCTAATTCTTCAAGAGGAACTTCTGTATCCTCTACTACATCATGCAGAAAAGCAGCAGCGATCGTATTGGGATCCATGCTCAAGTCAACAAGAATGCCGGCTACCTGGATTGGGTGCCAAATATACGGTTCTCCTGATTTCCGGTATTGTTCACGATGTGCATCCTCTGCCATTTCATAGGCCTTTCGTACAAATGCTACATCCTGATCAGATAAATATTCACTTGCTTTTTGAAAAACTTGCTCACTAGTCATGGAATCACCTTGATTGTCCTCTAATTTTTTTGATATTCTATCACTCAGCCCTCACAGAGGACATTAAATATTTAAAATTTTAGAAAGTTAACTTTATTATTGCTATTTTCGCTCTGCTTGTAAAGTTTCATAAAAATCGTCGAACAAATTGATAAAAAAAGGGCCTCTTCCGTAGAAAAGACTTTTCCTTAAAGCATAACACATTTTCAGACATTACCCCACTATTTTTCACATACATTTTAAGCACCTGTCCTATAATTAAGGTGCTTTTACTAACAAATTAACCCCTAGATAGTGAGTATAAGTAAAAACTAACCTATATCAAACATGCTTCCCTATTATCCAATAGATTAAAAGTATGAAGGGATGTCTAATTTAGACATCCCTCTCTGATTAGTACGTGACGAGGCTGAATACATCATAGTCCTTCAGTTTATCTCGTCCATCTAAATAACCGAGTTCAATCATAAATGCAATACCTACAACTTTACCCCCAAGTGTTTCCACCATTTTGATCGTAGCCTCTATCGTGCCACCGGTTGCCAATAAATCATCCGTAATCAGTACATTTTGTCCTGGCTTAATGGCGTCCTTATGTATATTTAATGAATCTTTTCCGTACTCAAGCCCATAATCTAGCTCTAGTACCTCTCTCGGAAGCTTCCCAGCCTTTCTTACAGGTACAAAACCAATACCTAGTGCGTAAGAAATAGGACAACCAACTACAAACCCTCGTGCTTCTGGCCCTACAATAACATCCACATCTTTTTCTTGAGCGAATTTAGCCATGTCATCAATGGCTTTTTTATAAACTTCCCCATTTTCCATAAGAGTGGTAATATCTTTGAAACGTATACCTTCTTTCGGGAAATCTTCTACAACGGTAATATACTGCTTAAAATCCATTTCGTCTCCTCCTAATATGATGCTGACCAGCCTAATACTCTATTGGTCAGACATTTATCCGCCCAGATTAATGTTCTCTAGACGGATGTTAATTGAGTGCCTTCCCTTGCCATATCCATGACTTCCTTTAACGAGCTTAATGATGAATAATATAATTCTTTTTCTATTTTGTTTTCTTCAATTCGTTTTTGGTAAGTCGGCGATTCAATTAAATCTTTTTTTACAGGTTGGTCAGTCAGTTCCACCACACCCTTATTTATTTTAACAAATTCCAACTCAAAAAACACCTGACACATGAAATGAACAGCTTCTTCTGTCCAGCCTTTATATTTAGCCAATTCTTTACCTTTACTATGAAGGTCAAATGTTTTTCTTTTTAAAAGTAAAGCATATAACCATTTAAAATGCTCCCTTGTGGGAATTGTCTCAAAAAAATAATCCTTGTCGTGTTGGAAAGCAACGTATACATTTTCAAGTGCATGAGCATGAAACATCACGTGCTCAAACTTTGTGACTGAATCAGGCAAGTCCATTAACAATAGGTGCTTCGCTATAGCTACCTTCTCCGTCGCCTCTTGTTCACTCACTTTATTCATTTGAACTATTTCCCATGAAACAGGCAGTTTAGGTAAATCTTCTGGATATGATCTAAAGACAATGACTGTGCATTCTTCAAGAGACATAAGCACCTTATTTTCCCATATTCGTTTATCTCCCCTAAAATCAAATAATTGCCAATTAGCAACTTTAATATCATCAATAATGAATTGAGGTTTACTTTGTCCGTTCCATTCATTAACTGCTAATTTTCCAACCGCAGACACTTTTGATAATGGTGAAATTTGCTCATAGACAGTGCCCATACGGAAACCAATCCAATCTAGTTGATGCTGCCGCTCATTGTCAACTACTGTCACCTTAAGATGGTCTTCATTAGCGCCAATTTTCTTAATTGCATGAAGAGCAACATTTTCGATTAGAAACACTGGTGCTGGATTTCCCATTCCAAAAGGAGCCATTTGCTGTAAATCGCTTATAGCTTGTAGTGAGACTTCATCTAAAGTAATTGGTAAGTCTACATTGAGAGACTTTTGCCATTCTTTCTCTGTCAGTGTTGTGAGTGCTATATCACTTAACGTTTCTCTCAGCCTATCTACATGGCTCAAGTCCATTGTAAGTCCCGCTGCCATCGTATGCCCTCCGAAATGTGGAAGCCATTCTCTACATTGAGATAACGACGCAAACATATCGAATCCTTCGATACTTCTAGCTGAGCCCTTCGCTTGACCCTTTTCACTGTCATAACTTAAAACAATTGTTGGGCGATAAAATTTTTCTACGAGACGGCTAGCAACAATCCCAATAACACCGGGATTCCAATCTTCCCGTCCTACGACAATAACTGGCGGAATTTCAGCTTCATCAATCATTGCCTCCGCCTCTCTCGTAATATCTTTGACGATTTTTTGACGCTCTTTATTCAAATCATCAATCATTTGTGCCAGTTCATCTGCTTCGATTAAATCCTCTGTAATTAAAAGCTCCACTGCAGGATCAGCAGAATCTAGGCGACCTGCTGCATTGAGTCTTGGCCCAATAAGAAAACCTACTTGTTCTTCGTTTATTTCTTGTTGTGTAGAACCTGCTCGCTCCAATAACGCTTTTAACCCGGGACGTTGACTGCGCGTCAAACTTTGGAGTCCCTTCATAGCCAAATAACGATTTTCCCCTTGTAACTCTACGAGATCAGCAATAGTCCCAATAGCTACTAGATCATAGAATTCTTCGGGTACCCGCCCTAATAATGCATGAGCTACTTTAAAAGCCACCCCAACCCCTGCTAGATGTTTATTTTCATAAGAACACGTCGGTTGTTTTGGGTTAATGACAGCAAAAGCATCAGGCAATTCAGGTGGCGGTTCATGATGGTCAGTAATGATTAAATCTACCCCTATTTCCTTTGCAACCTTTGCTTCATGAACTGCAGCAATTCCTGTATCCACTGTCACAATTAATGAAACGTTTTCATCCACTGCCTGTCGGAAAGCATTCTCATTGGGCCCATACCCTTCAGTAAACCTATTAGGGACATAAAACCCGACCTCAGCACCCATTTTTCTTAATGTTAAATAAAGGAGAGATGTGCTTGTAACACCATCTGCATCATAATCCCCAAAAATTAAAATTCTTTCTCCTTGATCAATCGCCTTCTTTATACGAACAACCGTTTTGTCCATATCTTTTAAATGATACGGATCAAGTAGCGTCTCATCATTCATATGTAAAAAAGCATCAATCATTGTTTTCGTCGTCATCCCCCGTTGAACGAGAAAACGGGCTGCAATATGTGAAAGTCCAGTTTGTTCTGCAATTCGTTGGACTTGATCTTCATCAATTCTTGTAATCTTCCATTCTGCTTTTGAATAAAGCATAAAACCACCCCTGACTTATTTATTATACAAAACGTCAGAGGTGGTAGCAATGGATAGCATAAGAGAGTTATTCTTTTTTTCCTACCTTATTATTTGACGTTTTCCCTGCCTTAAAAGTCTTAGTGGTTTCGTCTTCATCTCTTGATGTCTCATGCTGCATTTTCAGTTGCTTAATTTCCTGTTGAAGCTGATAAACCTTAAATATTCCCACGCTTCCCACAATTAATCCACCCATTAAAACAGAAACGAGAATAACAAGAATAAGTGGCCAGTCAGCTGTACCGAACAGATAATTCACTCTAACAGCCTCTACGTTAATGACAGCAAATATGGCAATTAATAAGACAAAGATTAGTCCGGAGATCAACCCCCATTGTCCTCTCAACACGATCACTCCTCTCTAATATAAGGGTTTACATGAACACGTACATCTTGAACATAGCCATCTTGCATCAATGCGTTCTTCACATCTTTTCCAATACTATGCCCTTTCTCTACAGTAATGTAGGGATCAACTGCTATCTTTATATCAACTATCACGTAATGACCATGCTCTCTTGCTAACAGTTCGTCAACTTTTTGAACACCAGATACCGCTCGGGCCTGAGCCCACATTTCCTCTGTGTCTTCTTCATGCAACACATGATCAAGTGTATTATGAATCGCTTCGCTGCCAAGCTTCCACCCCATTTTCATAATAAGTAAAGAGACGAATAACCCAGCTAGCGGGTCCATATACACGAGCCAGTCAATGCCAGTAAACCCACCAAAGATAGCAGCTCCAACCCCTAATAAAGCAGCTAAAGATGAAAAAACATCAGATCGATGATGCCATGCATCTGTTATTAATGCCTCACTTTTATACTTTTTACCCAAACGAAACTTATATCGAAACATGAATTCTTTTACTACAATAGAAAAGACAATGGCATAGAGTGCCATTGTCCCTGGCACAATAATAGGTTCATTAAATGAACGAAAGGCACCCAATGCAATTTCAACACCGACGATAAACAGCAAAACAGCAACAATGATTGCTGTCACTGTCTCCGCTTTTCCGTGTCCGTAAGGGTGATCCTCATCAGGAGGTTGCCTAGCGGCTTTAACACCGATTAGAACAGCGACAGAGCCCGCAACATCCGATGCTGAATGAAGAGCATCAGCTACGAGCGCTCGACTATCTGCAATTAATCCTACAACCCCTTTAATAATAGCAAGAATCAAATTGCCTATAATACCAACCCATGCACCAATGCGAACTTTTTGATATCGTATATCCTGCACTTCTTTTGTCATAGCTTCACTTCCTTTAACAAGCACTATCAATCACCTTTTAAATTAATTCCCCACAACTCCCCGAGACATACTATTAGCTTTTGCATCTATACTAAATGACTATTTTTTTCTAGTAAGTGACCATATTTAAGTGGAAAAAGTGGTGCTTAAAAGCACCACTTTAACATTATATTTAAGTTTCTGGCTGTTGTTCTCTTTCGGATGGTTTCACTCGACGCCGCCCTTTTTTTAATTGTCTAGCTTTTAATACTAACCAAAGTTGTGCTGCGATAAAAAGGGATGAATAGGTTCCTGCAATCAACCCTACGACTAACGCTAAAGAAAAGGTACGTAATGCATCTCCACCGAGAAAAAATAAAGCGGCTGCAGCAAAGAAAACAGTAAGAACGGTATTTAGTGATCTTGCAAGAGTCTGGACAAGACTTTTGTTTACAACTCTTGCCAAATCATCGAATCCTTTAACTTTTTTCTCATAAGTCATATTTTCACGAATCCTATCAAACGTGACAATCGTATCATTTATCGAGTAACCGATGATAGTCAATACCGCAGCGATAAATGGTATATTTACTTCCATCTGAACAATACTGAACACTCCAACGATGAATAAGGCATCATGAAAGAGAGCTACAATCGCAGACAAACCGTATAAAAATTCAAATCTTATCGTAACGTAAATAATAATCCCTACCGTTGCAATGAGGACGGAGATGATGGCGTTTCTAGCCAATTCTTCACCTACTAGAGGCGTGACTGTACTTACATTCGGCATACTCCCATATACATCATTGAAATGATTTTGAATCTGTAATGTTTCCTGTTGATCAAGACCACCTATAAAGGAAGCCCGTCCAATGTTGTTTTCCTCTCCTGCAAGCGTCACGTCGTCAGGAGTAAATCCGATCTCCTCAAAATGACCTCTGATTTCATCAGCTGTAATCGTTTCGTCTGCCATAATATCTATCGTCGTACCGCTTCTAAAATCAATCCCGAGATTTAAGCCCACAGTAGCTAACATAATAATCCCTAACAATAAGAAAACAGTGGACAAAGCAAAAAACTTTTTACGATGCTTCACGAAATCCAATTTGGTATTCCAATGCTCAAAGTTCACTAATTTCACGCTCCTTCACACCGAACATCCTTGGCCGTTTATTTAAAATCCGACTATTCACCCAAAGCCCGAGCAACAGTCTTGCTCCAAATACAGATGTGATGAAGCTGGCTAAAATGCTGACAATCAGCATGACAGCAAACCCTTGAACAGCACTCGTTCCAAAATAAAACAAGACACCAGCGGCCAAAATAGTTGTAATATTCGCATCTAGTATTGTTGATAATGAGCGGCGGCTTCCTGCTCGAAATGCGCTCATGGTTGATTTACCAGAGCGAAGCTCGTCCTTAATTCGCTCAAATGTAATAATATTAGCATCCACCGCCATACCGACGCCAAGAATTAATGCCGCTATACCAGGCAAGGTAAGGACAGCATTCATCCAGTCAAATACAACGAGGACGAGATAAATATAACCTGTCAATGTTAACAAAGAGATAAAGCCCATAAAACGGTAATAAACGAGCATATAGGCAAAGATAAGTGCGATGCCGACGATACCAGCATTAATTGCCATCTCCATTGAGCGCTCCCCTAAAGAGGCACCTACAGAATCTGCTTGAATTTCTGTCAGCTCCACTGGTAAAGCTCCAGCGTTTAAAATCCCAGCCAGATCAGAAGCCTCTTCCGATGTAAAATCCCCTTCAATCATCACATCACGACTAGAAATAACATGACTGACACGAGGTGCGGAGACAATTTTTGAATCTTCTTTCATTATTTCCTCTTCATAACTATCTCCTTCATCATAGTCTAACCAAATAGCAAGGATATTCTCCCCCATTGGCCGGCTACTTATTTCTCTTGTAATATCTTCAAAGAGGGAAGCATCCGCTACCGTAACTGTCACGATAGGCTGATTCGTATCAGGATGAAAATTTTGACGAGCTCCTCCTTCGACCAAGTCCCCACCATCCATTTTCACTTCGTCATCAACATCTCGAAACGATAATCTCGCTTCTGTCGACAGTAATTCTCGTGCAGTTTCTTGGTCTGTGACACCAGCTAATTGTACACGTATTCTATTATCTCCTTCGATACTAATATTAGGCTCCGATACTCCTAATACATCGATTCGAGCATTAAGAGCACTGACTGTGTCACTGAGTAATTCACGATTAATCTCACTTTCACTGTCAATCGGCTCTACTTCATAAAGCACTTCAAATCCGCCTTGTAAATCTAATCCAAGGTTAATATTATTTACATGTGCCATAACATTACTCGCTATCAAAGTCCCTAGCGAAATCACGATAGCAAAAAAAGCTACAATCAAGCCCTTTTTAACTTTTTTTCTTTTTTTCATGAACGAATTGATCCTCCTTCATATAAACACAACACGATACGGCCCTGAGAAACCCGCAGGACCGCTAATTATGTAATGCAATGCTTCTAAAGACTACTATTTATTATACTTTTTAAGAAAAACAAGTGTCAATATTAGGAATCATCCTTTAGCTACTGTCGTCCTCAAATTGGTTTAATCTAAAATCAACCGGCTGCTCATTATGAAACCATTCTGGACCCTTATAGGCAGCGACAGTCACTAAATTCATATAATCGTTCACTTTCAAGCTAAATAGCTCTGAAACCATCCAATGAGAGCGAATTTTCTCCGGCCTTTCTTTGCTTTTTTCTACTTTTATCATGAAGCATTCCCAGACGTCTCTCTCTGAAATTTTTTCATAACCTAGTATTTTCCACTCTTCTACTTTGCTTTGAATGACCGGCTCCAGTTTCATTTTCCAATAACTCCATTGCTCATTAACCATCAGAGATTACCTCCCTCTAATAACTTTTTAACTTTTTGATCCAAGGAGTATAGCAGTCAACGCACCAGCTATAAATGTAACTGCACTTGGAAATAATGCTGCTGGTCCTGCTGAAAACCCTGGAAATACAATGACTAAAGAGCCAACTAATAATCCAATTATGACAGCATAAGTCATATATGGGTACTGTTTTAAGACATATTTAATCATTTTACTACTCATAGCAAAGCCAATTAAAAGACCTCCACCAAGCAAACCAATTACTGGTATATTCAACACATATAGGGCTTCAATCGCTGTATCATAAACACCAAATATAAGTAAAACTGCAGCCCCACTAATACCCGGAAGCAACAAAGACATACTTGCAAGCCAACCTGCGACAAATAGCTTTATCCCATTAAAAGGTGTTAAGTCAATGATTCCAGATCCTTCTTCTGGAAGAAATCCCATCAATCCTACCCCAATAGCTGTCACGATTAGAATCACATAATGGGGTACTTTAAACTGGCTTTTCATATTAGATTGAGTTAGTAAGAGTGGAATCACACCAATAATCAATCCTAAGAAAAAAAACTGTGTTGTCTGATAATGGTGCTCATGTAACCACCGTATTATGTGAATCAATCCAACAAAGCCCGCAATCACTCCTACCCCAAGCGGAATAAGAAATTTAAGACTGTCACGCCATTTTGAACTAAAAAAGTCACTAACTGATGCAATTAAATGATCATAAATCCCAAAAATTAAAGCAATTGTCCCTGCACTTACACCTGGAACGAGATTACTTGCCCCCATTAAAATACCACGATAAACATTTCGCCATTCCATTTGTCTTTCCATCTCCTTAATTTGTCCCATTATACCATTATTTCTATGCAGAAAAATCTATTTAATTATGAAACCTTGTCATGCTTGGCCACCTTTTCAGCATATACATCTTTAGTGGAAAAATCCAATGATTTTTTATAGAAAGTAGGGGCCGGAATGACGAAGCAAACATTTTTAAAAGGCGCAGTTATTTTAATACTCGCAGGGTTTATAACACGAGTTCTTGGCTTCATAAACAAAATAATTGTCGCACGTATCATGGGAGCTGAAGGTGTGGGGCTTTATATGATGGCAGTACCAACGATGCTTTTAGTCATGACTCTCACACAGCTCGGATTACCTGTAGCCATTTCAAAGCTAGTAGCTGAGGCTGACACTGAGGGTGACAGAACAAAAATCAAACAAATACTTGTAGTTTCTTTATCAGTAACCGGGATTTTAAGTGTTATTTTTACAACGTGTATGGTGTTGATTGCCCCTGTCATTTCTTCAAATTTTTTGACGGACAGTAGAGCCTTTTACCCGTTAATTGCCATCTCTCCAATCGTCCCTATTGTTGCGCTTTCTTCAGTCATAAGGGGGTATTTCCAAGGGCTTCAAAATATGAAACCAACCGCCTATTCACAAGTGATTGAACAAATAGTCAGAATTACATTTGTAGCAACTTTAACGTCTCTCTTCTTACCTTATGGTATCGAATATGCAGCGGCTGGAGCTATGATTTCTGTCGTTCTTGGTGAACTAGCTTCATTGGTTTTTATGGTCACCATGTTTAAACGCCGAAAAACTTTCCGTGTCCGTCGTCGCTTCTTCTCTCATGTGGCAGGTGGAAAAAAGACGTTTGAAGATTTAATGGTTATTGCCATCCCCACAACCGGCAGCAGACTCATTGGCTCTTTGTCTCTATTCTTTGAGCCAATTGTTGTTGCCCAAAGTCTGGCATTGGCCGGTGTAGCTACAACTCTAGCCACCGCTCAATACGGCGAGCTAGCTGGGTATGTTATTCCAATGCTTTTGCTTCCAACGTTTATAACGTATTCTCTATCGGTATCTCTCGTTCCTGCTATCAGTGAGGCTGCAATTGTGAAAAATCATGAACTGATTCATTACCGGCTCGGGCAAGCGCTGCGGTTCGCTTTAATGTCCGGTGGTGTAGCGGTTGTTATCCTTTATGTTTTCGCTGAACCAATAATGGACTTAGTGTATGATGCTCCGACTGTGGCAGGATACCTTAAAATTATGGCACCTTTCAGTTTGTTTTTATATTTCCAAGGCCCATTACAAGCCGCTTTACAAGCACTTAATTTAGCGAAATCAGCTATGATGAATAGCTTAATAGGAGCCATAGTAAAAACGGCCACGATCTTCATTTTAGCTTCAAGGCCTGAATTAGGTATTATGGGAGCTGCTTTAGGTGTCGTCTTAGGATTTATTCTCGTCACAATACTTCACTTTGCCACTCTTGTTAAAGCTATAAGCTTTACAATTAACTTAAGAGAAATAGTAAAAGTAATCATTGCGATGATGATAAGTGGTGTGATTGGCTACACTTTATGGGAAATACTCACATCACATTATCCTTTATTATGGCAGACAGTACTAAGTATTCTTGCCACTTCAGGAACTTATTTCATTCTTGTGTTTGCTCTTAAGCTTGTGCATCGCTCAGAATTAAAGAAATTCCCTTATATCGGTAAGTTCTTTTAGTTACTATTTTATCTATCTGAATTCGCTAATAACTTAAAAATTTTCGAATGAACTTGAGGCGTAAGCATGAAATTCTAAATAAAAATTGTTACAACATAAAACGAACCTTCAATCAGTGAGAGTTTACTCTCTTCTCCCACTACTTGCTAGTCGAATTAATCTGGACATTTGTGACCATTATCTCCCGCCTATATAAAGTGACCTCTCCTCTCTATTTTGAGCAGATAAGTTTACGTACTCTTATCTATGATAAAAGGTATCCCATTAGCTAAACGCTTTTAGGATACCCTTATCACTCATTTTTTAAGTCTATAAATAATGAGTCATCTCTATTTAGCGAACAAAAAGAGATACTTCTAACTTCAACCACACCTTTTTTTCTCAGCTCACTCCTTAACCAATGCACATCTTTTCCAATTTCATATAAGTGATCTTCCTGTACTTCTCCATCTAACACTAAAGGTAAAGGTATAAAAGCTGGCCTACCTGTAACAGATTCATCTGGATCTTTTCGTATAACAGATAACTGGCCTGACGGCTCTAATATTGCAAACTCTACATCAGACATATACTGTATATCTTTTTGTCTTAATTGAAGCATTAAATCATCAAAATTATAACGCTGTCTTCTCATTTCACGTTCATCAATTTTACCTTGTCGAATAATGACTGATGGTTTGCCATCAATCATTTTCCTTAATTTTCGGCTCTTTAAAGAAACATATGCTAATGTTATTTGAATGAGCATAAGAAGAAACATTGGAATAAGTTGATGAACGACAGGAACTCTAACATTTTCAATCGTCATAACAGCAAGCTCTGCAATCATTAAAGAAATAACAAAGTCAACGATAGACAACTGACCAATTTCACGCTTCCCCATAAGTCTAAATATAATTAAAATAACAACATAGATCACTAGTGTGCGTAAAATAATGGTAACTAACTCCATTTTGTCTCCTTCAAACAGCAGTTAATAGTATGCGCAGTTTTACCACCTTAACCTAAAGCATACCGAAAAAGACTCACATTCATACATTTGAAGTAACTTTTCTTGAAATACCATGTGAGCCAATTGGTTATTGTTTATCTATTCAAAGACAGAACATTCTCATGAATTTTCTCTTTTTTTAATATCATTCATTGAACTCGTTCACATAAAATCTGTTAAGTAGCGAAAATATAAATAAACACTCGAAATAATAAAAGAGATTACGGCTGTAGGTATACCGACTTTAAGGAAATCAACATATGAAAAGGGCTGCCGTGCTTTCATAGCTAATCCGGCTACAATAAGGTTAGAACTAGCTCCAATCAATGTACCATTGCCCCCTAGACAGGCACCTAGGGCTAATGCCCACCAAAGGGGATCTAAGTTTGTCATACCGTATTCCTGAAACTCAAGAATAACCGGAATCATCGCTGCGACGAAAGGAATATTATCCACGAAGCCAGAAAGAATTCCTGACGCCCAAAGAATTAATAACGCCGTAGTCGGTACATCACCTTCTGTATAATAAATAATTGATTTAGCAATTTCGTCAATCAGTCCCGTTTCTTTTAATCCTCCTACCAACATAAAAAGCCCTACAAAGAAGAAAATAGTGACCCATTCAATTGATTGAAAGACCTCTTCCGTCCCTTTTTCTTCACTTGTTAATAGCATAAGTAAAATAGCACCTGCCATAGCAATACTCGTCAATTCTATATTCAGTAAAGGCTGCATAATAAAACCGGTCATCGTTAGAGTAAGGACCGTAACGGATTTAAATAATAATGACCGTCTCTCTAAATAAATACGTGGATTTACCTCCATTAAACGCATACGATCAGTCTTATCAACAGTTAATTTCTTCCTGTATAAAAGAGAAATACCCAATAATACAACGACATAAATAACAACCACAACAGGCCCCAAATGTATGAGAAAGTCATTGAAGTTTAAATGATCTACGGCCTGTCCGATCATAAGGTTTGGTGGATCACCAATTAATGTAGCTGTACCACCTATATTTGAAGCTAGTATTGTAGCAATTAAATAAGGAATTGCTGTTATATTAAGCATTTTGGTTAACGTCATAACAATCGGAACAATAAGAAGGACCGTTGTCACGTTATTTAATAACGCCGAACCAACTGCTGTGAGTGTAGAAATAACAAGTAATAAAGCTATAGGTCCTCCCTTTACTACTTTCGCTAAATAGATCGCTGCAAACTCAAATAGCCCACTTTGACTTGTGATTGAAACTAGGATCATCATCGACAGCAATAATACGATCGTATGCCAATCAATATGTTGTAGAAAAGCATTCTCAAGCGTCATGACCCCTGCCATTAACATAGCAATTCCTCCAAGACAGGCGATGAGTGCTCTATTATATTTTTCACTAATAAGTAAGCTATAGCTTACTATGAATATCGTCAATGCTATCATCCATTCCATACGTCGATGCCCCTCCCTGTTTCATCGATACATTCTATGAAGACAGTTGGACAATCATGTCAGTATTTCACTTCCTCCTTATAAAAGCTAGACTTTTTATTTCAGTTTTTAATAAAAGCTCGTCTATTTTATTTTCAAGAAGAATATAGATGAGGTAATAGAAGTAAAAAGGAGGGTATTAGCGTGCCACAACGGCTATTAAGCAGCGTTTTATATGGTGTATTAATGATATTTGTACTTGTTATTGTGACCAGTTTCCTAGGCTCATTGATTCTTCGATATACAAACACAACAGAAGAATCATTTTTCTGGGTTTTGCTGATCTTTTCATTTATCGCTTTATTTTTTGGGGGTTTTTTAGCAGGCGGTAAATCCGGAGAAAAAGGCTGGTTTGCTGGGGCACTGACTGCTTTAATGTATTCGTGTGTAACTTTTCTAACTCAATTTTTAAGTTTCAATGAAGGGTTTGATTTGCAGCAGATCATTATCCACAGTGGATATTTAATCACGGCTATATTCGGTGGTATGTTAGGTGTCAACGTTCGGGGCCATAACTTCAAAGAAAATTAATTCATCATCTTTTTTGATGGATATCATAAAAAATCGACCTCCCATTTAGGAAGTCGATTTTTTATATCAATCAGGGTTAACTACTTCACGTATCGCTTGACGATCAAATGTTAACTTATTATTGCTGTCGACCATGATCACTACCTGATTTTCATCAATAGCATCAATCGTACCGTGCAAGCCGCCAATTGTTACAATTTTATCCCCTTTTTGAAGAGCAGCATGCATTTCTTGGACCTTCTTTTGTCTTTTTTGCTGGGGACGAATCAAAAGAAAATAAAAAATCGCAAACATAACAACAAGCATAATGATTGGTGTAAACTCCATTTATTTCACCCCTTTCAGTCTTAACACCTTCACATCGAACTATAAAACCAAATGTTTTATATCCATACAATCAGTTACGAAGTGTCAAGGCTGTAAAATAATTCTCCCGTACTATTGTAGACAAACTTGCCTTTAAAAATCAATTAAAATCTATTAGGATATAAGATTTACTAAAAATTTTTCGCATCTACTTTATTGAATCCGTATGTTTCAAAAAATTCCGCCCTAAAATCAAGTAACCGATCATCACGTATCGCTTGCCTTACCTGCTCCATTAAATTTAACAGGAAATGTAAGTTATGATAAGAGCAAAGTCTTAATCCAAGTGTTTCGTTACATTTAATGAGATGTCTAATGTAAGCACGCGAATGGTTTTGACAGACATGGCAATCACATGCTTCATCTATTGGTCGAAAATCTCTTGCATAGGCCGCATTTCTCACTACAAGTCTTCCAGTACTCGTCATTAGGGTACCGTTTCTAGCGATACGTGTTGGCAAGACGCAATCGAACATATCAATTCCACGTATAGCCCCATCAATTAACGAGTCTGCTGATCCGACTCCCATCAAATAGCGTGGTTTATCTTGCGGGAGCCATGGCGTTGTGTATTCAAGTACCTCATTCATAACATTTTTTGGTTCTCCAACAGATAATCCCCCAATAGCATAACCTGGAAAATCAAGTGAGACAAGATCTTCTGCACTTTGTCGTCTAAGATCTTCATACTCCCCGCCTTGAATAATGCCAAAGAGCCCCTGATCCTCTGGTCTAGCATGGGCCTTAATACAGCGTTCCGCCCAACGGCTAGTTCTCTCCACTGATGCTTTCATATACGAATGCTCTGCGGGATATGGTGGACATTCATCAAACGCCATCATAATATCAGGACCGAGCGAATTTTGAATTTGCATTGATTTTTCAGGTGTTAAAAATAATTTTTCTCCACTTAAATGGTTTCTAAAATGAACACCTTCTTCAGTAATATGACGCAGGTCGCTCAAACTAAACACTTGAAAGCCACCTGAATCTGTTAATACAGGCCGATCCCAATTCATAAAACGATGAATGCCACCAGCTTCTTCAATAATATCCTCTCCAGGACGAAGCCAAAGATGATACGTATTGCTTAAAATAATTTGCGCATTCATTTGTTTTAAATCTTCTGGGCTCATCGTTTTCACGGTAGCCAACGTTCCTACTGGCATAAAAATAGGTGTTTCAAATGTTCCGTGTGGAGTATGGACTTTTCCAAGCCTAGCTCCCGACTGTTTACATGTTTTTATATGTTCGTACTTAATAGCTGTCATCATGTCGTCCTTCCTTGTTAAAATACTCGTCTAAATGAGAAGCATTGCATCGCCAAAGCTGAAAAAACGATACCTAGCAGCCACTGCTTCATGATAAGCATTTAAAATCTGATCTCTTCCTGCAAAAGCGCTTACTAGCATGACTAACGTCGATTTCGGCAAGTGAAAATTTGTTAGAAGGCCATCAATCGCTTGAAAAGTAAAACCAGGGTAAATGAAAATATCAGTCCAACCGCTTGATGCAGCTAATTGACCATTATGATCCCTCGCTACTGTTTCAAGTGTTCGTGCTGATGTCGTCCCGACCGCTACTATTTTCTTACCTTGTTCCTTCGTCTTATTTAATAACGCCGCTGTCTCTTCCGTCATTTCATAAAACTCAGCATGCATGTGATGGTCTTCTATCGAATTAACTGCTACAGGACGGAACGTCCCAAGACCAACATGTAATGTAATATAAGCGACATTAACTCCTTTTTCTTGCACTTTACTTAATAATGATTCAGTAAAGTGCAGTCCAGCTGTAGGAGCTGCTGCTGATCCTCTATGCTCTGCATAAACTGTCTGGTAACGATCTTTTTCCTCCAATTGCTCTTGAATATATGGAGGTAAGGGCATCTCACCAAGCTTATCTAAAATTTCATGAAAAATACCCGAAAATGAAAACGTAACTTTTCTTCTGCCTTCCGGTAGCTCTTCCACACATTTACCGGTGAGAAGCCCATCTCCAAAAGTAAGTACTGTTCCCTTTTTCACTCTTTTAGCAGGCTTTACAAGTACTTCCCATTGATGGTTTACCTCTTCTTTCAAAAGAAGTAATTCGATCTTTGCTCCCGTTTCTTTCTTTACGCCAAATAGCCTTGCGGGAATAACTTTCGTATTGTTCAAAACCAATGTATCACCTTTTTCTAAAAAGGTAAGAAGGTCTGGGAAGTGTTGATGCATTATGTCTCCAGTTTGCTTATTCAATATTAATAAACGAGAACTTTCTCTGTTTTTTAACGGTGTTTGTGCAATTAATTCTTCTGGTAAATGATAATCAAATTGTGAAACATCCATTTACGTTATTTCCTTTCTAAACTAGCGAAATCTCCCAAATAAATATAAAACGATGGAGATAACGATACTAATGATAATTGACGTCATAATAGGAAAATAGAAAGTAGCATTTTCCCGTCGGATAACAATGTCTCCTGGAAGTTTTCCTAAAGAAATAAATCGACCACCTACTTGCCAAATTAAACCAACGGCAATAAGAATAAGACCGATCGTAATAAGAAGTTTAGGAAATTGGTTCACTTTCCCGGCACCTCCAAGTTAAAATGACTATAAACAGAAGATGTTACCATACGCCCCCTCGGTGTGCGCTGCAAAAAACCGATTTGCATCAGGTATGGCTCATAGACATCTTCAATCGTGTGAGCTTCTTCGCCAATAGTGGCAGCAATAGTATCCAGACCAACTGGCCCACCTCTAAATTTTTCAATGATATTTTTTAATAGCTTATGATCAATATGATCAAGGCCTAGTTTATCAACTTGTAACAGTTTAAGGGCTTCATCGGTAATAGCATAATTAATCGTACCGTCTCCTCTTACTTGAGCAAAATCTCTTACTCGTTTGAGAATACGGTTAGCAATTCGCGGTGTTCCCCTTGATCGCCTTGCTACTTCCTCTGCCGCTTGCTTATCCATTTTAACCTCTAATACGTCAGCAGTTCTTTCAACAATCTCTTGTAGTTCCTCCGCCGTATAATACTCCAACCGGCTCACCACACCAAATCGATCTCGTAACGGGGCTGATAACATACCTGCACGAGTTGTGGCCCCTACAAGGGTAAATGGAGGTAAATCAAGACGCACTGATCGAGCCGATGGGCCTTTTCCAATGACAATGTCTAGAAAATAATCCTCCATCGCTGGATAAAGTACTTCCTCCACAGAACGATTTAGGCGATGAATTTCATCGATAAATAAAACATCTCCTGGCTCTAAGCCTGTTAACACAGCGGCCAAATCTCCTGGACGTTCAATGGCAGGACCAGACGTTGTCCGTAAATTCACTCCCATTTCATTTGCAATAATAAGTGATAAAGTTGTTTTCCCTAAACCTGGTGGCCCATATAATAATACATGATCAAGACATTCTTCACGCATTTTAGCCGCTTCAATAAAAACCTTTAAATTTTCTTTCACTGACTTCTGACCAATATATTGCGACAGCGACTGTGGCCTTAAACTTCGCTCTTCCCATTCTTCATATCCTTGCGAGTCCGCGCTGACAATACGTTCCTCCATACTATCTTCCTCCGATACATTGACGTATGACTTCGCCGTCTATTAGCTTTGTAGCATCTCTTTCAAAGCTAATTTTATGTACTCATCTGTTGTAAGCTCATGGCTCTCTAGTAGCGGTTGTATTTTTTTTATCTCTCGTTCAACGTACCCTAAAGCTCGTAATGCTTCAAGAGCCTCGTCCAACTCTCTAGTAAGTGATGTTGCATGGCGATTCATCACATCACTTACTCGTTCGTTTTTTTCAGTAAGTGTCGGGACAAGTTCAGCTACTTTTCCTTTAAGATCTAAAATGATTTGTCGCGCTGTTTTTTTTCCGACTCCAGGAAACTTCACTAAAAATGATTCATCCTCATTTTCAATCGCTTGAATCACGAGTTCTGGCTGTTCCGCTGCCACGATAGCAAGCGCCCCTTTTGGCCCTATGCCTGATACTTGCAGTAATTTTTCAAATAATCTTCGCTCTTCTCGATGAAAAAAACCATACAAGCGTATAGCATCTTCTCTGACATGCTGATACGTATATATTGTGATACTATTGTTCATCCATTCGCCAAATTTATAAGGATTGCCGCAGTACACTAAATAACCAACACCATGAACATCTACGACAACCGTTTCTGGCTCAATATTTATGACTTTCCCTGTTAAACATTCAATCACACTTGTTTCCCCCACTTATAAAAATCATTATACGAACACATATTTCTATTTTACCACATTCTATCTCAATGCAGCTCGTATTCTTATTTTCTAAATTAGAAAAGTGAAAAAGCTACCTTAAATTGGTAGCTTAAATCTCCGTCACATGTCACTAACGGCATATTCTTCGTAAAGTTTTAAGACCTGAAAATACTGATCCTTTGTTGAAATGGGAATACCTTCTATAAGTGAATCATGTAAATGACTTTTTAATTCAGATGTATTTATTTGAAAGAACGACTGAATAACGTCTTCTTCTGATGGTTTACCATTATAAATACTTAGCGTACCATCTTCTGTCATACCAAAATAACCATGCATTTTCATTAAAGGTGAAATATCATTAACTTCTTTTTTAAAAATGATTTGGCGCTCATTTAAATCAATAACTTCCCAGTCTTCATAGTAAGACCAAAAGTCTTCCATTGACCAAATAGTCTCTTGTACTTCTTCCTCACTTACTTCACCATCTAGATATACTCTTTGGAGAATCACTTCAACCTCTCGAGGCTCACCTGCCACTGCCGTTTTATCAGCATGAGCTTCATGGCTTAAACTTATAAAAGAGCATATGATTATTAAGCAACAAACGACAGAAACACGTGCTCTTTTTCTACAATTATAAATATTTTCATCCAAGCGACGCGGCCCTAGTAGTAGCATTTGTGTCGCCTCCTCAGTTAAGTAAAATGGATTCGGATTCACGACAATCATATTTAGCATAGCCACTACTAAGATAAAATATCCCTAAAAATTATTAATCCGCTATTTCAAGGTTATGATAAACATTTTGAACATCGTCATTGTCTTCTAGTGTCTCAATGAGTTGAATAATGTCAGCCGATTGTTCATCATTTATTGGTGTGGTAGTGCTAGGAAGCATCGTCACTTCTGCAAAAACGGGTATTGAATCTATTGCATTAGGTAATAACTGCTTTACTTGTTCAAAGTCTTCTGGTGCCGTGATGACTTCAAAAGTGTCAGTTCCGGTTTTGACATCTTCTGCCCCAGCGTCAATCGCTTCAAGCAAAACAATTTCTTCATCTAATTCTAGTTTTTTTTCAAATACAAGGTATCCTTTTCGAGCAAACATGAAAGCGACACATCCGTTTTCGCCAAGGTTTCCACCGTTTTTATTAAAAGCGAGTCGAACTTCTGCAGCTGTCCGGTTTCTATTATCTGTTAAAGCTTGAACATATATTGCTACACCATGAGGGGCATATCCTTCATAAAATATTTCTTCATAGGTGACACCTTCTAAATTTCCAAGCGCTTTATTCATTGTCCGTTCGATATTATCATTTGGCATATTTGCCTGTTTCGCTTTCTCAATAGCCAGCCGTAAATTGGTGTTTGTGGCGGGATCCCCTCCACCATCTCTAACAGCTTGGAAAATTTCCTTAGATAGCTTCGTGAATATCTTTCCTTTTTTAGCATCTTGTCGACCTTTACGGTGCTTGATATTACTCCACTTTGAATGTCCTGCCATCCTTCTTCCCCCTGTTAATTCATCTCCTATTTACTATAGCACAAATTGGAAAAGTGCCATAGAAGAGAAGATTAAATTAAGGTGAGAATATGATGACAATTTAGCAACATGATAAAGAAAGAATGCCTAGAATATATCAAGGCATCCTTTATCATCAATGTTATCTTGTTCGTTCGAATGGTCTTTGAATTGCGTCTCCTAAATCATCCAGCATAGCATTAAAGGTTGCGCCTACTTCTTCAAATGGTTCACCATCTCGAAGGCGATTCTCCATATCATGGATCTTTTCTGCACCATTACGTTCAGTGACGACATGAACTTGTTTGTTCTCATCCATATCTTCTACAAAAGAACGTACACGGTCTTCCACTTGTTTATTGTTGTTACCTTCTGCTTCAACGCCAATGACTACATTGTTGTCGTTAACGATAACATCACAATCACTTACATCGTCAAGGCCTTCTACACGATTTTCAATCCTACTAGCTAATTGGCCATCGTCACTGTCATAGTACGCTTGTTGCTGTCCTTTTTCTTCCCCTTGACCAAACCCTCGTTGTTGACCACGCGGTTGGTTACGCTCAATCGCTGTGCCACCATGCATTTGATCTCTTGTACCACGGTTCACGTGATTTTCTGCTCTGTTAAAACCGCGCATTGTTCCATTAAGAAGACCATTATCGTCTACCATCCCACGGCGATCATTTCCAGTAATACCTCTTGAAAATCCACCGCGACGGTTTTGGCCCGCTTGAAATCCTCTTGCACGGCCATCTCGTGTCTGAGCACCAGTACCATAACGTTCATCTCGTGTCATCATTCCTTGTTGACCACCGAAATGAGCATCTCCTTGCATCAAGCCACCGCGTCCATCATAGGCAGCACCAGTACCTCTAAACGCTCCACCATAACCAGCTCCGGTATCTGTAATGACACGTCCCTGACCTGTTCCAGCACCTCTAGGCGATCTGGCATCTTGACCATAGTGATGAGCAGCACCCATACCTGTTCCATCAAGTGTATGCCCTTGTTGAAAACCAGTTTGATTTCGACCTTGTAAACCATAATTTTGCCCTTCTACATTCGCATTGTCTACATCTCCGCAACCTGTTACACCTGTAAACATTAATGTGATAACAGATAAACATAAGGCAACCTTTTTCATTCATCCTCCTCCTTTCACCCCTTAGAGTGAACGGAAAAGGAGAAAATAATTCTGTCAAATTAAGCCATGAGATGGTGTTGTTCTTTAGTTATCTTCATCCTCTTCTACAGTAGTATTATTGACATGTTGTGCAGAAACTGGATAAGTCCAAGGCATCATCCTGTAAAATGGATCATGTGGATTATAGTTGTAATAAGGAGTAGGTTTGTGAGCATCAAATTGTTGCTGGTGGGCTTCTGTAAGATCGCCATATTCAGCTGTTCTATACTCACCTTCAACTAATTCTTCTCCTTCCTCGTCCCTGTACATCATCTGTTGAGGTGGCATCATCTGTGCTTGTTGTGGATAATAAGGCATCATGTACATCGGTTGATGCATGGCAGGCATCGTCATAGGTTGATGTGGCCACATACCGTGCGGTTGACAACCGCATAAAACTGACAATGGTATACAGCCTTCTGTTACAGGGCTAATTGGATAGATAGGTTGCTGTATAGGCATTGGCATAGGTTGAGGTTTCATTTTAGGCTTTGTTACAGGCTTCTTTTTTTCAGGCAATTTTTTCACTGGTTTAGGTGCTACCATCTCTTTCGGTGCTACTTTAGGTTCAGGCTTAGAAATTGGTTTTTTAGGTAATTCTTTTGGTTTTTTAGCGGGTGGTGGCATTGGCACTTTCGGTTCAGCTGCTGGTTGCTTATAAATATTTACATTCATCTTTGCTTGCTGCATCTGATAAGTTGGTTTTTGCTCAGGCGGTGGAGCCGGAGCAGGCGCTACTGCTGGTGGCGGCGTAGGCACCTTTTTTTTCACTTCTTTTTTAGGTGGCATTTCTTCAATTGGCTGGACTTGTGGCATTTCTTTTTTTATTGGCTGCTCTTTTGTAATAGGTGCACCTTCAACTTGATGAGGCAGATTCTTTGGATTTGTTATACCCGCAGTAGGAATATTTATTTTCATTCCTGGCATAATTAAATCTGGATTCGTCAAATGCTGGTTTGCCGATTTAAGGTTTTCAAAATCAACTCCATATTTTTTAGATAATTTCCACAATGTATCTCCTTTTTGAACAATGTGTATTTTCACTTTACAGATCCCTCCCATACAATCTCAGTGTATCTTATGCATCCATGGGCGAATTGTCACTCTAATTATGCCTAATGGCAGTTTTATCTCACAAAACTATATGCATAGAGGTAAGATTATAGAAGTGGAGGTTTTTACGACAAAGTAATTTTTTATAAATCAGTTTGAAGCAGCTTTAATTTAATTTTCACCATGAAAAAGCGAACCAATTCAGTGGGAGTTTTCGTTCTTCTCCCACTGAATTGGTCGTTGAGTGAATTAAGGCATTAGCGTCCGTTAGCTCCTACCTAAATAGCGTTACCGCTCCTCTCTATTTTGAATCGAGATGTTTACGGACGCTTATATGTAAAAAAGCTAGGACATTTTACATCCTAGCTTACAAATTCTTAATAAAAGGCGCTTTTAGACACCTCTCTTATTACTTTTTATGTTGACATTATTTTTTCGCCATAACTTTAGATTCAAACCCGTTAAGTTCTTCCAAAGTGAAACACGGATAGCTTCCTAATATTTCTACCTCACATCCCAGTGCTCTTAATTCTTCACAAACACCTGGAATTAAAACCTGATCTGCCTGCATAGCCGCATCAATAATAAAGTAATAATTACCAAGACCTGTTTTTGTCGGCCGAGATTCAATTTTTGATAAATTAATTTTTCGCCAAGCAAACGCGGCTAACACTTGATGTAAAGCACCCGAAAAGTCGGAAGCCAAACTGATCATTAGCGTTGTTTTATATTTAGTGTTTGAAGATATTAACTCGTTAGCATAATGACTATTATCATTTTTAAGAAGAATAAACCGTGTACGATTGTTATCATAATCGTTAATCTTCTCTTGAGCTATGCTTAAACCGTAAGTACTGGCTGCAACAACATTAGCAATTGCAGCTGCATTCTCCTCTGGATGTTCTTTAATATACTTGGCTGCCGCAGCTGTAGAGTTTTCATATACAATCTCTGCATGAGGCAAAAATCGTCTTATAAACTGATGACATTGCGCAATCGCCTGCGGATGTGAGTAAACGATATCTACTGATTCCCACGTAGACTCCCTTGAAGGCTCCACGAGTAAGTGTTGTTCTATTGGTGCAACTATTTCAGCTGCCATCGTCAGTCGCTGTTGATGAATAAAATAATCTAATGTAATGTTAACAGACCCCTCAATAGCATTCTCCAAAGGTACAACAGCTTGATCTACCACACCTTCTTTTACTGCATCCATCGTATCTGGAATTGACCGAAACGGAATCCGCTCCCCATGAGGTAGAAGTCTTTCTGCTGCTGCTTCAGTAAACGAACCCATGGGCCCTAAATAACCAACTTTTTCCACGCAAATGTCACTCCTTCAAATGTCACTTCTCTGTTTTCTATGCGCCAGACCCGATGACTTCAACCTTAACAACTGGCTCTATTTCTTCTAATTTATTTAGTAACACCGTTATTTCAATATCCATCGCTGCTGTTTCAATTGTTAATGTAATAGTTGCTCGTCCTTGTAGGGGAATCGTTTGATTGATCGTTAAAACATTTGCCCCCGATCCGGCTACTGTTGATAATAACTTTGAAAGGGCACCTGATTGGTCTTCTAAATGAATTGATAATGTAATAATCTTTTCCTTAACCATCGTATGAAAAGGAAAAATCCCATCTTTATATTTGTAAAAAGCACTTCGGCTTAAATTCACTTGTTTGACTACTTCATTTATCTTAGCTTGCTTACCATTATCCAGAAGTCTCTTTGCTTCAACTGTTTTTAACATAGCCTCAGGGAGCATATCTTCCCGCACAAGATAAAATTGCTCTGATTTCTTTTCCACGTTCTTCACCACCCAGATAATAACCCTACTTCATTATTATAAAGTTCGTATAATAAGTTGACAACACTCACATGGCTTTTTTCAGAATTTTCATACGCCTAACTATAGTTAAAACACGCCGCCATTGATCTTAGACGATCGTTGACGACGTTGTATATTACTCAATAAACTCAAATTCATAATTTAAAATACGGACGGTATCTCCATCTTCTGCTCCTAAATCTCTCAGAGCTTGATCAATCCCCATATGGCGCATTTTTCTAGAGAATCGTTGGACAGAGTCATGTCGGTTAAAATCTGTCATTTTAAATACTGTCTCTATCTCATGCCCCTCTATTGTAAAGCCACCATCATCATCTTTTACTATTGAGAAAGGATCGTCTTTTTTCGTATATTTATAAACGACACGCTGATCAATTTCTTCTTCTTCATAAAGTGGAAATTCAGGTGTTGTTTCAATCATATCCGCAACTGACCTCAAGAGACCAGCAAGACCTTGTTTAGTTACAGCTGACATCGGAAATATCATAGCTTCATTTCCAATTTTTTCAGTGAAAGCTTCTAAATTCTCCTTTGAGGTAGGCAAGTCCATTTTATTAGCCGCAATTATCTGAGGTCGCTCTGTTAGCCGTAAATTATACTGCTTTAATTCGTCATTAATCGTTAAATAATCCTCGTAAGGATCTCTTCCTTCGGTACCACTCATATCAATCACATGTACAATAACTCTTGTGCGTTCGATATGTTTTAGAAATTGATGACCTAAACCAACTCCTGCATGCGCTCCTTCAATTAATCCCGGTAAATCCGCTAGTACAAAGCTTCGTTGATCATCCGTCTCCACGACACCAAGGTTAGGAGAAAGGGTGGTAAAATGATAATCTGCAATTTTCGGTTTGGCTGCTGATACGACAGAGAGTAATGTGGATTTCCCAACACTCGGAAATCCTACCAATCCCGCGTCAGCCAACAATTTCAATTCAAGAACGAGATCTTTTTCTTGACCAGGTTCGCCATTCTCAGCAATTTCCGGTGCAGGATTAGATGGTGTAGCAAATCTAGAGTTACCTCTTCCCCCACGTCCACCGCGAACAATAATGGCTCGTTGCCCATGTTCAGTTAAATCTGCTACGATTTGACCAGTATGTTCATCAGAGATAGTTGTTCCTGGGGGAACCTTTACTACTAATGCGTCTCTACTTTTTCCATGTTGATTTTTAGGGCGGCCATTCTCACCTCTATCAGCTTTAAAGTGTCGTTTATACCGAAAATCCATTAACGTTCTCAAACCTTCTTCAACCTCAAAAACTACATCGGCACCTTTACCGCCATCTCCTCCTGCCGGACCGCCGTTAGGTACATATTTTTCCCGTCGATAAGCGACAACACCATTTCCACCATCGCCTGCTTTAACATATATTTTCACCTTATCTACAAACATTTTTGTCACCTCTTTAATGAATACTTTCAACTGTGTGCCTATGCAAAACATAAATAGCTACCTTCAAACTTTAAGTAGGGTTTGGTTAACACCTTGTTTTACTTTCCCCTTCACTTAGGCTTGGCATCAACTTTTTCTTATTCTACATTAAACTTCACATAGCATTCAGATTCATTCCATTCAAATTGAGTTAAATAGTGTGCGTATGTCACCTTTAATTGCCTAATATCTTCGTGCCATTTCCCATCCGTGGACAGAGTTCCATGAAAATCTACCTCTAAACCTTTACCATTGATGTCGCTTATCATCACGAAAACTTGCTGATCCTCCCCACTTACCACATAAGTATCAAATAATGCCATCATCTCTTTAAAAAAAGAGACTATAACTTCTTCCCACTCTGACCAATCATTTGAAGAAGATACGACTTCAAAGCTTAAAAAGAAAGCGTGAGGAGCCCAATTAAATGTCAATATTTCTTCTGCAAATCGATTCATATTTAAATTTGATACATGGCTTTCATTTTTAGCTTGGCGAACCAAATCATCAATTAAACCATGAGCTTTCTCCATTTTTCCCATTGCCAAATAACCATTTATAAGCTGGATATGATTAAGTACATCGTGACGGTAGTGACGTAAAACATTAACAACGTCTTTTTGTTCCATATAAACACTCCTTAGCGACAGATGGGATGCCGCTATTTGTCTCCTAAAGTTTGCTTCATTAAACGTGTCATTCTGGCTGAAAATTCTAAATCAAAAGGTTTCGCTCAAATAAACCATAACTGTTATCTTACCATAATTAACCCACAAAACGTAGAAATTTTTAGTGAAACATAGCTAGTGAGCGAGACAACCATACGATCTTCTCCTTATTATTAGTCACTGTTTTTGTGAGAATTACGATCTTTAGGAAATAGTAATTTAAAAACAGTCCATTCCTGTTCCCTTATATAGCAGATATCGCCATCATGTTTGCGCATTAACTGCTTGGAAACAGCAAGACCTAAGCCTTTTCCTAGTTCTTTCGTACCTACAAAAGGTTCAAACATGCTTTGTTCTACCATACGAGAAACAGGGGGACCATTATTAAAAAATTCTATCTTCAACCAATTCATCTCATTCGTCAATCGAATGATTAACTTTCGATCTTTGTCTTTTAGTAAAAGAGCATCCAATGCATTTTGTAAAAGTTTATTTAAAACGAGCTTTATTTGATTTTTAATTCCATAGATGTAGACGTTATCTCCAAATTCTGATTCCAAAGAAATATGACTTTCAGTAATAATAGGCTGGAATGATTCTACACTATTTAGAAGAAGCTGGTTTAAACAAAATGTCTTAAATGATAAATCTTGGTGATTTTTTTTAGTAGAGAGCAACAAAATTTGATCAACTTGCTGTTCGACTTCTTCCATTTCTCTATATATGTAATAGAAATATTTACCTTCTTCATCACTAGTCTCTAGCCTCTGTTCTAAAAGCTGGATAAATCCCTTAATGGACGTGAGAGGATTACGTATTTCATGAGCAAAGCTTGTGGATAATTTTGATAAAATTTCTATTCTATCCTGTTTCAGTTGCGACAGTTGGAGTCTTGTTGACATTAACTCTTGGTTTTTTTTATTGTCAGAGCTCGTCGCAATTTCTTTTTGTAAATGAAGCAATAACTCATTTAATACCACTATAGCTGAAAGCTTATCAACCTTCGTCACAGGGAAGCTCTTTATTTTTTTCACAAGCACGGTACGTAGTTTTTCTATTTTAGATAAAATAACACTAACATTATCAATATTATGAAGCATTTTATATTTATACACTAGCGCTTGTTTACGTTCTTTCTTGGATTGGATTGTGTTTAAATAAGAATCATATAAATAAGACAATTGCCTATTTAAGCATTGCTCATCCTCTTCTGATCCCACTATATCATTGAAAAGAAGACTTATTTCTTTTATGATACTTTCTTTCTCATCACTTAGTAGCTTGGCCACATGGTTTTCAAGCTTATCCATCGTTATTGAGCAGCTCCTCCCGTTCCATCTTCCTTTTAAATTAAGTATAAGTCACTTAATCACTTATACGGGCAATGATTTTTAGACAGCTCTTTCTATTATTGGATAAAAATCGACTTCAACCTTCTTCGATCTTTAAAAAGTTAGTTAGTTCTATTAAATACGATACAATTCTTGACAAAAATAAATTAAAAATGGTGATAATTATTCAAATTGTCATTCTTTCAGCGGTTTATGAAAGGTTTAAATAAGGAATTTATAATTATGAACTAAATTAGGAGGATGATGTCATGGAAGACTCTATTATTTATGGAAATACTCCCTGTTTTTTAAATGCTGTAAATCTTGTTAAATACCCAGAAAGATCAAAAGAGATGGATGTGACTGTCTATGGTGTCCCTTGGGAAGGAGCCGTTACATGGGGAGATTACACAGGCTGCGAGCTCGGGCCAAAAGTAATTCGGTTAAGCTCTGCTAGATATAGCGGTTACTTACCGGAATTAGACCATATAGATGTTTTTGAACATCTCAAAATCGGCGATATGGGTGATGTGGCGGTGACACCTGCTGAGCCTGAAGATACAATGGAAAAGATTCGCCAATTCTCACGTAAAATCTGGGAAAAGAATACGCTTGCAATCGCTTTTGGTGGCGACCATGGTATCACGTTCCCTATTGTCAAAAGCCTCATAGAATGCACAGGTAAAAAGGTGGGTATCATCCACCTTGATGCTCACTATGATAATAATGAACATTCGAATGGTGATCCATACGGCCGAGGGGCTCCTTTTGCTCGCCTATATGAAACAGATGGGGTTATTAATAGCTCCCTCGTCCATTTTGGCATTCATGGTCCTCGGAATAAGCCAGAAAATGGTCGTCTTGCCAATGATGTCGGTGCCATTACATTGACCATTCACGATATACGTCAATCGTCAAATATAAGAGCAATTGCGCGCCAAGCTTATCAGATAGCTTCAGCCAATACGGATGTCGTTTATTTAAGCATCTGCAGCGATGTGTTAGACCACGCTTTTAATCCTGGAGGTCCTGTGGATGGTAACGGTTTGACCTCATATGAACTGTTAAATATCGTTCACGAGATTGCTTCTCTAGGTGTTATCGGTATGGATTATGTTGAAGTTTATCCACAGCAAGATGGGAATGATTTTAGTTCACACTTTGCTTCCTATGTGGCTTTGTATGCATTAGCAGGACATATTAAGAGTCTAAAGAAGAATTAGAAAAGCCTCTGAAATGACTTTTGAAACTTTTTAAACAAAAAAGATGTTTATCTTTTTATTAGATGGGAACTTATATATTATAAACTCCCCCACTTTCTCATATTTCCTCTCCCTGTGGAAAGCCGTGCGTTAATAACGTACGGTTTCTTTTTTGTTTGGCTACTATTTATAGACATTATAAAACGCCCCTACAATCAGGGCATTAACGTCCGTTATTTCCCGACTAAATAAAATTACCTATCCTCTCTATTATTACCAGGAGAGGTTTACGGACGTTCTGTGATAAACTTCTAAACGTAGATTTAATTAAAAAGTCGCTCAGAGAAAAAATATCTCCCTGAACGAACTCTACTATAACCCGGCAATGATGTCTTCCGCGGCTGATTTCCCCTGAGTAATACAGTCTGGCAAGCCGATGCCGTTATAACTTGCTCCCGTAAGGATAATTTTTGGATAATGTGCTTTAAATTTTGAAAAAACATATGTCATCATATCTACGTGACCGACTTGATACTGTGGCATTGATTCCTGCCAACGTTTAACTTTATAGAAGGTTGGTTCGCCCTCAATATCCATAATATGATCTAAGTCTTCCCGAACTTTTTGAAGAATCTCTTCATCTGATTTATTCACGATACTATCATCTCCTGCTCTCCCGACGTAAGCACGAAGTAAAGCGTAATCTTCTGGGGCTGAATGCACCCATTTTTTATGCGTCCATGTACAGGCTGTAATAGTATAGTTTGACTTTTTCGAGACTACAAACCCTGTTCCTTCGATATCTTTTTTTACCGCTTCTTTTGGATAGGCAAGGGCCACCGTTGCAACTGATGTTGCAGGTATAGTACCTAGCGGCTTCATAAATGAATGCTGTTTAAAAAGTTCATAAGTATGCTGGTGAGGTGTCGTTAGAACGAGATGATCAACCACATCACTAGTCCCGTCTTGAAAAGATAGCCGATAGTTTTCTCCCTGTTTTTCAACCTCTATAAGAGATTTATTTTTTTCAATTTTGCACATCACTAAATGTGTTTCAATCGCATCCACAAAAGACTGTAAACCACGTTTAAATGTAAGAAACATCCCTTTATTTTTCGACTGTTTCGCAGAACTCTCACTCGTTTGTTTTTTTGCCATCGATGATTTCATACCCATGATAAGACTGCGATACTTCGCTTCCATTTGTTGAAAATGGGGAAAAGTAGCTTTCAAGCTGAGTCGATCAATATCACCTGCATAAATGCCTGATAGAAGTGGTTCAATAAGATGATCCACAACTTCATTTCCAAGGCGTCGACGAAAAAAATAGCCGAGAGATTGGTCTTCATCATCACTCATCGTTCGAGGCAATACGAGATCGAATGCTGCTCGTGATTTTCCTTTCAACGAAAAGAGGCCGGTTTTTACAAAGGGCATCCATTGAGTTGGAATACCCATAACAGCTCCTTCAGGCATAGGATAAAGTTTATCTTTATTCAGTATAAAAGAGCCTGATCGATTGCTCACAAGATCTTCAGCTAATCCTACTTCCTCAGCTAACTGTGACATACTCTTCTTTCTTGCTAAAAATGAATCTGGTCCTTGTTCAATCACAAAACCCTCTTCATAATCTGTTTGTATACGCCCGCCTAGTCGTTCACTAGCTTCGTAAAGAATTAGCTCAGCATCTATTGCTTTTGCTTTAAGTTCTTTTTGTAAATAGAAGGCAGTAGCCAGTCCTGTGATTCCCCCTCCAACTACTGCAATTCGTGGTTTAGTCATGAGTTAATCATCCTTTTAATGTTTTCTCAATAACTGTTGCTAGAGCTTGAATGAATTCTGGCTTCGCATTTGGCATCTCGGGCCTATAGTAACCAGCGCCCACTTCGTCAGTCACCACTTTACACTCATAATCATTATCGTATAATACTTCCAAATGGTCGGCAATAAACCCTACTGGACAATACATGAAAGCTTTGTAACCTTGCTTTTCATAGAGATTCCGTGTTAAATCTTGCACATCAGGACCAATCCATGGATCTGGTGTATTTCCTTCACTTTGCCATCCAATTTCATAGTTTTTAATATCCGCTTTTCTCGCGATAAGACGAGCTGTTTCTTTTAATTGATCTGGATACGGGTCCCCGTTTTTAAGTATTTTCTCTGGCAAGCTGTGGGCAGAAAAAATAACGACATGATGCTCTTTTTCTTCATCTGTCATAGTGACACGTGTTTTAATGATTTGCTCAGCCCAATAGTCGATGAATTCAGGCTCATCATACCAGCTGTCTACACTTGTAATTATTGGACCGCCGATTGACTCGGCTTCTTCTTTCGCCCGCCCATTATATGACTTTACGCTGTAGGAAGAGTAATGAGGAGCAAGGACGATACTAACCGCTTCTTCAATTCCATCTTTATTCATACTATGAACGGCTTCCTCAACAAATGGGTCAATGTGCTTTAATCCTTGATACGCTTTAAATTGCACCTCTTTGTCTTTATATCGACGATTAAGTTCTTCTTCAAGTTTCTGCGTCTGATCATTTGTAATGTCAGCCAAAGGAGAAATCCCCCCGATGGCTTGATACCTATTTGTTAAATCATCCAGCTGTTCCTGAGACGGCTTTCTCCCACCTCTAATATGGGTATAGTACGGTTCAATCTCTTCCATTTTTCGTGGCGTGCCATAAGCCATTACTAACAAGCCTAATGTTTTAGTCATGTTGATCATCCTTCACTTAATTTGTTATTGCAAGTTGCTCTCTGGAATACTCATGCACAAATTTAGTTAGTTTTTTCAATGTTTCTGGTGATACTTCTGGAAAGACACCGTGACCTAAATTGAAAATAAAGCCTGGGTGTTTTAGTCCTTCATCAAGGATGGCTTTAGCCCTTTCTTCGATTACTGGCCAAGGAGCAAGTAATAAAGATGGATCCAGATTCCCTTGAACAGCTTTGGCAATCCCATCTTGTCTCGCTTCATGAATCGGATATCGCCAATCAAGCCCCACAACATCTAATGAGAGGTCATGCCAATCCAATGTTAAATGTCGGGCCCCAACCCCAAACATAATAAGAGGAACTCCCTCAGTCTTAAGTTCAGAAAATATTCGAGTCATGACAGGCTTAACAAATAGTCGATAATCTTGTTGATTCAAAGCGCCTACCCATGAGTCAAATATTTGAATGGCCTGAGCACCTGCCTTAATCTGCGCTTTTACATATGTGACAACCATACTGCCGAGCTTGTCCATTAATTTTTGCCACGCCTCTGGTTGAGAATACATCATCGCTTTCGTTTTATTATAATTTTTAGAGGGACCGCCTTCAATCATATAGCTCGCAAGTGTAAACGGTGCACCGCTAAAACCAATGAGTGGCACGTTTAGCTGTGTACGAAGAAGCTTTATCGTCTCTAGAACAAAATCCACATCTTTTTCTGGCTCTAATACACCAAGCCTCTCCACATCAGGTAATGTTAGTATAGGATTAGAAATAACGGGACCGACCCCTTTTTTGATTTTCACATCTACTCCGATCCCTGGTAATGGTGTCATAATATCCTTATACAAGATGGCTGCATCGTTATTGTATTGATCTACAGGTAATTTAGTTACCCACGCACAGAGTTCTGGTCTGTGTGTAATGTCTTCGAGACTATATTTTTCCTTTATTTCACGATATTCTGGCTGTGACCTCCCCGCCTGTCTCATATACCATACAGGAACGTGATTCACTTGCTGTTTACGGCAAGCTTTTAAAAACGTGTCATTAAACCTCTCAGTCACTATTTACACCCCAAATCATTAATTAAAATACTTGTTTAAACATATTATTTAGAATGTTTGTTAAAAAACAATCTCACTAAATTGTACACTACATGATACATAAGAGGATAGTGTTACGCTCTCTTTGTTCATACATTTATCATATTTTAAATAGCTCTCATATGCAAAAAACAACATCAGCCATTCAGAAGCTGATGTTGTAAATGATGTGTTAATTGTAAGAAAATATACTAAACTTTCCTTCGGCAATATTGGATGAAGGACCTTCTCTATCGGTTAACGGGTTATAGGGAACAACGAGGTAATTAGTTGATGAAAACATCGAAACACCTTGCAGAGTATAACTACTTTCTCCCACTACTTCATCAATAAATCGTGTTTCTCCTTCATTCTCTTCATAAATGCGGTAGTGCAATCTATCGTCTTCACTTCCTGACCATTCCAACTGTACCCGACTTCCCATTAATCCTGGAGAGACCTTCGCATTAAGATCTACAATATCTACAAATCGAATTGGATCAGCTAAGTCATCTACATTTTTCGGTAAGGAAAAAGTTAATTGCGTAGTAGGTCTATCATCAGCAATCTCACTCATAATCGCTTTAAACGCTTTAGTAGGAACAGCGCTTGATGAATTAAGATAATGGGATTCATCAGACTGATCATATCCCATCCATACAACGCCTGATATATCAGGCGTATAGCCGGCAAACCACAAATCTCTTGCTGCCCCGCTCACTTGTTCAAAAGAGGTCGTACCTGTTTTCCCCGCTATATCCCCTTGATAGTCTCCTGCACTACCTGTTCCCTCTTCTGTCACTGCTAGGAGCATTTTTGTCATATTCCAAGCCGTTTGGGGTGAATAAATCTGAACGTCCTCAACCTCATGCCTCAGGACATCATGACCATTGCGATCTGTTATCTTTTCAATAAAGTAAGGTTCTGAATACATGCCTTGATTTGCTAAAGTTCGATAGGCCCCAGCAATTTCTAATGGCGTTAATCCGTCCTGTAATCCACCTAAAGCAATACTAAGACCTTCATCTTCTATCTCCATCTCTTGCTTAGCCAAATAGTTTTTAGCCGTTTGTATACTAAGGTGATCAAGTGTCCAAACCGCAGGTACATTCGCAGAATCTTTAATGGCATCATACATCGTCATTTCCACTGTATACTCATTGTCATTATTACTCGGTGTATAATCATCAAATGTCATTTTTTCGTTTTTAAGTAACGAATAAGGGTGAAGGAGGCCTTCCTCCATAGCTGGGGCATAAACAGCTATCGGCTTAAGAAGAGAGCCTGGGGAGCGTCGGGCTTCAGCACGATGAAACCCTTTTCGTTCATAATCTCTTCCTCCCTGCACGGCTATTACACCTCCTGTCTCATTATCCAGCAGTACAACACTTCCTTGTACAGGCAGATCACCTGTTGACTCAGGAAAAGTAGCACTATTTTGAAAGACATCATATGTTAATTGCTGAATCTCACTATCCATTGCCACAACAATGTCATAGCCGCCTTTTAACACTTCTTCTTCTGTCATGTTATAAACATTCTCAGCTTCTTTTAAAACAAGGTCCATGTATGGATCATAAGCTCGGTTACCGACAATATTTATTTGCTCAGTAGGTAATGCCCTACCTTGCCACCGCACTGCCTCTTCTGCTGTTAAAAAACCTCGACGTGCCATTGTACTTAATACGAGATCTCGCCTTTCTTTACTACGTTCGTGATCAATAAACGGTGAGTAATGATTAGGCGCTTTAGGTAAAGCAGCAAGGAGAGCTCCTTCATCAACAGACACATCAGCAATGCTTTTTCCGAAATACACGTGGGCGGCTGCCTCCACACCGTAAGCTCCGTGCCCAAAGTAAATACTATTAAAATACATTTCCAAAATATCATCTTTACTGTATCGTCTCTCTAAATTAATCGCGATGAGAACTTCGTTCGTCTTTCTCAACCAGGATTTCTCAGGTGAAAGAAACGCATGTTTTGCTAACTGCTGAGTGATCGTACTCCCTCCCTCTGCTTTCGATTGTGTGATTACATCGCGATAAACAGCTCGTCCAATAGCTTTAAAGTCGATTCCTGTATGGTCATAAAATCGATGGTCTTCAATCGCAAGAAAAGCCTCTTGTACGTGATCAGGGATCATCTCAAGATCAACTATTTCCCTATTCTCAACGAATAATTTTGTCAGCTCATTCCCCTCCTGATCATAAATAGTTGTCGCTTCATTGAGGATGAGGTTCGTTTCATCTATCGTATAATTTCCAAAAATGATAATACCTACATAACTTAAACTTCCAATTAGTAAGATAGCTGTTAAAAACAGCATCCCTAATAGAATACGCCGAATGGCCATACTATCCCTCCCACTCCACCGCTAACTTTAAAAATTTGGCGAAACTTCTTTATTATAATACGATAAATAGCGAAAAAAGTTTCTTCCTAAAGAAAGGTTACTAGATTAGACAGGTTCTAAGTATGAAGGTTATCATGTATAGTTAAGAGAGGAAATTGTTTTTGCGGGGGGATTTACATGAGCGTATTAAGTATTTTTATTATAAACGAAGTCACATTTCTTTCTATATGGATAGCTTTGTTTGCAGGAGTCGTTTCATTTCTGTCTCCTTGCGTGTTTCCACTAGTACCAGCTTACATTGCCCAATTAACTGGTGGAAGCATTAATCACCATGAAATTGTGGCGGATCGTAAGCTTATCCTTTCAAGAAGCATTGGATTTATTATCGGCTTTACGTCTATTTTTCTTGTTCTCGGTGCCACCTCTTCACTTTTTGGTCAGTTATTTTTACAAAATCAAGTATTGTTGCAGCAACTAGGCGGGATTATCATTGTCCTATTCGGATTACAACTAACAGGGATATTTAGCTTCAACTTTCTTATGAATGAGAAGAAATTATTGAAACCATCCAAGTCTGCTAGCTTTGGTCGATCCATCCTCTTCGGATTGGTATTCGCTGCAGGTTGGTCACCATGTATTGGACTCGTTTTAGGGTCTATTATCGCACTCGCATCACAAAGTACTAATACATTAGGAGGGATGCTATTATTATTGTTTTATTCAGTCGGTATCGGTCTCCCATTTTTACTTGTCGCCCTTATTTACTCTAAATCAATTAACAAAATTCGCAATATTAACCGTTACTTACCTCTCATTCAAAAAACGAGTGGTTTCATCATGATTTTACTAGGAGTTATGCTGTTTTCTGGCCTTTTCTCACGAATAGCAGCCTACCTGTCACAATATATTCCTTTTAATATTTGAGGATCTATCCTCACTCAAAATAGAGAGGAGAGCTAGCTCTCATTTAGGTGGGAGATAACAGCCACTTTTGTCCTGGTTCATTCAACGACTCCGTAGGAGAAAAACGCAAACTCCCACTGATTGAAGATTCTTTTATATGTTAGCTTTTTTCATAAAAATAACGGCTTCCAAGAGGTGTTTCCTACAGTTTGACACAAAACCATCACAATTAGCGCTATATATTCAATTAATATCCATATTGTAAACTGGCAAAGGAGAGATTTATATGATGAATGAATTATATGAAAAGCTAGCTAGCTACTATGATGAGATGGTTGATATTCGCCGCTACTTACATCAACATCCAGAGCTGTCTTTTCAAGAAGTAAAAACTCCGCAATACATTTCACAGTACCATCGTCAGCTCGGGCATGAGGTACGAGAAGGTGTCGGTGGTCGTGGTGTTCTGGCAACTCTCAAAGGAGAAGCGGGATCAGGACCAACAGTAGCATTACGAGCTGATTTTGATGCTTTACCTATTCAAGACTTAAAGGAGGTCCCTTATAAATCCACTGTCCCCAATGTCATGCATGCCTGCGGTCATGACGCCCATACCTCTTTATTGCTTGTGTTAGCTAAAGCACTTAATTCTATGAAGAAGAGTTTGAAAGGAACTGTCGTATTTATTCATCAGCATGCAGAAGAACTGGCTCCAGGTGGGGCAAAGCCTATGATTGATGATGGCTGTTTAGAAAATGTTGATGTTATTTTTGGCACACATTTATGGGCCACTACCCCCATTGGCACGATTGAATATAACGAAGGGCCCCTTATGGCTGCCGCTGATCGATTCGAAATTATCGTACACGGTAAAGGAGGCCATGGTGCGCAACCTCATATGACGAAAGACGCCATTTTGATAGGTTCTCAAATTGTCCAATCCTTACAGCATATTGTAAGTAGACGTGTAGATCCTATGGAATCAGCCGTTATTAGTATCGGTGCTTTCGAGGCAAAGAACGCCTTTAATGTTATTGCAGATACCGCGCGATTGGAAGGCACAGTACGTACGTTTGATGAAAAAATCCAGGCTCAGGTGAAAGAAAATATAGCTGAAGTAGTTCATGGGATAGCTAGCAGTTTCGGTGCCAAAGCAGATTTCCATTACTACAAAGGCTATCCCGCTGTGATTAACCATTCAGATAAGGCCCAATTTGTACAACGTGTAGCATCCGAATCAAAGAACATTAAGCAGGTTATCCATGCCACACCTCAAATGGGTGGAGAAGATTTCAGTTATTATTTAAAACATACAAAAGGGGCCTTTTTTTTCACTGGTGCCCAACACCCTGACTGGGAGACGACCTATCCTCATCATCATCCGCGCTTTGATATTGATGAACGAGCGATGTTACATGGCGCCACTGTACTTGGCAACCTCGTGTTAAATACTTTTGAAAACGGTGTGTAAACCACCCTTTAGCTACTTATCCAATGTGTCTGTCAAAGCTCGCTCCAGACACATTGGCCGTTTTATTAAAAACCTCTTCTTCAAATGACCTACAGCTTTACTTTAATAATACGATTCTTTAATTAGTGGGAGTTGAGTGAATCAGGAGATTAACGACCATTATCTCCCGTCTAAATAGAGTTAGCTCTCCTCTCTATTTTGTGGGCGGAGTTTTACCGACGCTTACTGTGATAAATACCAATCCCCGTGATATAGGCCCACTAACTTGCCCCTTCCTCAGCGCCTTCACACCCGAAGCATAGATTCAGCTTCTAAGCTTAACTTTTTACCCAACTACTCCATACGGCTACGTCTTAATCCTTCTAGCAAATGAGTAGATAACAGAGAATTTGAGGGTTATTTCTGATGTCTCCATATTATACATAAAACCCATAAAATAGGTCATACTAATAAATGTTACTATACGAAAATTTAAGGAGATGACCCCGTTGAAGAAACGAAAAATACTGGCAAGGGTGGTGACTCTGCTATTTATTTTTTTCACTGTTTCTCGTTTTGTCTTAGCAGATACGAATGATGGTAAGATAAGACTTGTTCACACTTCCCCCGATACACCACAAATTGATGTGGCTATAAATGACGAGGTAGTTGTGGAAGAACTTGATTATACACAGGCATCTGATTATATCGTTATTCCACCAAATGAATACACATTAACGATTTATCCTAGCGGCGACTATGACACACCCCTCTTAAACCAGAACGTCACAATAGACGAAGATCGTGCTTATACTGCAGCTATCGTCCATATGTTAGAGAGTTTAGACGTCATGGTAATGGAAGATACAACAATGGAAACAGACGGAAAAACAATTGTCCGAGCGGCTAATTTATCTCCTGATGCTCCAACAGTTTCATTTACTGCTAATGATGTCTCCCTATTTACTGATTTGTCTTTTATGACCGTATCTCAATATACAGAGTTTGCCTCTGGAGTGACTAACCTGAACTTTTTATCTTTAGAACAAAACAATGTTCTATTATCTCTTCCCACAATTGAATTTGATAATGATATGCAATATACCATGCTTTTAGTTGGGCTTACTAATGGGGCAACGGAATTAGATACGGTAATATTGGCAGACCCTTCCCTTAGCCGTCTTCCTTCACAATTACCTGTCACAGGCTTTGGAGGGGCATCAGAATATAAAGGCAATGTCATTACAATCGGGGGTATACTTAGTATTTTAATAACATTAACAGGTATTTTTTTACTTTTCCAATTACAGCCATGGAACAACCATTCAGATCGATAGTCGTGAGTTTTTTAACCATGATATTAGGCATAAGCATTGTAACACTTTCTTTTGCCCCTACCATAGAAAGTGTGCACGAACCTGTTAGTGAAAAAGGCATAGAACCCGCTATGATTCAAATTCCTACATTAGGAATTTCAGCAGAGGTCGTGACTTGCCACATGAACAAAGATGGCTCTCTGCAAGTACCTGAAAGAGGAGATGTAGCAGGATGGATGACAAACAGCCCTATGCCGGGAGACAAGGGGAACGCTGTCATTGCGGGTCATGTCGATGATTATACAGGCCCTGCGATTTTTTTCAGCTTAAAAAAACTCGTGCAAGGCGACGAGATTGTGATCACAAGCGCATACGGTTCAACCCTTACATTTGAAGTAGAAAAAATTGAAGTTTATCCTAATCATTATGCGCCAATCGATACGATCTTCGGTTATGCAAGTACTCCAAAATTAAATTTAATTACGTGTCACGGTTTGTTTGACAGAAAAAGAAAAACGCATGAGGAGAGACTAGTTGTATATACAGAGCTTAAAATGCAACAAGAAGCTAATATAGAAACAGCCTCTCAATAAAACGAACCTCCACTAAAAAAACTGTCTTCATTTCGCCATTTTCGACGAACTTTGAAGACAGTCATCCTACTTATTATTCACGGGTTAACAAACGATATCGAAAGCTATTTTTAGTGTGATACGCGAGTATTTCTAAATAGTGATAATTGGCAGTAGCACCAACTAGAGCTCCGAACCCTGGAATAAGCTGTAGTGTTTTTGGCAGATCAATAAAGTCACGATACTCCAGTTGAAAGGTGCGCCAATCTATCTCATGAGACTCACTGTCCCGCTCTCGTAACACACCTTCTAGTTCATCCCATACTTTCACTTTTTCTAAACTATTTTTTTTAACAACTTCTTTTGAAAAAGCAAGTTGGAAGATATGAAGTAAGAATAATCTTTCCTTTGGCTCATCGGTATTAAAGCCATAAATTTTTCCTGCATCAAATAAGCATTTCATTTTAATAGTAAGCAATAAAGGAAAATCTGCTAAACCGAGCATAATACCACCGAACCCCGTGCCTGCTCCTTCTACCGCTGCTGTACGTTTATACATAGACACTCGCTCATCAAACAGCCTGTCGCGTTCTTCTAATGTAGCTTCCGTGACTCGATCTAATTCCGATAAATAATCACTTCCTACTAACGTCGCCTGAACCATATGTTTAACACTCTCGGTTACAACATTATGAATTTTTTCAGGAATTTTATTATTAATTTTATTTTGCCAACGTTTACTAAACCCTGCCGGTAACGAGGGAGGACGGTTAATTTTATGTTCCCAGCGCTTTAATTCACGCTCGACCTTTTCCGTGTAAGACATATCAGTCCCCCTCCTTTCCTTATACACTACGTTATGCTAATAAAGACGATGCATATTTTTTCCCTAAACGAACATAAATGTGATAGCTGTACGTGATGACCGCTAACACTAGAACGACAATTCCTGCTGCCAGGCCGTAACTAAAGACTGTAGCAGCAAAAAATATAAGTGATTGACAGATCCCCGCTGTTAACAGCCAGAATTTATGCCCTGCTAACTTAACGTTATCACTCACAGGATATAAATCAACCATTTGGCTTGTGTCATAATGATTTTTTAACGTTTCTATTTGCAACGCTGTCATATAGGCAAATAATACACTAATAAGCCATCGACCCCAGTCAAGCTCTACGATTGTTAAAAACAGCACCCCAAGAAATGTTAACCGAATGAAAATACCGAAATAATCATTCGCTCTAAGAAATGATCTGGCAAACATATAATGATAGACCTTTGTCCCACTATATGGCACTAATTTATAAAGGGGGGACAGCCAGCTACGAGAACGCACTTTGGATTTCAAACTCGGAACATCAGTGAAGCTATTAGCCACTCTATAGAAAGTCATCACTGTTTGATTTTCAATGTCAACAAGCCGTTCCCATTTTAAACTGTAATTTTTCGAAAGCTGTCGAAAATAGCCAAAATAAAAGATAACAAGAGCAATGGCAATAATGCCAATAACTAAATAAGACTGTTGAGAAAACAAGGCATAAACAGCTATAGCATTTAATCCTGCCCTCATCCATGTATGATATGAATAATGCAGTCTATCTAAAATCCGCTGCTCTTCAAAACCCGTTGACAAATTCCAAAGCTTTAATAAGCTCATACATACTAAAATGAAAAGTAATGAACTGCCATAAGGTGCCACTCTATCAAAGAATAGTGGTGCGAGAACAAGAAGTGTTAGAGAAACCCAAAATGTCTCCATCAACCAACTATATCGAATAGATGCACGAATATATGAATCTAACCGACCCTCTATTGGTGTTAGAAAGATTAAATCGCCTTGTTTAACAAACGTCCTTGTTCTACCTCTTGTCATGAGCCATGTGAAAATTAGGGTAAAAAACACTATAGCGGGAAACGTATCTGGAAGCCATTGTAAAAACTGACCATAATAATAGCTTCCAAACACAAACAACAAATAAAGCGTAAATAAAAAACCGCTGTTCCCTATTAATTTTAAGTATTTGACAGCCATCGTCCAATAGTCGCTACGACGTTTAGACCAAAGGTTTAGTACCTCATTCATGGTTGATCTTCCTTTGTCATTTCAACATAAATATCATCGAGAGCAGCATTCGGCATGTTTGCCTGCATTTGCAGTTCCTTTAACGTACCTTGCATAATCAGTTGACCTTGATGAAGGAACAAAAAACGATCACAATATTTTTCAGCAGTGGCTAAAATATGAGTAGACATAAGAATTCCGCAGCCTTCCTCTCGCAATTCAAGCATTCTATCCAAAAATGATTTAATCCCAATAGGGTCTAACCCCACAAATGGCTCGTCTGCTATATACATAGACGGTCTAATAAGAAAAGCACTCATAATCATGACCTTTTGTCGCATCCCTTTCGAGAAGTGGCTAGGGAACCAATTTTTCATCTTTGTCATTCTAAATTCTTTTAACAAATGATCTGCACGTTCCTTAAATTCCTTTTCTGTTAACCCGTAAGCCATTGCGGTCAGCTCTAAATGTTCCCATAACGTCATTTCTTCATATAAAAGAGGCGTTTCTGGAATATAAGCAAGCTTTTGCCGATAAGTCATTTTATTTTCTGCTAATGTCTGTCCAGCTAATCTCACCTCACCTTTTTGCGGCTCCATTAATCCTAAAATATGCTTTATTGTTGTACTTTTACCTGCTCCATTTAAGCCGATCAAGCCTACCATTTCATTAGGTTCAACGGTAAAAGTAATATCGTGTAGCACAGGTTTATTTTTATGATACCCCCCAGAGACATTATTAACTGCTAATAATTCACTCATCTATTTCCTCCTCCTTATTACGTTCATATCATTCCCAATCTTTACTATATCGGAAACATATAAACTTGAAAAGCAATGAATAATCAATTATGATACGATATTAACAAGCATTGAGACATAATGCCTACATAGTTACAACAAATTTTATTGTAAAATGAGAGGTGGTAAACATGCACAAAAAAGAAAATTGTATTTTTTGTAAAATTGTTTCAGGTGACATTCCCTCAAAAAAAGTTTATGAAGATGATCATGTTCTGGCTTTTCTTGACATCAGTCAAGTCACGAAAGGTCATACCCTCGTCATCCCAAAAGCACACGAAGAAAATATCTACGAATTATCTAATGCTTCCGCAGAGCATGTATTTAAAGCGGTCCCTAAAGTGGCTAGAGCGATTAAAAACGCCTTTTTGCCAGAGGGAATTAACTTGCTAAATAACAATGGGGAATTGGCCGGTCAGTCTGTGTTTCACTTCCACGTTCATCTGTTACCTCGTTATGGTAAAGGCGATGGGTTTGGAGCTGTGTGGCATGATCACAGTAGCCAATATTCCAATCAGGACTTAACAAACATCGCTGAAACAATCCAAGAAAAACTTAATTAGACGCTTTCAAGATGCTCATGAGAAGACGCTTACTGTGAAGTTTCTAAAAAGATGGGCTAACTCCTTGGTTGTAGTTTTAGCCCTCTTTCCAACTCATAGTGTCTTTCTTCAATTATTAAAGATATTAAGGAAGTTAGAAGGATTTAAATTCTGAAAATACAGTATTTAAAAATGGGAGGTTTTTTAATATGTCAAACGTTTATAATTTTAATCCTGGTCCAAGTCCGATCCCTGCGGATGTTTTAACTAAAGCAAAAGCTAACATGTTCAACTACGAACAATCAGGCATGGCAGTTATGGAAATGAGTCACCGTAGTCCATTATACGAAGAGATCCACTTCCGAGCGATGAACCAATTAAGGGATATTCTACAAATCCCTGATACATTTGAGATTTTATTTTTACAAGGCGGAGCTAGTCTACAATTTGCTATGTTAGCCTTAAATTTCCTACCTGCACAGAAAAAAGCTGGCTATGTTTTAACGGGGTCATGGTCTGAAAAAGCTTTAAAAGAAGCATCTGCCCTAGGTGAAACAACGATCATTGCTAGCTCTAAAGATAATAACTATTGCCATATCCCTCACACAGACCTGACAAGCCTGTCTAACGATACGGCTTATGTTCATTTAACATCCAATAATACGATATATGGTACCCAATGGCCTAAACTCCCTGAACGCGGCGATGTTCCTGTTATCATTGATATGTCTAGTGATATTCTCAGTCGAACAATATCTTGGGAGAACGTAGATATGGTCTATGCAGGTGCACAGAAAAACGCGGGTATGTCAGGAGTAACATTAGTAATTATGAAAAAAACGCTACTTGAATCTGCTAATACTACATTGCCTCCTTCTCTGTCATACAAACAGCATGCAGACAAACAATCGTTGTATAACACACCGCCAACCGGTGCTATTTATATAACAGGATTAGTGACTGATTGGATTATCCAACAAGGTGGCATTGAAGAAATGGCTCGACAAGCTGAAAACAAAGCTCAAATGATTTACGATGTCATTGATAACTCTAACCGTTTTTATACAGGACATGCTGAACCGACCTCTCGATCATTGATGAATATTACTTTCCGCTTACCAAATGAAGAACTAGAGAAAAAATTTCTGGCGGAAGCTAAAGAAAAAGGGTTTATTGGTTTAAATGGCCATCGTTCTGTCGGTGGTTGTCGTGTATCTAACTATAATGCTGTACCCGTTGAACACGTTATTGTTCTTAAAGAATTTATGGAACAATTCATGGAAAAAAACGGGTAAAAAAAGCGTTATTTACTTTACCGCTTTAAATCAACTTATTCATCCACTGTCCTTTATTAATATAATTGAAAACATCATGAAGCATTATAAAGCTAACATGATATAAAAAACGTCTTATGAATTATGACACGTTTTGAACAGGCTCTTTGTATTCGTGTTGATTGCCATATCCCTGCTTTTCAAGTATAACTGCATTATCGTTCAATTTTCTGAAAATACAGAAATGATATTGAGAAATAAACATTTTATGTGTTATGATATGAATATCATTTTCCTAGTAAAATAATGATTTATTTGAATATATTAATGACATTCTATAGAAATGGAGGGAGACCATGGAACAGCACCCTGTACAATCAATGAAACAGTCAATAATGTTCAGTCATAAAGTAGCTCAACTTAGTAAAGCACTTTGGAAATCAATTGAAAAGGATTGGCAAACTTGGATTAAACCATATAATCTAAACATTAATGAGCATCATATTCTTTGGATAGCTTATCAATTGGAAGGTGCCTCTATTTCAGACATTGCCAAGTTCGGAGTCATGCATGTATCGACAGCTTTCAACTTTTCAAAGAAGCTTGAAGAAAGAGGGCTGTTGACATTTTCTAAACGGCAGACTGATAAACGCAATACTTACATTTATCTTACGCCTGAAGGTGAAAGTTTACTTATTGAAACGTTTGAAACATACAACCCAAACACGTATGGTGTTTATAGTGGCTCGCTCCCTATTAAAGATTTATACGGAAAATTTCCAGAATTCTCTGAGGTAATAAGCATAGTTAAACATATTTATGGTCCTGATTTTATATCTACTTTCGAAAAATCTCTCAGTAAGATTGAGGATGATTTTATTGAGGAAGAAGGCAAGCTTATCCCTTTGCAGAAAAATAAAGAAGCATCATCATAATACAGGTTGCTTAAATAAGCTAAGACCAAAACGGTCCTAGCTTATTTTTTTGGACTTTTCGTATGATTAACTTACTTATTTCTTCCCATTTTATCTATTTGGCATAAAGGAGAAAGCATTTTATAAAAGTGCTTAATTAATGATGTGAAAGAGATCTCACTGCTAAAAAATAATTTTTTTAAAAAAAGTATTGATTTCTTTCTATTTTCATCGTAAATTACTATAGTATTTAATTTATTTGTACGGAGCTTAAAGGGGTTTAAAAGTTAAGAGGCTTTCGTGGTGGAGGTGCAAATTAAAATGAAATGTTTAAAAACAATCTCAGTAGAAAACCAATTTGGCAAGCTGAGGCTTTCGTTTCTATCAGTCATCATTATGATGAGCTATTTTTTACTTTTTTTTATGGTCTTTAGAACGTTCTTTCAAAATGTCCCACTTGTAGATCATGGCATCCTATTTCTCTTTTTCAGCCTTATAGTTATAATGCCCGTTCATTTACTTTTACATTGCTTTCCTATTTGGCTTACAGGCAAAAAAGCAACTTTAGGTGTGAGAAAAAGACAGTGGCCTTATTTTTATTATTCTACAAAGCAACCTTTATCTAAATATGTCACATTGCTGTCAACTGCAGCACCAGCGTTTATTTTAACGCTTCTATCTATCGTAGGCGCCATCATATTCCCACATCTCGTACACTACATTGCAATGATGTCTGCATTTAATATGGGAATTTGTGTGTATGATTACTTAAATTTTAGACAGATTAAGCGTGCGCCAAGACAGTGTCTTATTGAAGAAACACGTGACGGTTTTTACATTTTGTCACCAGTCATGAAAGATAATTCGCCTATATGAAGAAGAAGGGTTTAAATAGCTTATCCTTTCTAAATGTGACCTCTGCAGATATTTGCCTCAAATGTTTGCAGAGGTATTTTATATATACTAATCAATAAAACGAATATCAAATCTAATGTCATTTAAGGACAAATCAAAAGAAGTTACCTTTATTTCCACATCCTCCGATATCCCTTCTCTCACATTCACATATAATTTTTGCTCATTTGGAATAACACTGATCCATTCCGGTAAGTCAGTCCGTGATTCAATCAGTTCAAACACTCTCGTTGAAGGAAGGCTAATGTTTCCGACGCTGAAGGATTCTTCTAATAGTTCGACATTACCTTCCTCAGTCACATGCGGTGATAAAACCATGTAAATAGGCAAGGTGATGCCAAAAGCATCTACCGTTGCTTCAAAGTATACCGCATCATCAATATAGATACTATAAAACTCTGCCTCTTCTTCATTATTCAACTCATTTTGCAACCAGAAATTTAAGTCTTCTCTTGACGTCTCCACTGAGAAGGATGCTCCATCTTTATTTGAAATTTTTGGAGGGGCAAAGTCATTAGTCGCCAAATTAGGAAGCCCGAAATAGAGCCAACCAACTGTTGACATTATAACTAAAATAACAGTAGCAGTTAATATAAAAAAAGCGATTTTCCATTTATTTAGTGATGTGCTCATCATAACCTCCCTTAGTCATATCACTCTTTAATTTGGAAAGTGAGATTTCTTGATTCCCGTAAAGAGATATCTTTGTTACAATAGAGTTATTATTGGCTCTCTCCGTCTTGCTTAATTAGTCTCGTTCCCTTTTTTACTAAAGAAAAACTTAGTCACCATATGAATGAGTTAAAGTTATTTCATTGCGGGCTACTTTCAATGATAAGAAATGACTCCCATAGTCTATCTATTATTATTAACAGCAGTCGCTTGCTTAGACATTTTTAGACCATTCCAGCTGATTTATTATTTTTTAGGAGCTCAGAGATCAACTTTGTAAGACATTACAAAAGAGAATAGCTAGTCAATAGAACTCTTGTTACTATCCAATATTCTATGTAAGTGAGGATTCTGGATAAATTTTGAAATTGGAGGTTACTGAATGTACTTACCATTCCTTTTATTTGCCACCTTCTATTTATTCATCATTAATTCAATGACGAACTCTTTATGCATACAAAAAGAAATTCCTGAGGAGCGGCAAGCGAAAGTCTTTCGAACGATTAATGTTCTTATAACCATTCTTATAACATCGTCCTTCTTTAGAATTTTCATGACATAAAACGAAACTTCAATCAGTGGGTGTTTTTGTTCTTATCCCACTGATTGGTAGTTGCGTCAATCAGGATATTACCGGCCGTTAGCTCTCCTTTCTATTTTGATACGGGAGGTTTACGGACGGTTATCTGTCATAAATAAAAAACTTGGCATATTGTATGCCAAGTTTTCTCTTATAACATACTTTTAATACCACCAGGAAGCTCCAACTATAACAAGAAGAATAAATAGTACGACTATTAACGCAAAGCCGCTATGGTAGTGATGTCCCATATCGTCACCTCCCTTAGCATTTATCCACTCTTTATGCTCAACTTAATAAGCCCAAGATGCGCCAATGATCACCAACAAAATAAACAGCACGACTAACAATGCAAATCCTGAATGATATGAGTGTGACATGTACATTCCTCCTTATTTTAACGTTCATTACATCTTATTTCGGCCACCAAATCACGTATAGTCATTTGTCACGATTTTTGAAAGAAAACGGAAAATCTGTGTAATCGTTCAGAAGTCGTACCAAAACTAAGTAAGATGTGCTATATTTATACAGGAAAGAAAAGATAAAATTGAGTAGGAGTGACCATATTGAAGAAATCTTCATTAATTATGGCAGTAGCAAGTATTATGGTAATTAGTGCGTGCAGTAATGATTCAGAAGCTGGGACGGACAATAGTACGGTTATTATTGAGACAAGTGCAGGAGACGTAACGGAAGGAGAGCTTGTTAAAGCCCTTAAAAATGATTATGGAAGTCAAGCACTACAAATGCTCGTAATGGATAAAGCGATTGCTTCTGAAGCTGAGAATTATGACATTTCAGAAGAAGATATCGATGAACAAATTGAAGAGTTTATGGAAACTATCGGTGTATCTTCCGAAGAAGAGCTTTATGATATGTTACAAATGCAAGGAATTAATGACAAAGACATGCTACGAAAAAATATTTTAACACAGCTAGTCCTTGAAAATCGTGTTGGTATGGTTGGCGAACCAACGGATGAAGAGTTACAAGAAGAATACGACAAAGGTGAAACGGTTGAAGCTAGACATATCCTTGTAGAAGATGAAGAAACAGCTCTTGAGCTAATTCAAGAATTAGAAGATGGCGCAGATTTTGCTGAACTGGCTGAGGAAAATTCTCAAGACCCTGGTTCCGCTGTAGAAGGTGGTAACTTAGGTTCATTTGCTCGCGGAAGTATGACTCCTCCTTTTGAAGAAGTTGCTTTTTCTCTTGAAGAAGGAAAAATTAGCGAACCAGTTAAAACATCATTTGGCTATCACATCATCGAGGTGCTAGACCGTACAGCCTTCGAAGACGATTTTGAAGAAGTCAAAGAGCAGCTTCTTTCAACATTTAACCAACGCAAGAATGAAAAAATGAGTGAAGAACAATTTACGATCATGAAAGAGCTTGATATTGATGTGTTAGATGAGCAATTTGAAGATACGTTCAGTCAATACACTGAGTAATTGATACCGCCTGTCCTTTCTTGGACAGGCTTTTTTTGTCGTAAAACGAAACTTCAAGCAGGACATTAGCGGCCGTTACCTCCCGACTATATTGAGTTTCCTCTCCTCTCTATTTTGCCCCGGGAGGTTTACGGACGCTTATCTGTAAGAAAATATCCAAATGTTACTCCAACACTAAAGATGTCATCCTATACATATCCCCCTTATTTAATAAACAGAGATAATGCAGAACACGCTATAATATTGGCCATTTTCATCACCTTCTAATAATAGCCCGTGATATCTCTCTTTCGTTTTTAGTAAATAATCCATTAGTGCCTATTCACCCGTTACTTTAGCATGACATACATTAAATATGGGGATGCTCCCAAAAATCTACTTCAGAAAGGGTGAAGATCATGAGCGGTTACACGCCAGCACCTTATTATTCAGGCTTTACACTCATTGTTGTTTTGTTCATTCTATTAATTATTGTAGGATCAGCTTACGTGTGTTAAGCTGACTGGCTAGCATCTCTTCACTCCCATTCCTTATCAGAGCAGTGCGGAGCTTATTAAGCCGGATAGAATAGTCATTTAATATTAGACTCCTGTCTCGTTGACGGGAGTCTTTCAAATTTACGAAGCTATCATTGAGAAAATAACAAAACATCACGTCGCTAAAAATAGAAGAACCCTTTGTCTGGGACATGACTATATCCTCTTTTTTTACAGCATCGAAAAATTGTGACTTAAGGCGTTTTTTCAAAATAAAGCGATATATACGTTACATCATTATTACATTTATATATCATCTTTTATTATAGGTTTGCCATCTTCTATGAAGGGTAAAGTCAACTAACTTATTATTTTGGAGGTACTAATGATATGAGATATATTTTATTAAGCGACATGACGTGTAGTGAATTCAAAGAACAGCTCGTTAAGCTCGTTATGACAAAATTAGAAGAACATAAAGAAATTTCCCCATTAATTGCTTTTCCAATTGTTCATGAGCGTGTAGAAGCATTTGTTTTAGCCCATTGGCAGGAAGCTTGGGAACAATGTCATGATCTCACATGGAAAGAATGGCTTAAATCACCATGTTATCAGACTTTCAAAGCGGAAGTATTAAACGACATTTTAAATAAGAACCATTTAGTTGAACTAGTAAATCCATTGGATAACGAGTATATGATGGAAAACAATGCATGATATGAACTAAAAAACACAGATCGAAGAGAAGCGTCAGAGTCTCTTCAGTCTGTGTTTTGAAGACTATAAATCTATAGGCTTTTCATGGAATAACGGCTTGTAAAAAGAGCGATTCTCCAAAGCAAATACTCGCTCAGAAAATTCTCCAGGTAAGACACGGTCCAAAGCTCGATCCATCATATTCATTTTAGCATCAATATTATCAATCATATGTAGCATTTCAGCTTCTCTGATCATTGGAGGTTTTGGACTCCCCCACTCGCCCTTAGAATGATGGGAAAGTACGAGGTGTTGCAGCATGAGAACTTCTTCTCCTTCTATCCCCAATTCTTTAGCCGCTTCTTCAATTTCTGTAACCATAATCGTAATATGCCCTAGCAATTTCCCTTCAGTAGTATACTGAGTTGCCATAGGACCAGACAGTTCTCTGACTTTAGCCATATCATGTAAAATAACTCCTGCATACAGCAGATCTGTATCGAGACTTGGATACAAGCCTGCAATGCTTTTTGCAAGCTGTAACATAGATACAACGTGATAGGCGAGGCCAGAAACAAATTCATGGTGATTTTTAGTCGCTGCGGGTGAAACAGAAAAAGCTTGTTGGTGCTTTTTAAATAAATGGCGTGTAATTCGTTGAATTTTTGCATTTTGCATGTCAAATATATATTGTGTCACTTCCTCCAACATTTCTTCTCGCCCTCTAGGTGCAGTAGGTAAAAAGTCTTCAGGCTTCACCTGATCCATTGATGAAGAAGGTCGGATTGCTTTTATTTTTAATTGCCGCATACCTCGAAAATCTTGCACATCTCCCTGAGTATGAATGACGGTCCCACCTTGAAACGTCGTTTCATCTTCGGGAGATATCCCCCAAAGCTTCGCTTCTATTTCACCTGTTTTGTCGGTCAATTGTAATGTTAAGAACGGCTTTCCGTTACTGGCAATGCCTTTTTTCGCTGTTTTTATTAACAAATAAGTCTCAACTTGTTCCCCAACCTGATAATGATTAATGCCTTTTTTCATAACCGTTAGTTACCTCCCCGGCCTTTGCTTCTTTTTTTCCAATTATACCATAGCTGGCAATGTTCTAGCGAAGGTGAGCTTTAGCACCTAATCTTTTATCCAAATGATTTACAAAACCAACCTTCAATTAGTGGACGTATTCGTTCTTTCCCCACTGATTGGTCGTTAAGTGTATCAGGACATTAGCGGCCGTTAGCTTCCCCCTAAATAGAGATACCTCTCCTCTCTATTTTGACCCGGGAAGTTTTCGGACTCTTATCTATGATAAAACATGCCACATGATTTTTGACACCTTGGCGTCTGAGTTAACCATTATGAAAAACTTTAAACTACAATCTAAAAAACTCTGCTAGAAGACGCTTAAGAGGATACTGTCTTCTAGCAGAGGGTCCTAACCGAGTTACTATTCGTAGTCTCTTCAAATCAGATAAAATGAATTTCCAGTCTGCACATTAGCATCTGTTAGCTTACCCTAATAGAGTTACCTCTCCTCTCTATTTTGAGGAGGGAGGTTTTCGGACTCTTATCTATGATATAAATAATTAGGTCTTTCCCTGATTATCTACAAGTTTGTTCCTTGGTAAAACCATCGTAAAAATAACTCCTTTATCGTCATTTTTAACTTGCGGATAACCACCATGTAGTTCACATATTCTTTTAACAATCGCGAGACCCAAACCAAATTGGCCTTTATTTCCTTTACGAAAAGGTGTAAACACATGATCTATTTCTTCCTCGGGAATAGGATCTCCATTATTCCCCACATCAATAGCTATATGATATTCACCTAATTTTCTAGCATTTAATTCTATTGTGCTAACTGCGTATCTCAAAGCATTTTCCACTAGGTTCTCTAAAAGTACCCTCAACTGTTCCTTATCACCGTATATCATAACTTGGTCACCATTCACTACTATATCTACATCTTCACGTGCAAGCCGAAACCTTTCTCCCACATGATAACCGATAGACCCAAATGGAAACTCTTGCATTTCCATCGGTGCTTCCTTGAGAGATTCCAATTTTGTATAATAAAGCATATCCTTCACACGTTTTTCCATCCGATTTGACTCTTCCAAAATAACATCCATTGTGTTCTCAATGTTTTCTTTTGGTAAGATACCATCCTTAACAGATTGTGCATAACTTTTTACCACCATAATAGGTGTTTTTAATTCATGGGAGGCATGTTGAATAAACGTTTTCTGTGCGGAATCATATTTAATTAAATTTTGGCGCATTTTTTCAAATTGGTTTGATAGTTTTTCGAAGTCATCATCACCTTCCCAGTGGAAAGGCTCTTTCCAATTTCGCTCCGCTATTTGTTCAAAATGATTTCCAAGGCTTGTAAGAGGTGACTTTAAATAATGTTTTAACCAAAAAGCAGGTACTAAACTCATTAGGCTGGCAAACAGCATAATATAGCTCAATCGGCCCCACAGTCTATTCACCATTTGATCTCGATAAGTATCCCACATATAGGAAATGTGATACATTTCACCACCTGTTGTATATACTTTATAAACGACATAAAATAATGCTGCATCGTTATATGTGAGTTCATACCGCCCTCTTCGTGTCATTTGATTTTGCGCCCTGTCTCCCATCTCTTGAAGGACTTCGCTTGGCACAGGATCTCCTTCAATCGTGCCGAATTGATTCATTAAAAAAAAGTGGAATACTGATCGTTCTGCATCCCGTCTTTCGATAAAGTCTAATTCAGTCTGAGGCGGTGCAAAATATTCTCCTTCCGGATTAGCGAAACGGTTCTGTTCTTGTTCAATGATTCTATACGTTTCTTCTGTCAACGTACTCTTCAAAGAAATGGGATAAATGACCCCAATTAAAAGAGCGACCATTAGAAGGATTGAAATAAACGAAAACCAAATCCGCTGTGTTAAGTTCAAACGAATCATGAAGATAAAACCCTATACCCGTAGCCATATAATGTCTCAACATGGATACGTGGGAGTTTCTTTCTTACCCGACGTACAACATCGTCTACTGCTCGTTCTGACCCGAAGTAGTCTGATCCCCAAACGTATTCAATAATGGCTTCTCGCGAAAGTGCATTCCCAAGGTTTGATGACAACAGAATCACAAGGTCCATTTCTTTCGTTGTTAATTCAATCAATTCCTCTCCATCGTGAACAGTTCGTGATTTAGGATCAATTACGTAGCCATTCAATTCGATGGCATCTTCTTCTTGAACTTCCGGTGGATAAACTCGGTTTAGCAACTTTTTAGCCCGGATTAGAAGCTCTTCCGGTAAAAAAGGCTTTGCTAAATAATCGTCACTCCCTAATTCTAAACCAAGAACACGATCTAAATCTTTGTCCCGTGCTGAAATAAAGATTACAGGTGTATCAGCTTCACTTTTTATTGACTTTAATAATTGATAGCCATCCATACCTGGTAGCATAATATCTAATATCCACAAATGTGGCGGTTCAGAGATATGATCATACGCCACTTTCCCATCAGTAAAATGTGTCACTTGCCATCCTTCTTTTTCCATATATGCTCTAATCACTTCTCCGAGATTTTCTTCATCTTCAACTAGATATACGCGATACTCGCTCATGCTCATCATCCTTCATTTATTATTTACTCACATACGGCTTTGAAGTAAGTGGAGCGTTGTTTTTCCACATCACTTATTTAGTTATTAAACGTTATATTTTTTAGTGATTTTTTTATTTGTTGACCCTCATAGCTATAATAATCCCTCACAAAAAATAGGGAATTAGGCCTGTATATAAAAGAAGGTTATCACGTTTATTTTAATATAAAATCTCTAGGAAATGAAATAGAACGACACTTTTACATATAATTCAGACATAATCCCTCTTTTCAGTGATGGAGTGAGTGGACTTCAACGTCTTTAAACGCCCTTTGCCACTCATGATTTAAATGCTCGTGGCATGTGAAGAAAAGAATTTGTCTCTCATTAGATATTTCCTTCAATAACGAGATAAGCTGATGCCGTCTTGGTGTGTCCATATTGACAAACGTTTCATCCATAAAAAGTGGGCTGCAAGTTTCCATAACATCTTCTAAAGCTAATGCAAACCTTAGTGACAAATAAAGTAATTCTCCCGTTCCGCGACTAAGTTCAGAAGGGTCAAAGCGTTGACCGTCTTCTCTTTCTACGATGAAGCGTTCTTCTCCTAATGGTGCAAATAACTGTGTATAACGCCCCTCAGTCAAGCGTTTAAATAGTTTGCAAGCTGTCTTAACAACTTTTGGTTGTCGTTCTGTTTCATGGATATTTTTCACTTTGTGAATCATGTACTGTGCCGTTTGAATCACGGCCCATTCTTTCACCAAATGATTAAATTCGCCCTTTAAGGCTATAAATGTTTGTCGTTTATCTTCGTAAGTACCGCTTTCTTCTAATTCTTTCAATGTTAATGTGATAGAGGATAGTTCAGTCATGATACCTTTTTTCTTCTTTTCAAGTTCTGATACTCTTTCTTGAAGCTTTCTTTGCTTTTCATGAATATCGATGTCTTGGTTAATGATATCATCAAGCAAAACTGATCTATTCTTCTCACTTGGAACTAGGGTAACAATTTGTAGCCAAAGCTGATTCCTACGCGTCATTTCAGCTTTTCGTTGTTCATGTTCATGTGCTTTTCTTCTAAATGCTTCTTCATTTGTAACTTGAGCAAGAGCAAAAAGATTTGTTAACGTGTTTGATATCTGTTCACGTTCTTTTTGTATTTTTGACATTAAATCTTCGTGAACGGAGAGTTTATCATGTACTTGACTTCTATTCTTTTCAGCCTCCTTTTCCTTTTCTATAAAATCTGTCAACGCTTTGACCTGCTTATCAATAGTCCTGTCACACTCCTGACTAACATAGTTAGTCACTAACCACTCAGTTGTCGTTTCATAGTCTGACACTTCTTTATTTAACCTCCGCAGATTTTCTTTAACAGTTTCATAGTCTTTTGTGAGCCTTTTCCATTCCTTCAATGCTTCAATAAGGTGAGCATAAAACAGTAAATCACGATTAGGCGGCATCTTAGTGATTTTACACCACTCGTCCAACTCTGTATTAAATACTTCCCACTTTTCCTGTAACGCTTGCCAATCATTTTCACATTGCTGTAATTGGGTATTGAGAAACGCAACGTTTTGATTCATTGTGTTAACATTTACAACTTTCTCATTATGAAGGGCTAAACGTTGTTCAGCATAATGATAAGCTTCTTCTGAAATGTCATGATAAAGGCTGTTGAGTGTCCCCATTTTTCGATCATGTGCTTCTAAATCTTTGAGCATCCGTTTTATCTGCTCACGTGATGTCTTCCCAATAGACCATGTTAAACTGCCGCCTGTTATAACTAGAAGCAGTAAAGCCAGTGTGATGATCCAATTAGAATTGACATATCCGACTATTGTTCCAACTACATATAATCCTGTTAAGGTCATGAGCATTATTTTTTTTGTCTGTCCCGCTCTTTTTGCTCTGTTCCACTCTTTTTCCAACCATTCCCTTTGTTTTGAAAGCATGTTATATTCTTGTTCGTGCAGCTTTTTCTCACTTTCTGAAGAAGTTAATCTTTCAAGTTCTTTTACTTCTTCAGGAGCTAGTAGATGCTTATGCTCACTCTTTTTTTGTTCTTCTGCAATCTCTTTTTCTCGTCGTATCCTTCGTCTTTCTTCCGTTAAATGATCTTCTGTCGTAAGAAGTGTCTGCCATCGGTTCTTCAACAGGTTGAATTTTTCTAAATGATAATTCGTCACATGTGCAGAGTTAAAAAACGTTCGTGGGAGCTTCCATTCATCTTCAATTTGTTGACGTTGTTTGAGTAACTCTTGTTCAGTGTGTCGAGAGACCTTGAGATCTTCCATTATTTTTTCCTGCAACGGCCACTTATTGACGGCTGATGTCATCTTACGCTTTATGTCAGCAGATATAGCTGTTTCTGTTAAAGTTTGGAGTTTATCTGTTAATTCTGTTATTTTATCATCTTCATAAGACATTAATGCTTCTTTTTCTTCTAATTTATCGTAAATTTGCTCGAGCCTGCTAAGACCATCTTCCGGGAACTTTATTTCCTCAATATTTCCTTGCTGTTCAACTGTAAGTGCGTTCCATTCTTTTACAATTGGTTCCAATGTTTTATAATACTCATAATATCGGATGTCTACATGAAGCTTTTTCTCCTCACGTTCCAAATGAGCAAGCTCTAACTCTAACTCGTGTTTAGTTGTCTGTAACTGTTCATAGTTATCCAGTTTAGTCTCCCATTCTTTTATCTCTTGCTGGGTGTTATTGAGTTTTTCTGCAAGGATGTTTAAGTCTGTTTTTTGCCCCCTAGGCTTAAAGAGCTTGCCCGATGCTTGCTGTAACGATTTATCCAAATAATTAAGTGACGATGCTCCTACCATTCCTGCATCATACAGATAATGATTTAAGTCATCAGGATTTAAATCCTTCATACCTTGAAGACCATCTAAATCAAAATGAAAAATCCCTTTGAATGTCGCTAAATCCATCCCTTTCAGAAGTTTATGTAAATCTTCTTCATTACCTGTCCTTCCATCGGGATAACGAACTGAAAGGCTTCCCTTGTTCGTCCTTCCCCCAACTCTTTCTATCTTTATTCCGTTATAGGAAACAGTGTCAATAGTGATCATGCCACCATACTTATCTGTTTCTCTCGGCCGATACTGACTTTCACGTTTGGAAGGAAAACCGAAAAGAATAGCATTTATGAAAGCCATCAATGTTGATTTTCCTGATTCATTATATCCAAATAATATATTAATTTCATTATCACTTAGATCAAATTGTTTGTTAACCCACTTACCGAAGCCATATATATAGATCTGTTTAATCTTCATACGCCTTCCCTTCTTCCAACAAAGCTGTTACGATCATTGTTTCTGCTTTGGTGAGGATCTCTTCTTTATCCTCTTTTGTCAACTCTTCAACGTACGGTGACATTTTTCGATGATTTATTAAGGAAGATAAGTTATTTTCCCATGCGTCATTTTGTGACATGTCTTCCCTTACACGCATAACATCTCCAATAATGTGATCTTTGTGTCGCCAATTTTCTCTAATAATTTCTGGGGCTGTCTTCAAAGTAAATTTATCTAGCCAAATAGAATAGTACTCCAACTCTTCTTGAAGCATATCCATTAAATCGTCTTGCGCTTTCTTTTTACTCAATGTTTCGTGCAACACACCATGACCTGTTATATATAAATGAATCATATATGTGTGAGAAGTCGATAAATGCTGTATGGCATCTAAAGTAGAAGCCATGAGCTCATCAATCGATTTCATGTCATCAATCTTTACTGTTATGTCCTGCCATTGAACAGGTCCTGTCCCAAAGAAAGTAAAAGTGGTTGTTGCTTTCGTCATTTCGACATAATATGCTCCTTTTTCTCCTTGTTCCTTTCTATGACATCCTTGAATATTTCCAGGATAAATGATAGGGGGGTGTGAATTAATGACTTGTCGTTTATGAACATGTCCTAACGCCCAATAATTAAAGCCTAGTTTTTTCAAATCTAGAGTAGAAAAGGGGGCATACGGGTCATGATCAACTTGTCCATTTTCTTGACCATGAAGTAAACCGATATGGTAAGCCCCATCTCCCTCAATCTTTTTAAATAGCGGTACTGGATCCTTCATGAAAGCTCGTTCTGGATAACTAAAACCATAAATAATAGCTCTTTCTCCACTTTGAGCAGTGTGAACAGTATGAGACACATGTGTAGGGAAAATGTGTACATTTTCAGGCATAGCAATCAATTGCTCCTTTTGAATTAGCGGATCATGATTACCATGTATCACATATAAGGTAATATTGGCTTGATAAAGCTTTTCCGCCTGTTGTTTAAAGAACCATTGAGCATGAATTGAACGATCTTCTTCGTGATAGACGTCCCCACTCACTAGAACAAAATCCACTTTTTTTCTAATGGCTTCTTGAACAATAGTACTAAAGGATTCATAAGTAGCACGAAGCGCACGATTGACTACAGCTTGATTCATTAGTTTAGTCATTTGAAAAGGGCGTCCAAGATGTAAATCTGCACAGTGAATAAAACGTATCATCGTTCTCCTCCTTTGTCCTATTTGAAATTATACCACAAAAAGCGAATGAACGTTCGTGTCAAAACACATTAATAGGGTACAGCATGATTAAAAAATCGATCCCTTTAGGATCGATTTTTTAATTTAGTAGCAGTCTTTAAAAATACGGAATGGCTGCCAATGCTGTTAGCGCTGCTAGCGGCAAAATAAGTCGTTGAAATCGCCGTGGCCTATATGGCGGATAAGGACCAGGTCCATATGGTGGGTAAGGTCCATAACCAGGTGGGCCAAATGGTGGTCCGTATGGAGGATATGGGCCTGGCCCGTAACCCGGTGTGAATTGTCTAGCCATATTATCTTCATAGCCAGCACCAGCACCGTAACCAAATCCTTGTGGCATGCCTTCTTGGTAATGTGAACCCTCATGCATCATCGACTCTCCACTTATTGGTACGGCCAAAGAAATATGGTCATCATTTACTGATTCAACTATCGCATCAAACTGTCTTCCATCGTTTGTGGTGACTAACACATAGCGATGCAAATGGTTCTCACAGTGTTTTTTAATTTCTTGAATGTTCATTATATCGCCTCCTTCTCTGCCCAGTTTATTCAGCGCATGCCTAAACGTGACATAAAATTGAGAAGAAGATCATCGGTATTCTATCGTCATTTAACGACTCTATATTATAATGATTCAACTGGCACTGGACCCGCATGACCATTCTAACCTTCGTAAAGTTGAAAGCATGGTAATTATCACACTCATACTATCATGTAAGAAGTATCACTTTGTCTTACTAATCTCTAAATAGTCTTATCTTTTTTTGCCCAAAACCAATGCTTGTTTAATGTCTTTTAAAGACGACGTCTTCCCATATAAAAGAACACCACCTTTATAAATTCTAGCTCCAATAATGCCTAAAACAGTAATAGATATTACTAAAAGGCTAATCCCTAAAAGCATTTCCCACATAGGAAGATCTAACATTCCAAACCGAAGGAACATGACCATTGGTGTAAAAAAAGGAATATACGAAGCGATCGTCACAATAGTTGACTCTGGTGATGTCAAGCCAAACATAGAGATGAGAAAGGCCACGACAATAATGAGTGTAAGTGGTGTAATTAACTGGTTAACATCTTCAATACGACTTACTAAAGAGCCAAGTACTGCAGAAATTGTAGCGTAAAATAAATAACCTAATACAAAAAAGATAAAGGCATAAAAAAGAATCGATAAAGGTACTTCTTCAACTGAAAGGAGATCATTTACAATTCCCCCTGAAACGATGTTCTCACGTATTGAAGCCACCCCTACCACCAATATAAGTAAAAATTGCACGATACCTAACAGTGCAATCCCTGATATTTTAGCAAATAGTTGAATGACCGGATGGACGCTTGAGATCAGAATTTCCATCACGCGTGAGGACTTTTCAGTTGCTACTTCAAGGGCAATCATATTACCGTAAGCAATAACAGAGAAATAAATAACCACAACAAGAATATTAACTAAAAATCGAGCTGTATTTAGTTCAGTCTCTGTTTTAGCTGTTTCACTTATTGCTTCTATATTGAATGTTATAGGAGAATGTAAGATATCTAATTGTGTTTCGTCGATTCCTAGTTCCTCTGTGGCCCTAGCTACTTTTACAAGTTGCAGCGCCTGTTCTAATTGATGAGCTGTCCCTTGATCTGCCATTGTGATCGCACGATAATTGGCTTCTGGAAGGCCAGCTTCGTTCAACGTTAATATGAGAAGACCCTCCCATTCCCCATCAAACACTTTCTGTTCTGCTTGAGAGATTGTTAAGTCTATTTTTTCGAGAGTATAGTATTCTGCATATGCAGTTGACTCTTCTTCAAGTTCTAAATAAAGTTTTTCCTCCTCTGCAATGACAGCAATTTTGTCTACTTCTTCCTCCTCAATTAATGCTATTATCCGATCGATGTTCGTAATACCACCTACTACAAATAAAGTGAGAAGCGTAGAAAAAATAAAAGATTTGGATAACACTTTGTATCGAAACGTATGAAGCATAATAATGAAAAACTTATTCATAAGAAGCTCCCGCCTTTTCAATAAAAATATCATGTAATGACGGCTCTTCCAGATGAAATTTCCGAACAAACCCGCGTCCTTGTAAAAGCTTAAATAGTTTCTGCGATACTTCCTCGCTTGCTACCTGTAATTCTAAACCACCAGTATGTACTCTCCAATTAATCACACCCTCTATTTTTGTCAAAAAAGACAAATCAAAGTCAGCTGACACGACCACATTTTTCTTACCAAAATCCCGCTTAATATCTAGCAAATGGCCTGAAACAACTGGTTTTCCATCATGAAGAATACAGAGGTTTTCACATAGCTCCTCAACATGTTCCATTCTATGTGAGGAAAATAAAATTGTTTTACCTTCTTCTTTTAATTCCTTCACAGCATTTTTTAATAGTTCAACATTAAGAGGATCTAAACCACTAAAAGGCTCATCCAGAATAAGTAATTCAGGAGAATGAATAACTGATGTTATAAATTGCACTTTCTGTTGATTACCTTTTGACAGCTCACCAACCTTTTTGTTAATATAGCCGCTGATTTTAAACTTATCGATCCATTTTTCAAGCTCTAATAAGATTGCATGTTTTTTCATTCCTTTTAATCTACCCAAGTATATTAGCTGCTGCTTAACCGTCAGCTTTGGATATAAGCCTCTCTCTTCCGGCAAGTACCCAATTAAATGACTAGTATGGTAGTTTAAGGGTTGTCCTTTCCATGTTATCTCACCTTCTGTTTGGTGAATTAAGCCTAGAATCATCCGAAACGTCGTTGTTTTGCCAGCACCATTCGCCCCTAGTACGCCAAACATCTGATTTTTTTCAATATGTAATGTAAGATTATCAACTGCAACCGTATCATTATATATTTTTGAAACGTTTGTTAATTTTAATGACATTCGTATTCCTCTCCTTCTCCTTTAACATATCAAAAAAACCGGCCTCCTTGCTATATGTTTATTATCTGGTAGACCATATTAATGAAAAAGTCATGTTTTCTCCAGGGGAATCCCAAGCAAGTAAGCTTCGGTCTAAGAACACATAATAGGCATTTGAATATGATGAGAATTGAATATAGGTGTTTGAAGAAAGGGGGAAAAATGTATTATCAGAACAATTCATATCCATACAATTATCAATTTCAAAGTGTTTATGACCAGTCTCCATCTTACGGAAATATGAATCGAAATGCTTGGAATAGTTATATCATTAAAAGAGATTTATACCAAATGCAGCGTAAAATATCTGCACAAGAAGCAATAAATATTACATTAGAACGTTTACCTGGAAAAGTGGTTGATGTGGTACTAGATACCGAACAAGGCATACTAGTTTGGGAGATAGAAATATTGACTCCTCAGGGCGTGAAATACGAAGTGTATGTTAATGCAAATACAGGAGAAATAGTAAAGGGAGCGCTTGATTAGAACCCTGTAACGCCGTATCCGATGGATATGACTGTTTTTATACCTCTCGTAAATATTTAACTGTAATTAAATTAGGTTTCTGACACGCCCATAAAAGCATTTGATTTACTCTCTCCTTGGTCGCCATTTTCTTGCTCTGTTAAAGAAATTGAACCAGTAAAGGTAGTTGTCTAAATATTTTGTTGCCACACCTTGGAACCATTGCATCCAGTCCTTCAATCTCTTATGGTAGCTACTTCTTATAGTTTGTGGCTGTATCTGTGCATAACAAGCTATATCCCTCAATCATTAACTGAAAGTAGGGAGACCACTTCCCAAGGTAACGAGTTCCCGATATAGGGGTGTTTTTTAGATCATTAAAAGACTTTCCGCAATCACGACAAAGATACCTTTATCTGCTTCTGTATTTTCCATTACGTTTTATCTTTACACTGCCACAATGGACACCTTCGTTGAAGCAACAAGGTAGTAACAGAGTATCCTCTCCATGTCGTTGCATAATTAAACGAACCCCAACTATTTAACGATAGATTCCCTACGATATATCCCTTTACATTAGGGGGAAAGGTTGTTATTCATGTCCGAAAGTTGAGTTTATAAGTCTACCGGGAGATCCTCTTGCTTAATCATTTCCCACTCCTCAGTGTATGCACCTTTCGCTAGTACTTTTAAATACGTTCCCTCATCCAAAACCGTACTAGTAGTAAAAGACACATTTTTACTATCTCCGTCTTGATTCATCCCGGTTAACTGATAACGGAACCTTCCGTTATCATCTTTAGGGGGATCCGTTAGTTCAACATACACATACTCTTTCGTTAGTAGAGGGTTAAAGCGATCTACCGTTTCTTGAAATACGATATATCCCCCAACCGATATGACGATTAAACCAACAATAGCAATAAGTAATTTTTTCATTTCGTTCTCCTCTCACATGACATTTTTTATTAGATTTCGATAGTAATTTACCGTTAAAAAGGCAAATAGTAAATAGATTGTTGCATAGACACTCATACCAATAACGGAAGGTATAAACATACTTGAAATAACCATAAGGGAACCAACATTCAATGCAAATGTAGCATGGATAACCCCAATTATTAATGGAACGAGATAGACGAGCAACTGCTTCCTGATAATCCCTTTCATTAATTCAGGCTCACTAAATCCTAGCTGACGCAACGTCTTAAAATACTTCCTTTCTTGTTCTCCTTCTGTCATTTGTTTAAAATAAAGGATACTGCCAGTCGATACTAAAAAGACAAGGCCTAAAAAGGCAGTCACAAATATGATTAATCCATTCATCTGTAGGGCGTTTTGATACATGGTATAATAGTCTGTCATCAATAAATCAGCTTCCAACTTATTGTATAATGCTGATGCTCGTTCAAGATCGGCAGGATCTTCTATCGTGATAGTGTCAAAAAAAGTATGTTCTAGATCAGCTTCTTCGTCTAATACATCACTGTAAATACCTATCATTTCTTCAGATATCAAGAGCTGTTGACCATGAAAAGTGACATTAATGAGATTCTCGAGCACACTCTCCAAGATGAGAAGTGTTTCAACATCCTCTGTGCCACTAAATTCTACTGATTTCGGATAGTCTCCCTCTTCTCCTTCTATCACCGCACGAGAATTATACAGAATCGCTTCCCCATTAATTGGAACATTAACATCCATTCCAGCTTTCTGCATCTGCTCAGCTGGAAGGAGCATAATTGCTTGTTCTCCCCCTTCTAAACTAGTCGATTCAGAAACTCGTCCTTGAAGCCTTAGTGCCTCTATTTGACTATAGTCAAAAGTGATTCCTTCATCTTCTAAGTGCATCAAAAAAGACTCAGTTTCTTCTTCCAAATTTTCTATTACAAAATCAAATGGCATAGCAAGCCTTGTATCTTTCTCCAACGAATAATATAAAGAATAGGACAGCGAAACCATCGTAATTGTCATAGCAGATAAAACAGTAATTAAAGTTAGTGAATTTGCATTTCCCTTCAGCCGATGCATGAGTGGCGCAATCGACAGACTATTTTCTAAACCAAGCTGTCCGTTTTTTCGCTTTCTAACTAAATGAAATATCCAACTGATTGTTACCCGAAATAATAGATAGGTTCCTGAAATCGTCATAAGTAGCACGAGTAAAATCATCAATAATAATAAATCCGTGTTTTCTAGCATTCGTGTTGAAAGGTAGTATCCAAATCCGATTAGCCCTAAGCTACAAATACCTAGTAATCCAGATGTAATAGGATTTGATGCTTCGATGCTATCTTTTCTGTTCTCTGCACTAAATAAATCCACAAGTTTATTACTTGTTATCATTCGGATAATTTGCACAAGAGATATTACAATTAACCCTGTAAAAACTATTACTGTTTGAATCGTAGCGTAGATCGAGAATGGCAATCCCACTACATCCTCTATCCCAATGAGGTTCAATAAAATGATTAAAAAGAATCGAGACAGAATAGCACCTACGAGCATACCTAATAATAAAGATCCAAATCCAAGTAATACATTTTCCAAGACAAGAAAGCGAATGATCCATGACTTTGGAAGACCTATCATCTGATATAATCCTATTTCTTGACTGCGTCGTCTCAAAAAGATGCTATTCGCATAAATTGTGAAGACAATAATGATACCAATCAATAGAACTCCCGCAGCTTGAAAAGCATTGTTAAATCCATCTGCCAAATCCGACATTTGGTCAATAGATGGATCCTGCTGCAATGTAGCAAAGATATAATACAAACTAATGCTAAAGATCATGGAAAAAAAATAAAGATAATACATCCTTATATTTTTTCGAATACTACGAAAAAATAACTTATTGGCATTCATTCGTGACCTCCTCCAAGCACTACTTGCACATCCATGATGTCTTTAAAGAAAACTTCTCTTGTTTTAACCCCACGGTACAACTCGGAGAAAATCTTTCCATCCTTCAAAAAAACTACTCGATTGCAATAACTAGCTGCCACTGGATCATGCGTTACCATGACAATCGTTACTTGACGCTTTTCGTTAATATCATTTAAGTTCTCTAATAACGAAGTAGCCGCTTTTGAGTCTAATGCTCCGGTGGGCTCATCAGCGAATACAATCGATGGTTTATGAATTAATGCCCTTGCGGCAGAAGTGCGTTGTTTTTGACCGCCAGATATTTCAGATGGATATTTATTAGCCAATTCTTTGATCTTTAAACTATCTGCAATATCTTGAAACTCCTTTTCTACATCCTTTTTTGTCATCTTCATTAATGAAATGGGTAGAAGGATATTTTCCTTTACCGTTAAGGTATCTAGTAAATTGTAGTCCTGAAAGATAAAACCTAAATTAGCTCTACGCACTTTTGATAAGTCTTTGTCCTTCATTCTAGATACGTCATTCTCATTAATCATGATCTTCCCCTCAGAAGCACGATCAATTGTTGCTAATGTATTTAAAAGTGTTGTCTTCCCTGAACCAGATGGTCCCATAATTCCGAGAAATTCCCCTTGTGTGACGCGGAGATTTACATCCTTTAATACTTTCTGCGTATTTCCCTTCACTCCGTAAGATTTATTAACTCCTTGTGCATGTAATACTGTTTTTTGTGCATGTGTTAGCTTCATTTTTTAAAGCTCCTTTCTTCAGTCGTGTTGTTATCATTATAATTCTCACCTAGCATGCTCGTCGTTTGCTTTAGGTGACAATTGTCCAGTCTAATGTGATATTTTTATCACATTAGCTAAAAAAACAGCTCAGGAATAACTTTCCTGGCTGTAAGCTAACGTAATGCATTTCGTCTAATAGATTCATTCTTGTCTTTGACAGAGAATACCATATACACACTAGTTCCTTGACCAAACGTTGATGTTATATCAAAAGTGATGTGAAGTTTATTGGCAGCCTCCCGAGCTAAATATAACCCTAATCCCGTTGCGGAATTTTGAATTCTCCCGTTTTCCCCTGTAAAACCTTTATCAAAAACTCGTGGCAAGTCATGTGCTTGAATTCCTGGCCCTTCATCTTGAATACGCAAGATAATATTGCCTTTCTCCGCTTTATCAATGCCCATCACAATGGTTCCACCATGAGGACTATACTTGATAGCATTCGTTAAAACCTGGCGAATAATAAATCTACACCACTTTCTGTCAGTAAAAACCTTTCTTTCTTCTTCGTTTTGTATATCTACGGCAATATTTTTTTCCATGCACCACGCTGCCAAATCACGAACTTCTTCGCTTAGTAGGTGATCTAATTGAATTAATTCCATTGTGTAATCAGATTCCAGCATTGATAATCGGGTAATATATAATTGCCTATCAATTAATAAGTGCAATCGTAACCAATTGCTTTCAATTTTTTGCATGAAATCATTCTTACGATGGGCATCCAATGTCACTTTCATTGCTGTGAGTGGCGCTTTTATCTCATGAATCCAAGAAGTAACATAATCATTTTCTATTACTAGGGCTTTTTTTAATTCACTTATATTCTTTCTGTAAAAGTCATCTACCTTCCATAGCAGCTCGTCTATCGCTTCATCGGGAAAAAGAGAAGAAGGTTGTGGTAATGACTCCCTCCAATTATCCTGTAATTCCTCTGTAATAGTTTGAAGTTTATGTATGTACGATGTTTCCTTTTTGTAGCGCCAAATAAAAAACACCATAAACGTCAATAGAAATAATACATTAAGATACGTGAGGGAAAATATATTTACTGTAATTCCATAGTCGAAGAGAATTATCCCATTCATCAAAAATAGCAAGACGATAATGATCGCTATCCAGCTTTTTTTATGTAAAACGTACTGCAAAAACATGATGTCAATCCCCCTATAGAGTGGTTGCCAAATATCCAAGCCCTTTTTTAGTTACAATAGCTTCTGAAATCCCTAATACGGAAAGCTTCTGTCTTAAACGGGCCATATTTGCCGTGAGAGTATTATCATTGATAAATTGGTCATCCTCCCAAAGCATTCGCATCAGTTCATGACGTGAGATTATTTCATTGTTTGCTTTAACAAGTGACGTTAAAATAAAGAACTCGTTTTTGGTTAAGTCTACCTCTTTTCCCCCCTTCTGAATAACGCCACGCTTCATATCTATCAACGCTTCATTCCATTCGATAACGTCTTTAACTCTTTCTTCATACGCATATGTGCGACGTAGAATAGCTTGAAGCTTTGCCAATAAGATATCTATATTAAACGGTTTTTGGACATAATCATCTGCTCCGATATTCATGGCCATAATCATATCCATCGGGTGATCTCTTGAGGAGAGAAACACGATTGGAACGTTAGATATTGCTCGAATTTCTCTACACCAATGAAACCCATCATATTTTGGAAGCTGTATATCCAAAATAACTAAGTGTGGTTTAATTAGTAAAAAATCTTCAATGATATTTTCAAACGTAGATGGACTTGAAACACCATACGACCAATTTCTCAAGCTTTTTGTTAATGCATCTAAAAGGTGGTTATCATCTTCTACAATGTAGATTTTCATATCCATGTTATCCCTCCTCCATATGTAAATGATAGGAATAAATCTTTCCCAGCTTTTATTAAGAAGTGTATCTGACCTTATCAAACTTGTCCAACGAGTGAATGTCACTCTCGGTTAAGTAACGGAAGTAGCTTTTAACTTCCAATCGGCGACATGAAAACGTACAGCAAGTAAAAAATCCCATCATTTGTCATAGAACTCCTTACTGAGACGTATACCCAACCTTTAACATTGGAAAATCGAGATCGCATGTTAATCGTCGATGACTCTACTTATCATCAAAACCGAAGTAAGGCCGTTGAATTGCTTTCGCAAATCGAGGATCTAATAATAGGTGTCAGCACAAAAAAGGCGGCAAAACAAGTTAAAGCATCCACAAACGTTAACTAAAGATAAATATGTAGTGATAACCACATATTTAAATCTACTCCTCTTTGCCGTAGCACACGAAAATCACCTACCCCTTTAATCTTCTAAAGGGGTAGGTGATTTGTATGTCACGTTTTGCTTTCATAGACGCATATTTATAGGAAAGGGTTATTTCTCAGAAACATATCAGCGTATAAATCAATTGTGAGTGTTTCAAATATAGCATAACCAGCAAACACGATTATCACTGCAAAAATTGGATCAAAGCTTACTTTCGTTTCATCTCGTAATGTAAGTAATGCAACAATCGCCGCCATATATAGTCCAATCGTAATAAGCATATCCAAAATCAGGATTAACTGTAACATACCAGTTAAATTAAGGACAAAATAAGCGGCAGTTACTACTATTATGACTGTATAAAGAGTGCCATAGCGAGCCACCACATCGTGAAAAGAAATCGTTTCTGCTTTCATCACAAATTTTAAAACAGCGAATAATAAAGCAGCTACCACTAATGATGATATAATAAGATAGAAAAATGGCTGGATGAAATAGTCAACAAAACTTACATTTGATGACATATATGCGTTAGAACGATTAACCAAATAACTACTTAATGCGAATAATAATGCATAAACAGCAATATTAATGTAGCCGAAAATGAAATCACTCGGGCGGTTTTCTACACTTCGTGCCAGTGGTGACTTGAGCGATTGCAAAAAGAAGTTCCAATAGTTTGCCGCTGTTTCTTTTGTTTTTTCTACATATTCGTTTGCTTGTTTACTACTCGTTGACTCCTCAACCGAAGCTTCAACAACATCATCGCTTTCAGCTGTAGTTGCAGCTGTTTCTTCTTTTTCCAAAGCTTCAAAAGAACGATCTACTCCTTCATTCCCCTCAAGTGATTCACCACAATTCGTACAAAATTTGTCCTCAGTCTTTACCTCATGGTCACATTTTTGACACGTCATCTAATCTCTCCCTATTTTTATATCAATTTATAATTACAACACTCAATCGCAATCTCTCCATATTGACATATCGAATATAAAAAAGTCATTAGCTATTGCTTTTATTGAGTGATTGGAATTAGGTAACTAGCTATTTCTATATGTTGAAACACGTTTTATAAGCACAAAGGTTTCAGAAACAACATAAATTATGCAATTCGATCGTTGTATAAGGAAATTATTATGTAGTTAAGTATCATATTCCCATTTCAACATAACACTTTACAATTATACTATAAGTTTCAGTAATTAAAAGTTCTTTAACTAAAATAGTATTATTTACCTCTAAAACGTTATTTTTTATATAAATAGGTATTTAAAACTAGACTTAAATACCTATTTGTATAAAAATAGAAACATGCCCTATTCTCACTTATGCGATGATATCAATTCGTCATATTCTTATGTACCCCTTTAACAGAAAATCCTTTTTTTAACTTTTATCTCACACTTAAGGGGCAGTAAAAGCCCCACCTGAAAACTTAAGAAGATCGAAAAGTTTAGGTCGAGGATAAACTGCCCCTAAAGGTCAGATAAGTTAAACTAACAATCAGTGGGGGGGGTGAAAAAAACTCCCACGGATTGAAGCTTAGCATTATATCTTTCTTAAGGTCCTAATATGTTAGTCATTTTTTTGAATATTTTTATTTCAAACTTTAACTAAATGGAGTCCACCCCCTTTTGTATAGCAACAAAATTCGTACAAAGGGATGAGGGGCGCCCTCCTCATTTTATGCTTTATCCTGACTGTAGAAGGTCCCTGTGATTTTATTAAGAAGCTGGGCTTTATCATTATGTATTGTGCATTCAACAAATTGAACATGCCCGCCTTTCTTATTAAATGACGCTTTTGCTTTGAGTGTACCTGATGTAGCTGTTTTTATAAATTGTGTTTTTAATTCAAGTGTTACCGATGGCTCGTTATTAAAAGCGGCGCACAAATGCCCCATAGCTGTATCAGCAATATATGCCATAATACCTCCATGTATATAGCCAAGTTGATTGTACATGATGTCCGTAATAGGGACGACTAATGTAACGGTTTCCTCTTTTTCATCATAGATGAATTCAAAGTCCATAAGTGAATATAAAAATAAGTCAGGGGTCGCATTATTATGAACTTGAACCGCTTTTTTCGTTTTATTAATCATTAATTTTTCGTCCATTTGTTCCACTCCTTTTTACACGTCTTCTTTCATTATAACGCGAGAAAGTGGGAAAAAGTAAAGCCTGTCCCTGTAATATACCTCTCCTATAAAAACTAAAAAAGCCAGTGCTGTCTAGATTGACAAGTACTGAACTGAATTAAATTGATTACTAACGGACCAAAAAGGAGGAATGTGAATGTACACTCCCTCCTAGTCAGTATTTGTTTATTAAAGTTTTGTCTATCTCAATTCTCTTACATGATTATCCACACGGAGTTGCTTTCTGAATACTTCTTTAACCATATACCCTACACCATTCTGATCATTAGAACGTGTAATCCAATTAGCTGAATCCTTTACTATATCTGGGGCATCACCGATGGCTACCCCTAACCCTGCTAACTGTATCATATCCTTATCTCTTATATCTGCTCCTACAGCAACCATTTCATCTGGTAAAATTCCAAGTTTACTACCGAGATACTGAAGTGCCAGAGCCTTTGACGCATTTTCATGAGTAATACATAATGTCTCTTCTTTATGACTTACAAGCTTTATTCCTTTAACAGTTTCTTGCAATTCGTCAAAAGCGTCTTCTTTTTCCCGCTTGTTCCAAAAGTGTACTTTAATATTTAATACACTTAAAGGCTGATCAATTAATCGATGACTCGGTGATTCAACATAGTATACTGGGTAAAATAATGGATCCGTCAATTGCATTTGCATTCTGCCGATCAATTGATTTTTTTGGCGAGTTTTATTAGCAATCACATATTTTTCATGGAATAATCGAAAATGACAATGGTAATTTTCAAGAATATCAACAATTTGGTAAACAGTATCAGCACTTATTCTCCGCTCAAATATTGGTTCTTTCACATCGGCTGCTAAAAATGCCCCATCGTGTGTGATCAAGAAAGGTGCAGGTAATTTTAATGTTTTGGCTATCTTCCTTGCTGATAAGAAAGCTCTTCCTGTTGCAAGTGTTATATAAACACCCTTTTCTTTGACATAATCAATAGCTTCCTTTGTCTCCTTTGTTAATCGAAAATTCGATTTTAAAAGGGTGTCATCGATGTCTAACGCAAGTAAGCGATATGCCATGGTTGTATCCCCCTTAATTCCAGTGTTGATAGTATATATGACCAACAACCAGTGATTAGAACATAAAGGCACCCCGTATTTACGGGATGCCTTTATGAAACAGTTTCTATACTATTAGCCTTCTTGATCTACACCATACAATTCTTCTAATGGCTCAGTAATAATTTTATTTAGTTCACCAACCATTTGGCTCATTCGCTGTTCTTCTTCCATTAGCTTAGAGATAACATCATGTTGCTGAACGAGTTCAAATTGCTTCTGAGCACTTTGAATTTCTTCTTCAGAAATTTGTTCACCTTGCATTTGTTTTTGTTGAAGATCCATTTGAACTTGGCGGAAATTATCGAGCATGCGCTTAGCAACTTCATCATTGTTTACTTCATTGTGCAAGTTACGGAGCTTCGTGAACTCCTCGCTTTCTTTTAATTCGCGTGCCAACTCATTTGCTTTGTCGTAAGGGTTTCCCATTTCAATTGTCCTCCTTAAGGTTATATGTATGTGTTCATACATCACAGTCCAACTTAATAATTTTCACCTATACCTTGGACTCTTAAACGACTATAACATGAATGAACTACAATTTCATACCGTGACAGATATTTAGATGAAAAAAAGCACGATAATTCCTTGAAAAAAACCAATTATACCACCAATAACAGCACCGAGAATGGCAATCATTTTCAATTCTCGTTTCGCTATCATAAGAAGCATCTTCTCTAATTTTGCTATTGGAAAAGCATTTACTTCAGCGGTTACAATATCTTTAATTCCAATTTTTTTTATAAGCGATTTTAGATAGCGTGATAAAATAAGCGACACCGTTGTCATAACAGATGGAAGTATGATGTCTATCATGATAGGTTGATATTTGTGACTCCACGTATTTAACGGCTCTTCCCACTCTCCTACTAGCGGTGTGTGTCCAACAATAGCTTTACTAAACGTTTTTATATTTTCTTCAATTTTCTCACTGGCTATAAATGCAGAAGGAGGTTTAGTCAGGGCAACTTTCCATTCATTCTCTAATAGTTGTGTTAATAGTCTCTCCGTTTCATCTTTTTGCAAGAAAAAAATAAGTTCTTTCGTGATAATTGAAGAGAGAGAAAACCGGTGTGCCATTTTCCCCATTAAACCAGTGAAACTCCCTTTAGATTCAAAAACCCCCGCAACCATTTTTTCAATTTGCTCGGTTCCTTCGTCCGATCTTAAATATTCTTCAGCTCTTTTCAAAATTTTATATGACAACCCTGGAATCCTTCCAGCCAAATCATGCTGCCATGACTGCGGCACCCACTCATTAAATGGACGATGTTCATACTCATAAATCCAAGCGAGAATACGTGTTTCCAGACCATTCTCTACTGCTTGCCTAACCTTTTTCAATTGAGCTTTCTTATCTAGTCGCATTTCAAGCCACTCATCCAGCGTCCGTTCATCCTCAAAAAACTCTTCTATTGCGGTAATTAAACGTTGTTCAAACTCACTTAATAAGAGACCTTCTTTCACCTGCTTTTGAATGCCTTCTGGTGTGAGAAGGTGGTCTTCCACTGTCTTCCCTAATATAGTAGCAATTTCTTCACGTCGTTTAGGTATAAGACCAGGTGTAAATGGCACCCGGAATGTCCCTGTATATATCGCGTTATAAGGGCGAAAAAGCATTCGGATAGCAATAATGTTTGTTCCGCCTCCTACAATTGCGCCAATCCCTATTAATAATCCGAGTAACATCACGTTCGACATTATTATCCCTCTCTATTCCCCCATGCATGTGGTGTTTTGTCGTTTTTATGTATCGTATTTTGCTACATTTATTCCCTAAATAGCCTTTTTCTAATCTATTTATAATAGGATCCTTCACTCAGTGGACGTTTCGATCTTCTCCTACTGATTGGTCGGTGAATCAGGACATAAGTATCCTTTATCTTTTAAGGCTATTCAGAACATGTTACGATAGATTAAAGCGCATACAGCCTCTTGAAGGTGCTAATGATTTATTTACCAATATTTTCAGATAAAAAGAAGCTCTTTTTATTTTAGCAAATACTCACTCGTGAAACTATTCATTAGATAGCGTAGTAATTGTTACAGCTCCCTAATAGAAAGATCAAATTCTCCATGACTTCGTGCACGATCTTGTGCTTTTGTTCACTCAATGTAGATCATTCATGAAGAAAAGAAAGGATTAGTTACTATGTATGACCGACTACATCATTTTTATCAACATGCTCTTGCACCTGACAATACACCGGATTCCGATAAATTAACGTTATATTTCCCCAATGATATGCCGCGAACACTCGTGCTAGATAAATCTAAACTATCAGAAACAGAAGTAGCTCTTTTAAACACTCTATTCCAGACCGAGGTTGATGCACACTACCCAGCAACTAAAGAAAACGAGTGGTTATACGAGTGGCTAATGAATGGCCATACCCCTCCAGAACATAAGCTGGAAAGGTTAAGCCCCCCGCCTCTGCGTTGCATTCATTTTTCTATTAAAGGAGAGATAAATGAAACTTACGATTTTATAGAAGCGATTAAAAATGTGTTCCCTTCCGTGACGAATTTATTATGGAAATCACGTACCGAAGGAGTTTTACTTCAGCATTTACATGAGGATACTGTTGAGGAAGAATTATCAGTGGAATCAATTATTGACACACTTGCTACTGATTTTCTCATCCAAATCTCTTTCTTCATTGGGTCACCAATTGACTCGCCACATTTACTGTATGATCGCTTTAAATGGGAGACGACACTTTATGACGCAGTAAAAGTGACTTTTCGTAAAAAATCTTTTTTTTATGAACAAGAAATTGTCACATATTATTTACTTCATCACATACCTGAAAGCACGTTAAAGCTAGTCTCTACCATGCTTGACTCAGTGATGAATGACAGAGAGCTGATGCATTCCATCAAAACATATTTAGAGTGTAATATGAATACCTCCTTAGCAGCAAAAAAAATGTTCATGCATCGAAATACGTTGCAGTACAGAGTTGACAAATTTATTGAAAAAACTGCGATCGACATAAAACAATTTGCCAATGCTGCAGCAGTCTATCTTCTAATACTGCGCTTAGAAGCAAAATAATTAACCTAATTATTATTCATTAGTTAGTGTCAGTTAGAATAATGCCTCAAATCTGTAAACGCTTGCAATGTGCACAAAAATAGCTTCTTTTTTTGTGCACATCGTCAATAGATATGTAACCCCTTTCAGGCTATACTTTAGTTAATTACTCAAACAAACTTCATTAGCCTCAGGAGGGAATTTTCAATGGCAGATATTAAATTTGACAGTCTCTACAAGATTTACGATGGTGATGTTCAAGCGGTTACCGATTTTAACCTAGATATTGAAGACAAAGAATTTATCGTCTTCGTCGGCCCATCAGGCTGTGGGAAATCCACAACATTAAGAATGGTCGCTGGCCTTGAAGATATTTCTAAAGGTTCTCTTTACATAGGAGAGGACAAAGTGAATGATGTGGCTCCTAAAGACCGAGATATTGCAATGGTTTTCCAAAACTATGCCCTTTATCCTCACATGAATGTTTATGAAAATATGGCGTTCGGTCTAAAATTGCGTAAATTCAAAAAGGAAGATATTGATAAACGTGTCAAAGAAGCGGCACGTATTCTTGGTCTGACAGAAATGCTCGATCGAAAGCCAAAAGCAATGTCAGGTGGTCAGCGTCAACGTGTAGCACTAGGCCGTGCAATTGTTCGTAATCCTAAAGTATTCTTAATGGATGAGCCATTATCTAACCTTGATGCTAAGCTGCGTGTGCAAATGCGATCAGAAATCATTAAGCTTCACCATCGTTTACAAACCACAACTATTTACGTAACACATGACCAAACAGAAGCGATGACAATGGCTTCAAGAATCGTTGTTATGAAAGATGGATTTATTCAACAAGTAGGTGCACCAAAAGACATTTATGACTACCCTGAGAATGTGTTTGTTGGTGGTTTTATCGGGTCTCCAGCTATGAACTTCTTAAATGGGTCGTTAAAGGACGGTAACTTCTATCTAGGGGAATTTCCAGTGAAAGTACCTGAAGGGAAACTAAGAGCTTTGACTAAATACAATAATAAAGAATTAATCTTAGGGATTCGTCCAGAGGACATTCACGATGAACCAGTATTCCTTGATGCTTCTGAAAATTCTAAGTTTGAAGCAACTATTGATGTTGCAGAATTAATGGGAGCGGAGTCTTATCTTTATTCAAAAGTGAGTGATCAAGACTTTATTGCTCGTGTAGATTCCAGAACGGATGTACAGAGTGGTAATAAAATTCAATTAGCTTTCGATATGAATAAAGCGCATTTCTTTGATCCAGAGTCAGAACTACGAATTCGATAATTATTTTTACCCCTTTCACAATGGTGAGAGGGGTTTTACAATTTAATGAATTACTAGAACAGCACCCATTATGCAATGGGTGCTGTATACAGCCATGTTTTCAGTTAAATTATTATTGTCCGCCAAATTGTTGTTCTGCCATCTGTACTAATCGCTTCGTGATTTCCCCACCTACAGAACCGTTTGAACGGGAAGTCGCATCAGGACCTAATTGAACACCAAATTCCTGAGCAATTTCATATTTCATTTGATCTAACGCTTGTTGTACCCCTGGGACAACAAGTTGGTTTGAACTGTTGTTATTAGCCATGTTTCTCACCTCCTGTCGTAAACATAGTTTGTAACAATTGTAGTAAGCTATGTACAACATTTGATAACAATATTTAGAAAGACAAAAGACAAAAAAATGGCGTTATTTTCGTTTATCTTTTATGAATTAGGGGAGCTTTATAACACGAACCTTCAATCTAGTGGGAATTTTCGTTCTTCTCACACTGATCGATAGTTGAGTGAATCAGGACATTAACGTGCGTTTAGCTCTCCTGGCTATTTGAGCTAGGAGTTTTACGAACGCTTACCTGTGATAAAAGCCACTCAGTAAGAGCTTCACTTTAGTGAGCAACTACAGGTGCAGCATTCTTTCGATAGCAAGCGTTGCCTCATCTGCAATGCTTTTCTCTACCTTTATTTCGTTTATAATGTTACCTTTATAAAGCTCATCTAAAACCCACACTAAATGAGGCAAATCAATACGATTCATAGTTAAACAAGGGCACATGTCACTATTTAACGACACAATTGACTGTTCTGGAAATTGTTTCATAAGACGTTTCACTAAATTCATTTCTGTTCCGACTGCCCACTTAGTACCTTGTGGTGCCTTTCCTATTTGGTCAATAATAAAGGAAGTAGAGCCGGCCAAATCTGCAGCCTGTGTTACCTCCCAAGAGCATTCGGGGTGTACGATAATCTGACGTTCCGGGTCCGTTTCTCGATAATAGTTGATATGGGAAAGTGTAAAATTTTGATGTACTGAACAATGTCCTTTCCATAATAGCATCGTTAAATCGCGTGATATGTCGCCTTCTAAACAGGCCATAGTTGGATCCCAGACTGCCATATCCTTTAAATCAATTCCTAAATCATAGGCTGTATTGCGGCCAAGATGCTGGTCTGGTAGGAAAAGAACCCGCCGTTTCTGTTGTAATGCCCAACGTAGCATTTTTTGTGCGTTGGAGGAAGTAACGGTGGCTCCCCCATGCCTTCCAACAAAAGCCTTAACCTCTGCAGATGAGTTAACATAGGTTAAAGGCATGATTGTATCACCAAATTTGTCAGTTAAGTACTCCCAAGCGGTATCCGCTTCTTTTCGAGTAGCCATATCAGCCATTGAACAACCTGCCCTCATATCAGGAAGAATCACTTTTTGGTTAGCGTCTGTGAGCATATCAGCTGTTTCAGCCATAAAATGAACACCACAAAACACAATGAACTCAGCTTGCTTATTTTCCGCTGATATTTTTGCTAATTGTAGTGAATCTCCTGTATTATCAGCTAATTTGATGATCGTATCTTTTTGATAATGGTGACCTGGCATAAATAACCTATCAGCCAGTTGATGTTTTCGTTTTTTCGCTTGATAAAAAAGTTCATCATCCTCCGCTTCTTTATAGGGTGCAGGAAGTATTGGTTGAACCTGACTGAGAATATTATTGACATACATTGTTAATCCCTGCCTTTCGTCACGATGTTAAAACTAATATCTAGAGATGGAGCTGAGTGTGTAATATAGCCCAATGAAATCATATCCGCTCCAGCATTTGCATAATTCGATATCGTATTAAGTGAAATGTTACCTGACACTTCTAAAATCGTCTTATCCGGGATAAGCTTCCCCCACACTGCCACGTCCTCAGGAAGGCAATTATCGAGCATAATGACATCAACATCCGATGTAACAGCCTCCTTTAGCTGCTCCAACATATCTACTTCAACTTCTATTTTCACCATGTGACCGTGTGTTTCTCTTACTAAATTGACAGCCTCTGTTAGCGACCCGGCACCAGCAATATGGTTATCCTTAATCATGACAGCATCATCCAAGGCAAATCGATGATTTCTCCCTCCCCCACAACGTACAGCATACTTTTCTAACATTCTTAATCCTGGTGTGGTTTTACGTGTATCACAAATACGCGCTTGCGTTCCAGCAGTTTGATTCACTGCTTCCCGTGTTACTGTTGTAATACCAGATAATCGTTGAATCAGGTTTAATATCACTCGTTCCGCGATTAATAAGTCTGTCATTCTTCCAGACACTTCTGCTATTTTTTCCCCACTAAATACCTCTTCACCATCTTTTTTGAGTATTTTTATCACAATGTTTGGATTGATGACTGAATAAGCCTCTTCAACAATGAGCTCACCGCAAAAGTAACCAGAGCTCTTCGCCACAAACACACCTTTTCCAGTATCGTTAACACTAAAAATAGCATCTGACGTTTTATCGCCAAACCCCACATCTTCTTGAAAAAATCGTAATAACTGCTCTCTTAAAGCTAATTTATTCACGAACCAATCACTCCCTCAATATCTTCCCTAAAGTGCGCTCCACAGCTTACATCATTTCTTAATGCAGCCTCTGCAATAAGTTTTGCCGCTAAAAGCATATGTGCTATTTCAACTTGTTCCTTTGACATACAAGCACTTGTCTTACTAAAGTTGTTTGGTAATACATGTTGAACCCAGTTAATGAGTGATCGAAGAGCGCTCTCATTTCTTACGATACCTAACGCCTGATCAACACGCTTTTGAACCTCCTTTTTTGCTGGAGCTTTCCACGAATCCTTAGAATAAAGTCTTATGATACTTTCCTCTGAAAAAGGGAAATGAGATGCCTCTTTCCCTGATTCTTGAAGAATTGCTTCACCCGTGCGTTCACCAAAAACGAGTGATTCCAGTAGTGAATTACTTGCTAGTCGATTGGCGCCATGAACACCCGTACAAGCCACTTCTCCTACAGCATATAATTGGGCAAGTGAAGTTCTGCCATTTTCATCAGTTTCCACTCCTCCCATGTGAAAGTGTGGGCCTGGAAAAACTGGAATACACCCTTTAGTCCAATCAATGTTTGCTAATTCACAAAGCTGCACGACTTGAGGAAATTTAGTATGAAATGAAGGGATACCAGATATATCAAGAAAGAGCTTATTTCCTTGGCTTATTTGCTCATGTACTGTCCGGGCAACAATATCTCTCGGAGCTAAATCACTCAGGGGATGAACTTTTGACATGATGTGTTCTCCTAACTGATTCACAAGAGATGCCCCCTCTCCTCGTATCGCCTCAGAGGCAAGACCGCAAGAAGAGCCATTTCCATATATAAGTGTCGGATGAAATTGGATAAACTCTAAATCTGATAATGCGGCACCAGCTCGAGCAGCAACAGCTATTCCATCCCCACATAAATGAGTGTCATTACTCGTATGTGTAAACAATCCACCTATTCCTCCAGTGGCAAGGACTGTGTGATTTGCTTTTACAACCGTAAGCTCACCCTTTTCGTTTAAAAAAAAGGCACCGTAGCATCTTCCTTCCTCTATGATTAACTGAACAACTGTCCAATGAGTATTAAACATAACTTTACCTTTTAATTTTTCTATAAAATAACGCATCATTTCTTTACCGGTTCGATCGCCCCCCACATGCGCAATACGGCGACAGCTATGTGCCCCCTCTCTCCCTAAATCAAGCACTCCCTGTTCAGTTATATCAAAGTGAAGCCCATCATTTATCCACTTCTGTAAGCGACTTTTACCTTCATGAGCTAAAATATGCAACATAGTCAAATCATTTTTTTTGCCCCCTGCCTTCCTCGTGTCTTCTATGTGACGATTTGGTGAATCGTCATCTCCTAGCGCCGCTGCAATTCCCCCTTGTGCTTTCCACGAGTTCCCTTCTTTCCGAGAACGCTTTGTAACTATTGTCACCTTTTTATTATCTGCTAGAGTCAAAGCTGTCATGACACCAGCAAGCCCTCCGCCAATGATTAATACGTCCGTTTGTTCCATATTCTATCCTCAATCCACCTTTTCTGTCTTGACACCTATCTTTACATAAACTTAAACTAATGACAAGACATTTGTAAAGGTAGTGATACATGATGATCTATTTAGACCATGCAGCAACAACCCCTATGTCCGATAAGGCAAAAAAAACATGGCTTGAAGCGAATGATATTTTTTATGCTAATACAAGTAGTTTACATGAGGCTGGCACTCACTCTGCTAAACTTCTCATGACGTGTCAATATCAATTAGCGACCTTAGTAGGAACAAACGAAGACAGTGTATTTTTTACGAGCGGGGGATCAGAAGCTAATATTCTTGCTCTAGAGAGTTTATTTTCGGCTAATCGAAAACATGGCAACCACGTCATTACATCCAATATCGAGCATCCTTCTGTACTATCGTTCTTTAAGCGTTTAGAAGCTTTAGGAGTTGAAGTTAGTTATGTAGAAGCCAAAAGAAATGGACGAGTCTGTGTTAACAGTGTCATCGAGGCCCTTCGTTCCGATACGTGCCTTGTCTCGATTCAACACGTCAATTCAGAAACCGGTATTATCCAACCTGTATCTAAAATAGGGGAATACTTGAAAGAGCAACCGGCTGTCTTTCATTGTGATTGTGTCCAATCATTTGGTAAAATCCTTGTCACTTTAGATAATCTGCAAGCAGATGCGATCTCCATTTCTTCCCATAAAATATACGGTCCAAAAGGAGTTGGAGCTGTTTGCCTTGCACCCAATACGCTGTGGAAAAGTATCTATCCCTTAACAACTCATCAACGTGGTTTTCGGCCAGGGACACTGGATATGCCCAGTATAGCCGCTTTTATTAATTCTGCTCTTGATCTTCATTCACATTTAGAGGAGAATTTAACTTACAGTTGGGAGAAACGTCAGCACTTTTTGCAGGCATTATTACCACTTAAAAATAGACTTTTAGTTATTGGTGCCCCTGACGATCACCAGCTGCCCACAATTGTTGGCCTTGCAATTGAGGGGATTCAAGGCCAATTTATGCTAGCGAGCCTCGATCGCTTTCACATCTGCATCTCGACTGGAAGTGCCTGCCAATCAACGAAGGCCACACCCCCTGCTATTATGCATGCTTTTTTTAAAACAGAAGTAGAGCAGCTACGCTTTTTTAGAATCTCATTCGGGATCTCGACAACATTAGAAGAATTAGAATTTACTGCAAAGAAAATTATTCAGATAGCGGAAAATTAAAAAGGAGAGAGCGATATGTCAAGTAAAAAGAAGTGGCTTGGTGAGGAAAGGCGCACTGAAATTATGACTGTGCTTAAGAAAAGTCATCTCCCAATAAAAGGTGGAGAGTTAGCTGATCAACTAAATGTGAGCCGTCAAGTGATTGTTCAAGATATCTCCCTTTTAAAGGCTAAAAACATGCCTATACTTGCGACTAGTCAAGGATATATACTTGATAATACGATCCTTTCCCATCAGGGACATAGTCAATTGGTTGCCTGTTACCATCCTCCAGAGCGTGCCGAAGAAGAGCTCCTTCTATTAGTGGATCAAGGTGTACGAGTGAATGATGTAAAAGTGGAACATCCTATTTATGGGGATATAACAGCAAATATTATGGTGAGTAATCGTAAAGAAGTGTATCAGTTCCTTGAGAAGATGAAACAAACGAAAGCCAGCTACTTATCGGAGCTGACTAACGGTGTTCATTTACATACTTTAGAAGCAAAACAAGAGGGGGATCTGCACGATGCAGTAGAAGCTCTTCGTCAAGCAGGTTTTCTACTTACGGGCGAAACGAGATAAAACGAACCTTCAATCAGTGGGAGTTTTCGTTCTTCTCACACTGATTGGTAGTTGAGTTAATCAGGAGATTAGCGTCCGTTAGCTCTCCTCTCTTTTTTGAGGCCGGAGTTTTACGAATGCTTATCTGTGATAAAGCGATTCTGTTACCAGAACGTTAGCACATCAATGACTCCAATTAAAATGATAAAAATGCCAGCCGTCCGCTGAACATACAGTCCGAGACGGCGACCTTTTTTTAGAACCATGCCTCCAAACCCTAAATACCACATAATGAAGATAACAATTAGTAAGGGGATAGATGTTCCCAATGCAAACAGAGAAGGCAGGAAAACACCGTAGGATGTCGTCAACGTAAGTGGAATGAGTAAAGAAAAATAAAGTATCGCCATTGTTGGACAGAAACCGAGTGAAAAACTGAATCCAAGCATAAAGGCACCCCAGTGTCCCTTTCCCCTATCCTTTTCAATAGGCTTCCACAATCTTAAATGCCAGGTCATTTTAAATAAACCAAGCATATATACGCCAATCAAAATTAATAATGGCCCAAGCAATTTTCGCATTGGATCAAATAGTAACGGTAATTGCTGTTGAAATTCCTGTCCAAGTATATAGATGACAAAACCTAAACCTGAAAAAGCAGCTATTTTTCCAAGTATGAAAAACAATGTGTCTCGCCAGGCAATTCCCTGCTTAAGAGAATTAGTTCCAAATAATGTGATAGCACTGACATTCCCTGAAAATTGGCAAGGTGCAAGAGCCCCGACTAAACCTAGGAGGAGAGCAAATAAGATCGGAATAGACTCTACACGTGTCGCCACATTCATAAATGGCTGACGTAAAAAATGACTAATGCTTTCTACTACCTCAAACATCTCTTAACCTCATTTCATAAAACGAACCTTCAATCAGTGGGAGTTGAGTTAATCAGGACATTAGCGTCCGTTATCTACCGCCTAAATAGAGTTAGCTCTCCTCTCTATTTTGAGGCCGAAATTTTACGAACACTTATCTGTTGATAAAACGGTGTCCTAGTCATCATTTTAGCATAGCTCATGGCTTATAAACCTCGTATTTTTTGAAAAAACACCACTATAAAGAACCTAATCTCTTAGCCCATTCAAACCATTCATGGTTTTTACCGATATTTAATTTCTTTTTAATATTCCTCCGGTGATTTTCCACTGTTTTTACAGAAATATTAAGCAATTTACCAGTATCACTGACAGAATACCCCCGAACTTTCAAATTAAAAATTTCTTCTTCTCTCTTTGTTAGCTCTGTACTAATTGAACTTGCCGTTCCCGCTTCCTGCCCATACATGCGAAGTACAACACGCTCTCCTCGAATCACTTGCTGAAAGAACATCATTAATTCATCTAATGAGGCGTATTCATAAAAAATGCCTTGTATATCATTTTCTTTAAATTTTAGCTCTAATTCATCTGAATTCCCTGGGCACATAAAGATTTTTTTGGCTTGTATCGGTTGGTCTTGCAAAACTGCTAACACGCTTCTTAAGCCTCCTGTACCAGGTAACCTCTCGTCAATCACAATGAGATCAAACGAGTACTTTTTTAGCGATTGAATCAACTCTGACGGTGAATCAGCCACCACCATAGATGTCACAGAATGGACATCTTTTATTAATTGGATTAAACCATATCTTAAAAGCTGATGCTCGATACCTATAAGTAGCTTCATGAGATCCATTCTCCCTATTGTACGTTTCGTTAAGCTGAAAATAATTTTAGTATATGGTGTAAATGTATCAACTTCAGACTACATGTGCAAGGTGATACCCTTTAAATGATATAGCTTATTAATTTACACCCCTTGTTCAAAAAACGCTCACAAATTCACAATAATATAAGGGTAAACACCTATCAACGAAACTCCAAATATTTATTACTATTTACACAGTGTCAAACAAATGATAGCGCTGAAACATGAATGGCCTTTTCTGAAACGGGTAAAGGAAATGACAAATCCTTTGTCTCTTTTATGCTTTTTTCCACTAATTATGTTACAGATAAATGGTTAGGAAAGGATGTTACGTATGTTTTTTGAGTATGATCCGGTGATTTACAGTCGTATATTGACTTATGTCACACTAGGATTTCATGTTATTTTTGCCACAATAGGGGTAGGAGTTCCTCTACTGATAGCTATTGCTGAGTGGATGGGTATTAAACGAAATGACCCACACTATACATTACTTGCAAGACGATGGGCTCGTGGTTTTGTCGTGACAGTTGCGGTTGGCGTTGTAACTGGTACAGCCATCGGTCTTCAACTGAGTCTATTATGGCCAAACTTTATGCAGGCCGCTGGCCATACAATCGGCTTACCAATGTTTATGGAAGTATTTGCTTTCTTTTTTGAAGCAATATTTTTAGGTATTTATTTATATACATGGGATCGCTTTAAGAGTAAGATGAAGCACTTTTTATTAATAATTCCAGTGGCGCTCGGTGCAACAGCCAGTGCATTTTTTATCACGACGGTCAATTCATTTATGAATGCACCACAAGGATTTGAAATAGTGGATGGCGTTCTTCAAGATGTGAGTCCACTCGCAGCTATGTTCAATCCAGCTACACCGACGAAGATTTCTCATGTTATTTTAACCTGTTATTTAACCAGTGCGTTTATTCTCGGTACCATCGCCGCCATTCATATTTTAAGAGGGAACAAACATGTTTATCATAAAAAAGCACTTCATTTGACAATGGTAACAGGGGTCATTTTTGCAATGGGGTCATTTCTTGTAGGAGATTTATCTGGAAAATACCTTCATGAATATCAGCCTGAAAAATTAGCTGCAGCAGAATGGCATTTTGAGACCGAAACTGAAGCACCGTTAATTATCGGGGGTATATTAACCGATGATAACGAAGTAAAATATGCTCTAGAAATCCCATATGCTCTCAGTATATTAGCTGGGGGGACACCAGATACAGAAGTTATCGGATTAAATGATTTCTCTGAAGATGTCTTGCCGCCATTATTTGTTCATTACTTCTTTGATTTGATGGTGTTCATAGGTATGTTTCTCGCCGGAGTTTCACTATTATTTATTATAATGAGCATGAAAAAAGGTTGGAATCCCTTCAATAAGCTCGTTACATGGCTCATTATTATCGGTGGCCCGTTATCTATGGTAGCTATCCAGTCAGGCTGGATCTATGCAGAAGTAGGACGTCAGCCTTGGATTATTAACGGTGTCATGACCGTTGAAGAAGGGGCTACGACATCACCTCATGTTGATCTTATGCTTTGGTTATTTATACTTCTTTACGCCGTTCTAGGTGTCACGTGTGCCGGTGTATTAAGAAAAATGTTTAAAAATAACCCCGTAGAACATGAGTTGGAAAAACGTGGTCTTAGCCATAAAACAGCACAATAACGTCAAATTGAGTGTCATTAACATGAGTTAATTAGCAAAAAACACTGCTTGTCTGATGTGGGTCACACATCAGGTAAGTCATTACAAGACATTGTTTTTAGTTAAAACAAGTGAGGTGTAAGGATGGATTACGAAATGATAGGCATTACCGTGCTATGGTTCTTCTTATACGGTTATTTGATCGTAGCATCGGTAGACTTCGGAGCCGGATTTTATAGTTATTATACAAAACAGACAAATAAAAACCATGTGACCCACAATATTATTCAACGCTATTTATCCCCAGTGTGGGAAGTAACAAACGTTTTTCTTGTTTTTTTCTTTATTGGGATTGTAGGTTTTTTCCCTGATACCGCTTATTATTACGGGACTGCCCTCCTCCTTCCAGGAAGCGTGGCAATTATTCTTTTAGCATTACGAGGGTCTTATTATGCCTTTGCAACTTATGGAGCCGAAGAAAGTAAATTTTATTCTTTCCTTTACGGCGCTACAGGACTGCTTATTCCAGCTTCCCTATCCACAGTATTGACTATTTCTGAAGGTGGGTATATTAGTACTGAAAATGATGGGGTTCAGCTACTTTACGGTGAATTGTTTGGCAGTCTTTATTCATGGGGAGTCGTTCTTCTAGCAATTGTTAGTGTATTATTTATCTCGGCGGCATTTTTAACTTTTTATGCTTCTAGAGCAAAGGATAGTCAAGCGATGTCGTTGCTTAGGAAATATGCATTAACCTGGTCTTTTCCTTCCATTGGAATGGGGATAATCGTATTCTTCTTGCTTAATAAACGAAACCCTGAACACTTTCAAAAAATGCTCGATATTTGGTGGGTATTTGGATTATCGTTAGTAGCATTTGCTTTAGCAACGTATTTTATTTGGCAAAAGAAGCACTTAGGGATCGCCTTTATTCTTGTGATGATCCAGTACTTTCTCGCTTTCTTTGGATATGGGGCCGCCCATCTGCCTTATCTGCTATACCCCTATCTAACTATTTATGATGGCTTTACAAATGAAACAATGGCGATTTCGCTAATTGTTGCCTTTATTGGGGGATTGTTAATGCTGATCCCTTCACTCTACCTTTTGATGAGACTGTTTCTTTTTGATGCAGATTACATTCAAGGGAAAAAATAGGACGGGAGGTCATCCTATGGACTTAACGACATTTTTGATCATGGTCGCTCCACCATTAGTTGTTGTTTTAACACTATTTATTGTGTTTTTCTGGGGTGCGAAGGGAAAGCCCCCTTCCTTTATCCAAGAAAACAATGAGGGAGATCATTCTCCAAAACAAAATAACTAACTCTTATACAAAGCCGCTTCTAAAGTTACACTTTTGGGAGCGGTTCTTTTTTATTTCTAATTTTCCCACTTTAATCATTAGGATTGTAGGAGGTTTCTAAAATAGTCTCTTCATTACGTAAAGAATGTTTATAACTTCACTTATAATTTAACACTCACATACAGCTTACATATTGACCTCATTGGTACATGAATAGCTATTAAACATTTATGTAAAATTTAATTTTATTAGCAGTCATTGACATATTCAGGCTACTAGCTTAGACTTGTTTTAGTGTATTACTTAAAATAGTACACTAAAATATGACAGACAAGCTATGTTAAAAAGGTGGTGAGTTCATGCTGTTTCAAATTGACCCTAAGCAACCTATCCCTCTATATGAACAGATCATTCAACAAGTGAAAGAAATGTACGCAAAAGGACTACTTAAACCTAATGAAAAACTTCCCTCAGTTCGAGAACTAGCCTCTCACATGGTCATTAATCCTAATACCGTCAGTAAAGCTTATCAAGAGCTTGAGAGACAAGGGATTATTGCAACCATTAGAGGGCGTGGAACTTTCATAGTTAAACAAGATATTAAACCTGCCCCTCCTACTGATACACCTCGTTTGAAAGATCATTTAAAGCAGGTGGTGATTAACTGCTACTATGCTGGTTACTTCAAAAACGATTTAATTGAATGGTTAGAAGAGATTTATACGGAAATGGAGGAGATAGCAGATGAAGATTAACCATCTATCTAAAAATATTCAGGGAGTTCAAGTCTTAGAAGATATCGATTTTTCAATAGGAAAAGGTAGTATTATAGGGATCATCGGTCGAAACGGGGCTGGAAAAACCACTTTACTCCGAACCATGGTAGGAATAATTGATCCTACACACGGCGATGTCACCATAGATGGAGAAAGTATCTTTGAAAACCCTGTGTTAAAAGCGCAGATTGTTTTCGTCCCTGATTCTTCTGAAGCTCTTAAAAATTATAGTACTGAGGAAATTTTGACGATGTACAGTACCATTTATCCCGCTTTTGATAAAGACTACTTTTATGAGTTAATGACACGTTTTTCTTTGCCCGCAGTTAAAAAAATAAGTGCTTACTCAAAAGGGATGAAGGCACTTTTTTCACTCGTCATAGCCTTTGCAACGAATGCAAGCTATATTTTACTCGATGAACCGACTGACGGACTTGATGTCATCGTAAAAAAAAGAGTTCTGAAAGTTCTTATAGAAGAGGTAGCTGTTAAAGACGTTTCTGTGATAATTTCTTCTCATAGACTTGATGAACTGGAATATATCGCTAATTCCATCATTATGCTAAAAGATGGGATAGTTCATAGTCATTACGAACTTGATGATCTGAAGTTGATGTATCAAAAAATCCAAGTTGTTCTCCCTAGTAAAATGCCTGACACATTAACTGATAAATTGACTATTATTAATCAAACTGGCCGAGTATACACTATTATCTTAAACAAAGAAGACGAAGCTCTTATCAAGCTCATAAAAGAAAATAATCCGTTATTATTTGAAGAACTTCCTTTATCATTAGAAGATTTATTTATTGCAAAGTTAGGAGGGCAAAATGATGTTTCATAAAGCCTTATGGTACCAAAATTACAAACAAACCCGCCTCGTCATATGGATGATTCTCGCGTTATTTGTTATTCACATGCCACTACAAGCTATACTTGCTATTGAACGTTGGAAAGAAGAAGAACAGATGTATTTTTCGGAAGGCTATACCTTTGAACTTAACAATTGGGACGTTCTCATAATCTTTTCTGAAGGAGCTCTGTCGATTTTTTTAACAGCAGCTATTATAGCACTTGCTTGCATGCTCATTGGGCTAGAACGAAACACGCGCAAACAAGATTTTACTTTTTCCCTCCCTTTCTATAGAAAAGATATTTTTCTATCTAAATGGTTATATGGGACATTTATTATCGCTGTCCTACATATCATACATTTTTTAATCGCCTACATGATCATTTATCAATCAGAATACGCTGATGTACTAAAGCTCGTCACAGGGACAGAAATATTTTGGAGCCCGTTTCTCGGATTTCTTTTATTTTTTACATTCGCTTTATTCATCGGCACGTTTACCGGTGAGATGATGTCTCAAATTGCCCTGACAGTCATTTTCGGCGTATTACCATTGGGAATATATGCTCTCTTACAAAATTTTATAAGCCTTCACTTCAACTATTATATTGATTTTCCAGAGTGGATTAATTACATCACACCTTTTACGTATGTTTACGATCATACATCACATTGGACCACGTGGCTTTTTCCTATTGTGTTTATCTTCCTTCTTCTTTGGGTAAGTGTTGTACTATATACCCGAAATAAAATAGAACATAATGGTGAATTCCTTATTTTTAAGCAACTTAATCCACTTTTCTTTATCGGTATTACAATCTGCTTTTCCTTATTGGGCGGTATGATTGTGAGCTCTTTAGCCCCAGGAACTGCGAAATTATTAAGTATTACTGCCTACTGGATAGGTTTTGTAACCTTTCTACTTTTTTCATTACTTATAACGAAGCGTCTTATGACGATGAATTTGACATTTCGTGCAAAATCTTAAATTGATTTAATCGGTTGTTGATCTTATCAACAACCGATTTTTACAACCTACACCCTTTTACGCTTGTGCCCCTCTTTATTCCTCTTCATAAACTTACAATATGTCTCTCATTATCAAAAGCTAGTAAAGAATATATCACTTAAATAAAACGCTTGCAAAACTTGTATATACAAATTACAATAGATTTACCGGTATTATATTTGTATATACATGTTTATTTTTTTGTGAAATGATTGATTCAGGGAGGTTAGTACAATGCAAAAATATGAGCAGCAAGTTCGTGATATCCTTGACGCTTTAGGGGGCGAAAGCAATATTGAAAAAGCAACCCATTGTATCACAAGGCTTAGACTAGCTTTAAAAGATGAGTCAAAAGTTGATTCGGACAAATTAGAAGCGATCGATATTGTGAAAGGCTCTTTTTCGGCAAATGGTCAATTTCAAGTGGTTATTGGTCAAGGAACCGTCGATCAAGTTTATCGTGAAATGGTAGCCATGACTAATATAGGGGAATCTTCTAAAGAAGATGTTAAAGAGGCAAGTTCAAAAAAAATGAACCCGCTGCAAAAAGCAGTAAAAACATTGGCTGATATTTTTATTCCTATCTTACCTGCCATTGTTACAGCTGGACTCTTACTAGGTATAAATAACATTTTAACAGGACCAGATATTTTTTTTGACGGCCAATCGCTAATTGACGTTTATCCACAATGGGCTGATTTAGCAGAGATGATTAATATTATTGCAAGTGCTGCCTTTGCGTTTCTACCTGCACTCATTGGGTGGTCTGCTGTCAGACGCTTTGGAGGTAGCGACCTTCTCGGGATTGTACTCGGCTTAATACTTGTTCATCCTGATTTACTTAATGCATGGGCGTATGCTGATGCACAAGAAGCGGGAGAAGTCCCAATTTGGAACTTGCTAGGTTTAGAAGTAGAAGCGATCGGGTATCAAGGTCAAGTATTACCTGTCTTATTCGCTTCCTATATATTATGTAAAATAGAATTAGCATTAAGAAAGCGCGTTCCAGATGCTATTCAATTATTAGTGGTAGCCCCTGTAGCTTTATTACTGACAGGTTTCATTACGTTCATTGCCATTGGGCCTTTAACATTTGCTCTTGGTAATGGTATTACTAGCATGTTTGTTTGGTTATTTGATGTATTACCAGCAGTCGGAGGATTCGTTTACGGCATACTTTATGCTCCCCTAGTAGTTACTGGCATGCACCATGCCTTTCTTGCTGTTGATCTTCAACTGACTGGGACAGGTGATGGGACATTTTTATGGCCAATCCTTGCCCTTTCAAATATTGCTCAAGGATCAGCTGCTTTAGCAATGATGTTTGTTAGTCAAAGTGAAAAAGTTAAAGGACTTTCAGGTACATCTGCCGTATCAGCATATCTCGGTGTCACTGAGCCAGCGATGTTTGGCGTCAATATTCGTTTTAAATACCCATTCATCTGCGCGATTATTGGTGCAGCTATTGCTGGAACGTTTATTTCTTTAAATGGCGTGCTTGCTTCAGCTGTAGGGGTGGGTGGCATTCCAGGATTCCTCTCTATCTTCCCACAAGATTGGATACCATTCTTCATTGGGATGGGGATCGTGATTATCGTGCCATTTACACTCACATTCCTTTATGGGAAACTCGTTATAAAAGAACACAGCTAACTTGAAACAATCGTTCTATAACTCATTAAGTTTTAAGAAAATCAGTTTTAAAAAAGAGCTGGGAAATTGCATTAAGATCCCAGCTCTTGATTTTAAACTATTAAACTACAGAACCTCTCTATCCTTAGTTACTAGACGTTTTAAAAGAATTCAGAGCTACAGCAATGCCAGCTCCAGTGACCGCATTATTTTCAACAAGAGCAATATTTGTTGTTAAAGTTGCCCCTTGACTTATTTCCTTTAAGCGATTTAATAAAAATGGCGTCGTCTCTTTTCCTGTAACTCCTTCGTCGTTGGCCGCTTTTACAGCATCGTGTATAATGTTATCCACTTCAGTTGGATCCATCTCATATTCCCTTGGTACAGGGTTTCCAACGACAGCTCCCCCTTCTAGATTCAATTCCCACTTCACATGTAGCATATGGGCAATTTCTTCAGCTGATTGAGCATGCACATCTACACCGTACCCACTTTGGCGTGTATAAAAAGCAGGAAAATCAGACGTTTGATAGCCTATAACAGGGACTCCTTGCGTTTCGAGATACTCCAATGTTAAACCGATGTCTAAAATGGATTTAGCACCAGCGCATACAACCGCTACGTTTGTTTTTGCCAATTCTTGCAAATCAGCTGAGATATCCATCGTTTCTTGTGCTCCACGGTGAACCCCGCCAATTCCACCGGTGACAAACACCCGGATTTCAGCTAAGTCTGCGCATATCATCGTCGCAGCTACCGTTGTGGCACCAGTTTTTTTAGATGCAAGTACTGCTGGTAAATCACGGCGACTTACCTTCTCAACATCTTTTTCTTTTCCTAACTGAACAAGTTCACTATCAGAGAGCCCGATTTTTATTTTCCCATCCATAATGGCTATTGTAGCTGGAACCGCTCCATTATCTCGAATAATTTTTTCAACATTTCTTGCTGTTTCAATATTTTGCGGATAAGGCATCCCATGAGATATAATCGTAGATTCTAAAGCAACAACAGGTTTATTCGTGCGTTTTGCTTGAGCTACCTCTTCTGATAATTGGATATAATGTGATAACGACATCGTCATCCTCCTTAAATAGTAATAAAGCGCTGTAACATGTCCGTATCTCTTATTTTTACAACACTTTGATCAGTTTCTAGTGTTTGTTTGGCTAAATGAAGACCGCATTCACAAGCATTCTTTAACCCGCTTCCTTCATTCAATGCATAAATAACGCCAGCTGAAAAAGCATCTCCTGCCCCAGTTACGTCTTTAATGTCTGCTGGTAAAGCTTGAAGCTCACCGTATTCTCCTTCTTCACTTAAATAACAAGCACCGTCCTGCCCCATGGTCACAACGATATTTTTTACCCCAGCTTCTTGTACCTTGGTCATCTTCTCTTGCATGCCTTTCCAATCGAGCGATAACGACATTTTGTCAAGCACAGCGGCCAATTCAGCGCGATTCATGATTAAGTAATCAAGCTGTGATAAATCATCCGGTAGTCGACTTATTTTTTTTGCTGAAACTGTTACCATGACAAAGCGTTGTTTATCCGATTTTTTGTGTAAAAGATACGCTAACACATCTTTTGGAAAGTTTGTATCTAAAACAACTAAATTCGCTGACATAACATGGTTATTTAATCGCTTTATATCATCAATTGTCACTTTATCATAAATTTCCATATCTGCTAATGCAAACATGAGATCATTTGTATCATTTAATACAGCTGTATAGGAGCCCGTTCTTGCACCTTTTTTTACTTGGGCTATTGTAAAGTCTACGTCTTCTGTGTTTTCCCGAATTTTTGCTGCCTCTGAATCATCACCAGTGAAGGTCAAAAGCGAAACCGACATTTTTAAACTCCCTAGATTTTCAGCGATGTTGCGCGCTACACCACCTACAGACTCGGATACTTTAACGGGATTAGAATCGTGCACTTTAAACTCACTGTACAGTCTAGCTTTAATATCCACATTTGCCCCACCAATACAGAGGACCTTATTAAAGTCATTGAGTACATACGCCCGTCCTGTTATTACCCCACTTTTCATCAATGAAGACACATAGCCCGCCACTGCCGAGCGAGAGATACTCACACGCTCTGCCAACTCCTGTTGTGTAATGTACGGATTTTGCCGAATAAGGTCAATAATCTGACGCTCTTTGTCATTCAAAATTATCCCCTCCTTTCAACTCTTTTTGTACCTCCATTTTAAACTAATGTTTGTCTATTAGTCAAATGTTTGTTTAAAATAAATTAACATACATTTTCCTTCTTGAGGGTATATAATCTTTAAAGACTTATGATATAACTAACTACAAATCATATAATTGAAACGAGGTGTCAATTTGAAGAACTTCCCTCTCTATCGCATCACTGTGATCGTCACGATGTTTCTTAAATTTGTGTTACAACTTTATTTTTTCCACAAAAAACATAAAACATGGACTACAACTACATATGACAGATGGCAAGCTTTATTAAAAAAACAAGCTGTGGAATATCGTGAGAATGCGATAAAATTAGAAGGATTAATGATTAAGGTAGGACAATTTCTCAGCACACGCGCTGATATAATGCCCGACGTTTTTTTAAATGAATTAGCTGATCTCATTGATAAGGTCCCACCAGTTCCATCAGACATATCCAAAAAAATTCTTGAAGCAGAATGGGGACAAACTCTTGACAGCCATTTGTCATATATAAGTGACAAACCAGTAGCTTCCGCCTCTATCGGAGAGGTATTTAAAGGTACGTTACTGAACGGACAAGATGTCGCCATTAAAATCCAACGACATAATATTTATAAAATAATTCATACAGATTTTAAGGCTTTAAGAATCGTGTTATGGATCACTAGGAGATTCACAAATATAGGAAGAGAAATAGATACAGAAGCATTATATGAAGAAGTTCTTTCCATCGTAGGAGATGAGCTCAATTACTATAAAGAATTAAAGAATGGTCAATATTTCCAAAAACGTTTCCACGATAGTACCGATTATTATATCCCTCAATTTTACGAAGAATATAGTACAGGGAAAGTACTTGTGATGGAATGGATTGAAGGAAGAAAAGTGACTGATATCCCTTTCCTACATAAACATAAAATTGATAGAAAAGTAGCTGCACGTAAGTTATTTCAATTTTTTGTTGATCAGCTGTTTGATTACGGTATGTTTCATGCAGACCCTCATCAAGGTAACATTCTCATCACGCAAGATGGCATGATTGTAATTCTTGATTTCGGGATGGTCGGTGAAATTTCTAAAGAAGATGCCCAACACATTCGACAGATGATTCAAGGCTTTGTATTGGATGATTACGACCTCGTTGTCAACCAACTAAAGGCGCTTGGCTTCTTGTTACCTCATGCTAACAAACATAAACTTCAAACACTGTTAAAAACGTATATTGACATGTATATTGAAAAAGATATTCATCAGCTTGATGAAAAGCTAGTAGAAGGTATTTTTCAAGATTTAAAGCAAATTGTGCGTGAACAGCCTATTCAATTACCTGCTGAATTTGCATTTTTAGGAAGAGCTACCTCTATAGGATTAGGCGTGTTAACGATTATCGATCCTCACATCGACTTTATGGCTCTTGGAAAACCGGTGGTGCGTGAGTGGCTAGATAAGGATGAGGAGCGTTCCGGAAATATAAGATGGCATTTTATTAAGGAGTCTGTGAAACCTTTATTATCCTTACCACGTAACTTAAATGATTGGCTTAATGCACCAGAATCTAAGCGGCGCTCTGAAGAAACCCGTCAATTCCAACGCTTTGAGCATCATCGTTACTTATTCATGATGACGCTATCTTATATGTCTTTATTACTGACACTTGCTTTTTATTTTATTTCGATTATTATAGGGAACAACCAACTACAGTTTATAACTCTCTCACTCACCGGACTTACCTTTAGTTTAAGCCTTATCACTACGTTCTTTCACAGACGGTGGGTCAACAAAGCAAAACAATCATATTAGTTCTAATTTTAAATTTAATTATATTTTAGGAGGAGTTTAACATGAATAATTTACTTAAAACAGGATTTCTCTTAGGTTTAGGTGCAGCCGTGTCAAGTAAGGAAAAAGTGGAAAAGTATATTGATCAACTTCTCGTCAAAGGAAAAGTAACACCACAAGAAGCTGATGACTTATACCAATCATTATTGAGAAAGGGAGAAGAAACAGAAGAGCAATGGAGTAATAGAACGAAAGATAAGATGCGGTCCGTGATGGAAGACTTAAACATCGTTTCCCGCGATGATTTTGAGAAGCTACGCCATCAAGTGAATGAATTAGAGCTAAAGCTTGCAACTCTAGAAAACCAAAAAAATACTGAAGATGATGATGCTTAATTCTTTATAGTTTTTATGAGCCCCTTCTAGTCAATAGGGGCTTTTTTTCATTGCAAATTATTTTCTCTTTCAAGCAATTTTTCTTACATTATTATGATGGGTTTTATTTTTAGCGATGAATAGAAGGCGAGGAGAGGCAGCAACCTAATACCTATAAGTACGTTAAAATGAGGAGGAGACACATATGAATTTAAGTGAATTACACTCTGGTGATAATGTGTTTGTTATTCAACGAAATCCACATACACAATCTGTCGCTCATATTCAAGAAGCGCACATTGTAGAAAACCCATATTCTCCTGGACAGTTAGCTCTTTTTTTCCGCGAGGAATATTACCCACTATCAGACGAATTTGCTATGTATGAGAGTTATGAAGAGGCAGAACAAGCCTATGATGCCTTTTTCAACTCCAATTATTCACATACCAGTGAAGATCCGATTCAGGAGGCTTACGAATAATGATAAAGCCTTTCGTTCCTCAGCTTGTCTATATTGAGCCACGGGCACTTGAGTATCCATTAGGTATCGAATTAAAACGAAAATTTACTAATATGGGGATTGAAATACGCACGACCACGTCACATAACCAAGTTCGTAATATTCCAGGGGAAAATCACCTGCAAAAATACCGTAATGCAAAATCTACTCTTGTTGTGGGTGTACGAAAAACGTTAAAATTTGATACTTCAAAGCCATCGGCAGAATATGCCATTCCTCTTGCTACCGGCTGTATGGGTCATTGTCAATATTGTTATTTACAGACGACAATGGGAAGTAAACCGTACATTCGAACCTATGTTAATACAGATGAAATTTTTGAGGCAGCTGATGCTTATATCAATGAACGTGCCCCTGAAGAAACTAGATTTGAAGCAGCTTGTACATCAGATATTGTAGGTATCGATCATTTAACCCACTCATTAAAACACGCTATTGAATTTTTCGCAAAAACAAAGCACGGAAAGCTGAGATTTGTAACAAAATTCCATCATGTTGATCATTTATTAGACGCTGATCACCAAGGTAAAACTCGTTTTCGATTTAGCATTAATGCTGACTATGTGATTAAACATTTTGAACAAGGCACTTCTCCATTAGATGAACGTATTAAAGCCGCTGTTAAAGTTGCTAAGGCCGGCTATCCATTAGGCTTCATTATTGCTCCCATTTATTTGCACGAGGGCTGGAAAGAAGGCTATTTAAATATGTTCAAAAAATTAGACAGTCAATTACCTGATAACACTCGAGGTGACATTACATTTGAACTGATACAACATCGCTTCACAAAACCGGCTAAACGAGTGATTCAAAAAAATTATCCAATGACTAAACTTGAGTTAGATGAAGAGAAGCGTAAATATAAATGGGGCAAATATGGAATTGGAAAGTACGTTTATCAACAAGATGAGCAAGAGGATATTAAAAAAACACTGCATGACTATCAAGAACGTTTTTTTCCAGAGGCGCACGTGGATTATTTTACGTAAATCGTGTTGTGTTTATATAAAGCTTCTTTTAAATTTGTCTACCTTTTATGCCGCCTAAGAATTTTAATCTTTTCTTCTTTACACGTGTGTGAACTCAGAGGAGATCTCTTCCTTACTTCTTTCCTTTCAGTAATGAAAAAACAGATACTTCCTATTCCTGATAAAACGAACCTTCAATCAGGACATTAGCGGCCGTTACCTCCTCATTATTTTGACCTGGGAGGTTTACGGCCTCTTATCTGTGATAAATATTAACTCATAATAACTAAATAAAAAGAGGCGCCCCAAAAGTCACTAGTGCTGACCTTTTGGAAGAGCCTCTTAACTCATTATTGACTGATAAACATTTGTGTCCAGTAGTGACGATAAGAGCCACCTTCAGCATAACCGACACCAATATGAGTAAAATCACTGTTAAGAATATTTGCTCGGTGCCCTGGTGAATTCATCCAAGAATTTACTACCTGCTCTGGAGTAGCTTGTCCCGCTGCAATATTCTCTCCGGCACTTCTATAGGAAATATCGAAGCTTCTCAGCATATCAAAGGGGCTTCCATAAGTTGGACTAGTGTGTGAAAAATAATCGTCATCCCTCATATCCTCAGATTTGACTCTAGCAACCTCTGAAACATCTTCTGCTATGTCAAATGAGTCTAGGCCTCTGCTTTCTCTTTCTTCATTCGTGAGACGTATGACTTCTTGTTCAAATTCAGACAAGCTGCTATCAGCTTCTTGTTTTACTTCATTGCTAGTAAGTTCAGGGCTACTAGTGGGAATTGAGAGCTCCTGACCAGTCTGAATAGTGAACGGTTTAAACAGGTCATTCTCTTCTATCAATTCAGATAGAGAAACTTCATAGCTTTGGGAAATACTCCAAAGCGTATCACCCGATTCTACACTGTGTACAGACTGGGCTTCAGTCACAGAACCGAATAGTGGCAACACTAATCCTAAAGCTAGTAATGATGGAATAATTTTTTTCATCATTTTTCAACACCTCCTGATGGCAATTATCCCATAGATATCTAACTTTGAGGAGAAGATAAAGGATTAACACTAAAGGACTAATTTTTATAGTAAAATAATATTATAACTTTAATACTTGGTTGTTTTCTTTAATTTTAAGTCCCGTGAGTTGCAAGGCTTGTTCAAGGTTACTCACGACTTGCATATGTTTAAATGAAATACCTAGATTAACAATTGTTTGTACAAGCTCAGGCCTAAGTCCCGAAATAACAGCAGTCACGCCGATAATCTTAAGAGCATCATTTAATTGAAATAAATTATGAGCAATTGCTGTATCAATCACATGTACACCGGAAAGATCCACAATTAAGTAAGATAATTCTAGCTCTCTTCCTCTAGTTAATGATTTTTCCAACAACTCTTTTGACCGATGTGTGTCTATCGTTCCTATAATCGGTAAAATAGCGACCTCTTTTGTTAGCGGCACTACAGGCACTGAAAGTTCCATTAATTCTTCCTGTGCTTGTTTAAATGTATGTTCATTGTATTCAACGTATGTTTGTGTAAACGAGTATACCACTTGATCAAACATGGGATTTATGACATCTGCTACATAAAAATAATCCTCCAATGGCATATTCATTTGTCTAAAATCTTTCCTAATAAAATCATATATTTCTTTACGAAGGAAAGGGAGAACAAGCATCGCTCTATCAACTGATACTCCAGACTCCACGGCTAATTGGCCAAATCTTTTTGCCCACTCTTCAATATAAATTTTTTCTCCCGTTTCATTCATTTCTATAAGTGTTTGCCCAATTCTATGTAAAAGTTCAACTAGATAATCTTTAGATTCCACTTTAGATAATTCCTGACTTGCTTTTTCATGTTTTTGATAAAATGCCTCTCTCACGTCTTTAACAAGACGATCTTTTTCTTCTACTAGTCTTTCTCCGGCTTTCTGCATAAATTTTGACGGCATAAGCTTTATCCTCCATAACAAATTAAGTTATCATAACTATTTACCACAAATGAAAGATTATTAAACATCTTTTTCCTAAATTCGCTAGTTTGCTATCACTATACCAGCCACCAGATTTCTACAGCAAACTATTCAATATTCCTCCAATCAATTGTCGTGACTGACAATCTTTACGCATATACTAAGCGCAAGACAATACCCACCTTTACCTAAAGTGTTAAGAAGACCTCGACCAATCGCGTTTACAAACTATTTAGATTGAGCCTAGCCTTCTTCTATACACAATGTCAAAGTGGGCAAATAACAATTTATTCACTCGACAATACTCACTAGTTTTAAAACTCTTAAAAAGAGGAATTTAGAATCCAACTTCCATTGAAAGGAGCTCCAACAATGTATGGTCACTTTCGCATCGAAAAAGCTCCCTCAAGACGGCGCTCACACCGTTGTAAATGGTTAGTTTTTATTGGCATTTTAACTTTAGCTATTGCAATCTTTCTGTTTAATTACGGCTCACATTTTCTCTCCCTATAAAAATCCCCCTGATAATAAATCGGGGGAAAAGTAAAACTATGAACATTGGAAAAATCTAATCTGATTAGTATCAATCCCCATGTAAACCCAGCGAAATTGACGGGGACGCCAACGATAACCAGCTACTGACGTACGGCCGATAAATACGGGCCAAAACCAAAATCGTCGTCCATCATTCAATGTCACATACGTATAACGGTTTAAGCATCTCCTAAAAGCTCCTGGATCAACAGCAAAAGTTCCTGGCGTTCCTATTCCTACAGCAGAAGGCGGTGGTACTGCTGGTGGTGGACCTGGTGGCGGGCCCTCTGTCGGTGCACCTCCTGTCCATGGGTCCGGCTGCCAAGGTGGGCGGGGCTGCGGGCCAAATCCTGGAAACATGGGACCCCATCCTCCTGGGGTCCCAGGAAAACTCGGTAATAACCAATCAAGCAATTGTCGGTTAGACACGTTTGTCTCTCCTTTCCTCTCATTTCTTTATAGCCTATGTTCAGAGAGAAAACGTGGTGCTTGCCTATTTCAATTGGCTTATTCCCTTCCAAGTTCTCCAAAACTAGAGAAATACAATGTCTCAATTCTATTTGACTACTCGAATTAACAATAAGTTCTAAAGCTCAAAAAGTCCACTTTGTGCCTGATCAGTTGTAATAATTGGTTTTCCATCTGTAATAACGAGGGTATGTTCGTATTGGCTTGACAGTGACCCATCACGCGTTCGAGCAGTCCACCCATTATCATCCATTTTAGACTGCCATCCACCTACATTTATCATCGGCTCAATGGTGATAACCATCCCTTCTTTCAATCGCTTCCCCTTACCAGGCAATCCGAAATGGGGGATGTTAGGTTCTTCATGAATTGTTGGACCGATACCATGTCCGGCAAAGTCCCGCACGATCCCGTAACCAAAAGGCTCTACATAGGCCTGGATTGCCGCGCCAATATCCCCTACTCTATTCCCGGCAACCGCTACGTCAATTCCTTTATATAAAGCTGCTTCCGTCACGCTGTTCAATTGTTTAATTTCTTCCGTCACCTCTCCCACTGTATATGTCCAAGCAGAATCAGCGAGACCCCCATTTAAATCGACAACAAAATCCATTGTCACTACATCTCCTTCTTTCAAAGGAGTTTTTCTCGGAAAACCATGACATATTTCATCATTGATAGAAGCACATGTTGCAAATTTATAGCCGTGAAAGCCCTTTTGAGCTGGTTTGGCTCCAAATTTCCTTAAAGTTTTTTCTACATAGGCATCTAATTCAAGCGTTGTAATACCTGGTTCTATAAGGGTTGCTAATTTACGATGGATACTTGCTACTAACTTCCCTGCCTCTTTCATCAATTCAATCTCCCGTGCAGACTTTCTTTGAATCATCTCTCTCGTCTCCTTTAGTCATTTATTACATAACCAATTAATTAGTTCACTATATGTTATAAATCATATCATGTAACTAATTGCATCTATACGTACTATGATATCTCTTACATTATTTAAGGAAAGAGTACACTACATGATACATGAGCAGAGCACCCTTCTCAAAACTTCATTTTTAATGTGAACTTTCCTTCCTAACAACCTAGGAGAAAAACATATCACTTAAAAAAATACGAAAAATCCCTCTAATTTTCCATTTAATACAATTATTTTAAAATACTCGTTCATTATTTTTTCTAGACGATTTTATATTGCAAAACCTTGTAGGTAATTGTCTACAAGATACTTCATCCCCTAGCATATCAAAGTCTATCATACCAATAATTTCCCTTCTCAATCAACTAATCACTACCATTTTTAACAATGAAGAGAGAAGGCCTTTCATAATACCTTCTTCGTTTTGATCACATTTCCATTTAAAAGTTGCTTATTATAAGCATCCTCTATAACAGTTACACTTCACTCCTGTGATAACATAACTGCTGTATAACTGGACAGGCGATCATACTAATTAATTTAAACGACTAATATGATTAAACTTGTGCCATACACTGACGAACAATCGATCTATTAAAACAATGGCTGAAGAATTTTTCTCCAGCTCAATTATTTGAATGTGAAGGCCCATTGTTTCTTTATCCATTAACAGATAGTCAATTAACTAACTATATCGCTGTGTCTAATAAAGAGCCTCGAGATGTTTACTTATTTACCGCCTTCGCTCAAACTGCTGCTTTCCCTATCTGTCATAAATCTTAGGAAAAGTGAATTCAATTCATCATTCAGCTCATATTGAATTATGAGAGAGCTATATTCGTGATCATGTGAATGTCGATCATGACTGTTGGGGAATGTATGAAATGAGTATTCTTGAACATGATTGGTGAGCATTGTCGTTAAACCTTGAGTAATCTTGAAATATTCTCTTATAAATGACAGAAACATTTCAGACCTTGACAATGCCTTTTCAAATCATTAAATCATAGCTGAAACCATTGATCCTTTATTCAGGGGCTGTTACGATAGGCAACGTTGAAAGAGGAAACAAATGAAGGAGGTTTTCGATTTATGAAACCAAATACTAAAATCCGATCTTTTCAACGATTGGGAATTTCAGCAGTGGCAGCCGGCGCCATTTTCTTCACAGGCACAAACGCTCAAGCAGCTGAGGGAGAAGAAGAATTAGGTGAAGAGTTACTATATAAAGGAAAATCCCACGAGCATGTCGTGGAACTAAAAGAGCTCCTTGAAGAAAACGAGCTACTTGAAAAAACAGAGGACAGCGACAAATTGAGTTCAGAGTTTGATGATGCTACGAAGGAAGCTATTAAAGATTTTCAAGAAGAATATGATTTGCTAGTCGATGGGCTAGCAGGTGTTCAAACAGTGGGAGCTCTCCTCGGACTTGAAAAAGGAGACGAGAATGACCTCGTTCTTGCCTTACAGGAAGATTTAGCTGAATTAGGCTATTATGATAGTGACCTTGACGGTAAGTTTGGCCAGCTTACTGAAGAAGCTCTCATTCACTTTCAACAGGAAAAAGATGTTGAAGATGAGGAAGGCATAGCAGGCCCACATACTTATGCAGCCTTACATGACCTAACAAGCAGATACAATAACAATATAGAAGCAAACCAAGAAGAAACAGTTGACACAACATCCCAAGCTACTGATGAATCAGCTGAAGCTGATTCTAGCAGTGAAGAAACGACCTCTGATACTGAAGCTGAAGGCACAATGACAATGGAAGCAACGGCCTACACAGCTTATTGTGATGGGTGCTCAGGCATTACAGCAACAGGTATTGACCTAAGAAATAATCCAGATGAGAAAGTTATTGCGGTAGATCCTTCCGTTATACCATTAGGCTCAATTGTAGAAGTGGAAGGTTATGGGAGAGCAATAGCCGGCGATGTAGGTGGTGCTATTACAGGAAACCGTATCGACTTACACGTCCCGTCTAAAGAAGAAGCAATCGCCTTTGGACGACAAGACATTCAAGTCACTATTATTGAAACACCATAAACGCAGTGCTGAGGAGGTTGTCATACAGACAACCTCCTTACGTCATGATTAAATTTCTTTTAATGAAGGTTCTTTTCATATACTTTTAAATGCTGGTAAATCAACCTTAAAAGGGGGGTTTCAATCCCTAACCTCTCTGCTAATAATAGCAGATAACCTTGTAAATGATCCGCCTCGATAGGTTGTTTCTTTTCAATATCTCTCAACATCGATGATTTCATAGAGAAGTCAGCATTATCAATTAACCTCATTTGCTTTTCAACTATACCATTAGCTAATGGCGCCCCTTTTTCAGTCATCGTATGTCTCACTTCTTCAAATAACTGCTGAATATAGGTCCTTCCTTCAAGTGTATCTCGAATTGGCCCTATTGCAGAACGCATTAAGGATGTTATCCCCGAAAGTACTGTAATGAACAAATATTTATGCCACATATCTTGTTCAATTTGATCACTTATTCGAAAAGATGCTTTCGTTCCAGAAAATATCTCCGCTAATTCCTCCGTTCGTGGTGATTTTCTTCCTGACCACTCTCCGTAGGTTAGTTCATGCACACTGCTCGTTTGAATAATATGTCCCTTTTTGTCTAACGTAGACTCTATAAAACAAAGTCCACCCATAACTTGATTTTTTGAATAGTAAGCGGTTAACTCATCCACATGCTCTATACCATTAAGTAGCGGAATAATCGTTGTATATTCCCTGACAAACGGTGCCACTGTTTGTAGAGCTTCATGAAGATGATATGATTTTGTGGCAATAATGACCACATCAAATGGTTCATCATTACTCTCTGGCAGAAGCGTTCGTGGCTTTAAGGACACATTTCCATGTATACTTTTTATCACTAATCCTTCTTCTTTTAGTTGGTTATGGCGTTTTTTTCTTACAAGAAATGTTACATCCTCTCCTTTTTCAAGAAGCCGACCACCAAAATAACCGCCTGTTGCCCCCGCACCTAAAACTAATATTTTCATAGTTTTACATCCTCCTCTTTTTCACGTCATTACCTTTTTCCACATCCAAATGATGATTTCCTTTTAGCTCTCAATCACTTTTAATTTTTCATCTATAGTTAATTAACTCGTTTGGATCTTCTTTTACTACACGCTTAAGGTCTCGATTTAATTTAATGTTATCAGTTATTTAATATTTCTTTAGACGTTTATCATGATATATACTATCCTTGTAATAAGGAGCATTCAATTTAAGGAGGACGAAACATGGCTAACTTTTATGAGGAAAAAATTGATTTTCAGCGGCCTAAAGCCATTGAAAGTGCGTTTAAAAAACTGCTTGATGCACCTATTGATTCAGTCAAGAATCTAGAAAACTGGCTCATTCAACAATCTATATTTTTTGATGAAATAGAAGAAACTTTAACAGGCCATTACATAGAATTCCAATGCTATAGTCATTCGGAAGAGAAAAAAAAGCAATTCGAATACGATCAGCAAACAATTGAACCTTTAATTAAAAAATATAGTGCTCTCTTGGATGAAAAATTTCTTGCTTCTCCTTATAAAGATAAACTTGATTTAAGCCACTACACCCAATTTATTAAAAGCAAAGAGAATGCTATAGCACTATTTAGAGAGGAAAATATCGCTCTTGAAGTTGAAGAGGACCGATTAGCCACTAATTATTTCGAACATACAAGCAACTTAACAGTGGATTGGCACGGAGAAGAGAAAACAATAAGTGAGCTCTCTGTTTATTTAGAAAATGAAGAAAGGACTGTTCGAAAGGAAGCTTTCTCTCACATAGCTGAAGCTTTCACAACAATTGAAGCCCCCTTACAGAAAATTATGGATGACCTCATTCTAATTAGGCAAGAAAAAGCGAAAAATGCAGGGTTATCTAATTATCGTGACTATATGTTTAAAAAATATGAACGGTTTGACTACACGCCAGAAGACTGCAACACATTGGCTGAAGCGGTACGTAAACACGTAACTCCCCTTAAAGAAAAGCTTCAAACGGCTCATAAAAGTGAATTAGGTGTTGACCTTTACCGTCCTTGGGACACGAACGGAGTGGTAAAAGGCGAGTTTCCATTAAAACCATTTAATACGAGAGATGAACTCGTTCAGCGTACTACTACCATTTTTTCTAAAATGGATAGCCGATTTGCCAATCTATTAACAACAATGGATGAACGCCATATGCTTGATTTGACAACGCGAAAAGGAAAGTCTCCCGGGGGCTTTTGCTCGCCATTACCAGTCTCACAACTTTCTTTTATATTTATGAATGCCTCACAAACACACGATGATATAATCACACTTCTTCATGAAATGGGGCATTGCATTCATAATGAGTTAAAAAAGGAATTAAAGTTAAGTAAATATCGTGACACACCGATGGAATCAAGTGAATTAGCTAGTATGAGTATGGAACTATTTTCAATGGACTATTGGCATGAGTTTTACGAGAATAAAACCGACTTAATTCGTGCAAAAAAAGAATTACTAAAAGGGATCATTAATTTTCTTCCTATGGGAGTTGTCGTCGATCAATTCCAGCATTGGCTTTATGAAAATCCAACACATTCAGTCGCAGAAAGAAATGCTAAGTTTTTTGAGTTACAAAAATATTATAACTCTTCAGTTGTTGATTGGAACGGATACGAAACATGGGCTGAAAGTTCTTGGCAACGTATCCTTCACATTTATGAAGTGCCATTTTATTTTATCGAGTATGTAATTGCCCAGCTAGGTGCACTACAAATGTATAAGCAATACCGTGACAACCAAGAAAGAACGTTGGAAAATTACAAAAAAGCCCTTAAACTTGGTGCCTCACGCTCTCTTCCAGAAGTTTATGCTACAGCAGGAATTTCCTTTGACTTTTCAGAAACAATGATTAAAGATCTGATGGATTTTCTAGAAAACGAGCTCGCAGAAGTGACGAACTTAAACTAATCTCATGAGCGTATTAACTGCTTTTTATATGTTTATAAAAAAGGAGGGGAAGTAGAGTGCTTTCCCCTCTTACCCTTCTTACACTCCTAAATTCACTCATTACTAATAGGGTCCTCGTATATTATCTTCTACATCGTGTTGATAAAATTCTGCAAGCCTCGTCATCTCTTTTTGAGAAAATTTCTTTTCGTGAACAGCTTTTAAGTTTTTTTCAACTTGCTCTGCTGTTTTGAAGCCAGGAATAACAGTAGAAACGGCGTGATGCTCTAATATCCACTTCAATGCAGCCGCTGCCATACTCTCCCTCTCCTGAGCGATCCATGCTAACTCTTCACTTAATTTTACCCCTTTATCAAAGGGAATGCCTGCAAATGTTTCTCCCACGTTAAATTGATCCCCATCTTTATTAAATTGGCGATGATCGTCCTCAGAAAAGCGATGCCCTTCAGAAAACTTCCCAGTTAATAGCCCGCTAGCTAATGGCACTCTTGCCAAGATACCAACCCCTTTATCAATTGCTTTCGGGAATAAATTAACCGCTGGCTTTTGCCTAAAAATATTAAAAATAACTTGTAACGCTCTTACATTTGGCTGTTCTAGACATAGTAGTCCTTCTTCCACCGTTTCTACGCTCACCCCGTAGTAGCGGATTTTACCTTCCTTCTGCAGCTTATCGAGTACATTAAACACATTGCCTTCCCGCAAAATCTTAATTGGAGGACAATGGATCTGATATAAATCAATGCACTCTCGGTTAAGACGTTTAAGGGACTTTTCAAGGTAATTTCTGACGGAAGGTTCTGAATAAGTTAGAGGATCATCGATATCTCCTGCACGACAAAATTTGCTCGCGATATAGATGTCATGCTTTTTTCCTTTTGTAGCTTTAGCCAATAATTCTTCACTACGCCCCTCCCCATAAACATCGGCTGTATCAAAAAAATTAACACCACACTCAATCGCTTTATTTAATCCTTCCAGCGCTTCCCTATCACTCGTCTTCCCCCATGCCCCACCGATGGCCCACGTGCCAAAACTTAACTCACTAAGCTTTAAATCTGTACTTCCTAAACGGCGATAGTTCATTATTTCCTCCTTTTTGACTCTATGAACATTCTTACCTCCCCGTCACGTCCTTCATCACTGCTGAATCAGTCCTCCTTTTTTAACTCATCCAAAATCTCTTTCTCTCGTTTTTTAAATGTTTGGATAAAAGGGAATGGATCCGACTTTACCGTGTAAGAAAATACTCCTTGACTTGTATGAACATAAAGTAGGCCTTCACCTCCCGGAAGTTCCCTATAGGACATGTCGAAGATTTTATCCGCAGGAAACTCTCGTCGTTTCGTCACAAGCTTATCTTTATACAGATACATCGTTCTTTGATATTCTACATTCTTTTGTTCGATACTGTTTACTTCTCTTTCAACCTTATAATAAGGCTGCGTGGCAAGCAAAGTCATCAACTTCCTCCTTTCAAGCGCTCGTTTGACAATAATGTATCACACATTAAGCTACTCATACTCAGTACATCATATCCTTCTAAATAAATGCTATAAAAATATGTCGATATTTTTTCTCAAAAAAATGTTAAAAACCCCTTCACATCCAGCGATATATATATTAAAATGCCGATATAATGAGTTATATAGTGATACAATCATTTAAATTCCACCTAAGGTGTCATATACACATTTAAGGCTAATTTTAAGCTTATAACACTTTTTTTAAAAAAGGAGGGACCTGCATTGAAAAAAACAATTTTGGGATTTAGTATTGTCTTCTTCTTTGCTATTATGGGGCATTTCTTTGCCTAGCTTGTAAAATAAGCCTATGCTCTCGTATTGTAGTCCCCACATTCAATGTAAAGTAAGCTGACGTCATTCTGTTTTCAAGCATCTGGATTCAATGTGTAAAATCACTTTCAAAAACACCTATACGTTAGGTGTTTTTCGTTTGTTTTTAACCCTATTATTTCAATAAAGTGATACCATTATAAAACCAACCTTCAAATCAGGGATTTTTCGTTCTTCTCCCACTAATTGGTTGTTGATGAATCAAAACATTAGCCGCCGTTATCTCCCGACTATATAGAGTTACCTCTCCTCTCTATTTTGAGCAGGGAGGTTTACGGACACTTATCTGTGATAAATGGTCTGTTTTCTTCTTAAAGCTTAACATGAAAGGGCTTACTATGATAGAGAAGCAACTCGTAAATCAGCCCTCACTCCTCTTTTCCTAAGAACGATACATCGTATTTTCAGACTTGGTAAAACTCACCCCTAACTAGCGCCACCTCTCCTCTTTATTTTGAGGCGGGGGGTTTACGGATGCTTATCTGTGATAAAAAATATAAACTCGTTCAAGAGGGAAAAAATCGGCTAAACTTGTTATAATAAATCAAAGTATAGAATTTAGAAAGGGGAGTTTGAAATGGATATTTTCACTGTACCAGACCCTTCTGACAGTGGAATGGGATACGCTTATATCGCAATGATTGTTGTATTTGCTGCCGCTTCATTTACTGTTTATAGATTAAAGAAATCAACAAAAAAAACTGCTCGCAAAAATACGCAAAAAGTTTATGAGATGTATGGTGCTAATGAGGAAAAAAAATAATATCTCCCAAGAACAGAGAAAAGGACAGTTGTCCTTTTTCGTTTTTCACACTTTTTTGCTAGCCCAAACATACACTAAAATGGCTATTATCGGTTGATTCTTCTTCACATAAATAGATGTTATTTTTAAGGAGAGTATGGGTATGATAAGAGAACCATTTCAAATACAATCAGATGCATTAACTATTTTGCAAGACTGGGATAACCTCTCACCTAATATATTAGCTGGCTTTACGACAAAAAATGGTGGTACAAGCAGCGGAGCTTTCACCTCAAATAATCTTGGTTTGCACGTTAACGATACGAACCTTAATGTAAGAGAAAACCGTCGTTCCCTCGCTGATTTACTCGAGTTCCCATTAGAAAATTGGGCATGTGCTGAGCAAGTACACGAAGATCATATTGTTAAAATATCAAAAAAACTGACGGGTTATGGTACAGTTAATTACCACGACAGCATTAAAGGAACTGACGGTTTTTATACGACAGAAACAAACACCCTCCTTACCCTTTGCTATGCAGATTGTGTTCCAATTTATTATATAGCTCCCGAACACCATACAATAGGAATTGCTCATGCTGGCTGGAAGGGATCTGTTAAAAACATCGCTGGAAAAATGGTGGAACTTTGGAAACTTAATGAATCTATCCCTCCCACTAAAATTCATGCGGCTATAGGGCCATCAATTGGCGCTTGTTGCTACAGGGTAGATGACAGAGTTATTAAGGAAGTTGATAACATACTCTCTTCTAGTCATATTTCAACTTCACCTTATCAAAAAATAAGTAATGATCAATACAGTCTTGATTTAAAAAAATTAAATTTGCAATTACTATTGGATGCTGGTATTGATAGAGCTAACATTCTTGTCTCTCAGTACTGTACAAGTTGTGAAAAAAATTTATTTTTCTCTCATCGAAGAGATAACGGAAAAACAGGTAGAATGCTTAGCTTCATCGGTTTTAAAAATACCTGATTTTGCGATATAGAGAGTTAGTATGTTATCCACCACCTTTCTTATCATAGACCAACCACAAAGCCTCCACATAACGAAAGTGAGACAATGGCTACATTTTGGCAAGGGGTAATAGATAAACACTTCATCACGTGTTAAGAAAATCAATAATACAGCATTGAATTATCTGGGAAGTGATGGTAAAGTAAACATATAATTTCATAGGCAAATCCACTAGGGGTGCCTTTTTGGCTGAGATAGGTAAGCAATCCTAATCCCTTTGAACCTGATCTAGTTCATACTAGCGTAGGAAAGTGGCGTAGCGATAACTCAGTTTATTTTAGCGAGACTTGGGTAGTTATTGATCACGTCATTCCTTTATGAAGGAATGACGTTTTGTTTTATAACCACGTCCGTTAATTAACTTCAGGTGCCTTATAAAGCAACTTAAAATAGTTTTCAACTTTTTTGGCTACCTAATATTCTATTCGTCTATGTCACCTCTCCTTATTATTACTCCTAGCCGAATGACCTTCTAGTTGGATTTTGTCTCATTTTAAAGGAGGCATATTATGAGTTTTACGACTACACTTCGCAAAGAAACGAATTCCTTATTTGATGCTTGTTATCACCATCCTTTCGTACAGGGGATCGGTAAAGGTGAACTATCAAAGGAACAGCTTATTCACTATGTTAAACAAGATTTCGAGTATTTGAACGCCATGATTCAAACGAGAGCGTACACAATGGCTAAATGCACGGATAGAAAAAAAATGACCTTACTGAATGAAGGTATCTCATTCATTTTAGCAGATGAAACCCACCCACATCATAATTTTTGTAATGTAGCAGGTGTAGACTATGAAGTGCTTCAAGGTGAAAGTCTTGCACCAAATGCCCATCATTATAGTCGTTACATGCTACAAGTAGCCCAAAGTGGCACATTAGGAGAAGCGCTAGCTGTGGCACTTCCTTGTCCTTGGATTTATCTGGACATCGGAAAAAGACTTATGAACGACGTAAAGCCTGATGAGAATCACCCTTTCTATCCTTGGATATCTTTCTATGGCAATTTAGAAATGCCCAGCATTGCTGAAACGTTGAGATGGCTTGATGAACTTGCTGAAGATGCTGGCCAAGCTGAGCGCGAAAGAATGCGCCAGCATTTTATAAACGGCTGCAAAATGGAATATATGTTCTTTGACATGGCTTATACACAACAAGCATGGCCTGTATAAAACGTCTCTTCAACCAATTGGGAGTTAAGTGGACCAGGACATTAGCGGCAGTTTTACAGACGCTTACCATTAATCATGCAAAAATTCCGGGGGGTTTTTCCTCCCCGGAACTCTTTCACTCATGTTACGTATCGTTTATTTATTTTTTTACCGTCACAGCAGAACACGATGGCTCTATCAGCTATAACTGTTTCTAAATGAACAGGTCTTCCCCAAAGTTGATAAATATAGGGTAGCGTTTTTTCCAAGTATGTCGTATCCAACTCCACTCCTTCATACTCATGAGATAAATAAAGTTCCCCTGCCTTAAGATAATCACCATTGATGACATTAATAAAGGGAAAGCCACCATTAACTCTGCTTGAAATTAACTGATCTCGTATATGCTCCCATTCTTTATCAATGATTTTGTACTCTTTACCATCTTTTTGAAATAAATACATATCCTCTTCAGCTGCCAATTCTTTCGTTAAATAATTACGGATAAAGGAAATATCTGATTCAATTTCCCTTACTTCAAAAATTTTTTCCCGCCCACTTCCTCGTTTAATTTTTTGTTTTTCAATCATATGTTTCGTAGGGTTATCATAACGCTTTTCAATATCCTCAAAAATCTTCAAACCAAGGTAGTAAGGATTAATCTGTGTGGTAGACGGCTGTACCACCCCTGCATTTAATTTTGCAAACTCCACAGCCTCACCAGACGTCAATGTCATTTCTCTTAAAATTCGTTGATGCCAATAAGTTGCCCATCCTTCATTCATAATTTTCGTTTCCAACTGTGGCCAAAAATATAGCATTTCCTCACGCATCATAGTTAAAATATCTCGCTGCCAATCTTCTAGCTCCTTACTATAATGTTCAATAAATAATAAAAGATCTTTTTCTCGTTCCGGCGGAAACTGCTTTTTCTTTTTAGATCTCTTAGCCGCTTGAGCACCCTTTTTGTCTTTATCTAGCTGCCATAAATCATCATAAGGAGTTTCTATTCCCTTATCATCATCATTTTCCAGTTCTACCCACACATCTTCCATCGTCCAATTTAATTTTGAGCGCTGAATACTCGGATCAATATGTTCTTGTATAGCCAAAACCGCATCTAGAAAAACTTCTACTTCTTTTTTACCGTGCACCATTTCGTAATGATGTATCCGTTCCGCAGTCGCTGTCATACTTTCAACCATATCTCGCCTCGTATTAGCAAAACGTGCATTGTTTTTAAAAAAATCACAATGCGCTAACACATGGGCAATAATCAACTTGTTCTGAATAAGTGAGTTCGTATCAAGTAAAAAAGCATAACAAGGATCTGAATTGATCACTAATTCATATATTTTGCTCAGCCCTAAATCATATTGCAATTTCATTTTATGAAACTGTTTACCGAAACTCCAGTGATTAAATCGAGTAGGCATACCGTATGCCCCAAACGTATATATAATATCTGCTGGACAAACTTCATAACGCATCGGATAAAAATCAAGCCCAAACCCTTTAGCAATATCTGTAATTTCGTTAATGGTTTTTGTTAGCGCCTCATTGTCCGTCATTCATATCTACCTCCTTCTACGGTCAATTAATACAACTTATGTAAAAACTTCTAAAATGATGAGAAAACTTCAGACAAGGCTTGATAAATAGCACAATAACACGCTAAAATGAAAGCGCTTTAAAAAAATTTACAATTTATCAGAAAATTTAATTTTTTAGTGTCAACCACTGGACAGAAAGCGCTTTCTATATGTGTGATAGTTTTGAAATGTTAGAATTTTTCACAAATACCTGTTGACCTTCCCCGTTTTTGGCTGTAATATTGGCGTCAATATCATATTTATTTACTAATTGAAATTTTTAAAAAACGCCCTTATAACAACTAGAAATTTCATTCATAACCTTTGATCATTTTAACTTTTAGAGAGTCGTAGTTCATTTCTTCTCTCCTCCATTAAACAAAATGGTCGTAAGGTTAATATTCTTTTTCAGTTTTTTAGTGCATTAAAGCGTCTAAACTTTAAAGAAAGGAGTGATCGGTATGAGTAGCCAGTGGATTTTTCTCGGAGGCGAATTCGTTAAAAAAGAAGATGCTGTCATTTCTGTTTATGACCACGGTTTTTTATACGGTGACGGTGTTTTTGAAGGTATTCGCGTATACAGTGGTAATGTGTTCAAGCTTAATGAGCACCTCCAACGTCTCTATGAATCGGCACAATCAATTATGTTAAATATTCCATACGACAAGGAGGAATTAACACGAATTATTGTGGACACAATCCGGAAGAATAAACTAGACACTGCTTATATCCGAGTTGTTGTCTCACGAGGACCGGGAAATCTTGGGCTTGATCCCACTTTTTGCTCAAACCCTCAAGTTATTGTAATAGCTGAGGCACTCGCTCTTTTCCCTAAAGAACTCTACCAGAAGGGATTACGCGTCGGTTCAGTTGCCAGCAGGCGAAATAGACCTGACGTCTTAAGTCCTCAAGTTAAGTCATTGAACTATTTAAATAATATACTCGTCAAACTTGAAGCAAATCAAGCTGGCGTTGATGAAGCCCTAATGCTAAATGATCAAGGATACGTAACAGAAGGCTCTGCTGATAATATTTTTATCGTTAAAAATAATGTCATTTACACACCGCCAGTTTACCTCGGTGCATTGGAAGGAATTACACGCAATGCTATCATAGAGCTAGCTTATAAACATGGCTATGATATGAAAGAAACCCCATTTACAAGACACGATGTGTATGTGGCTGAAGAAGTATTCCTTACTGGAACAGCAGTTGAAGTGATTGCTGTGGTGGAAGTAGATGGCCGCCAAATTAATGATGGTAAGCCTGGAAAAATTACCAATCATTTACTCAATGAATTTAGAAAAGTTGTTCGTACTGATGGGGTTGCCTGTTATGAGTCTTCCCCATCCAGTGGAAAAGCGATCGTCAGTTGAGAAAACTACAGTTAAATACCGTTAAATCGATGACGGGAAAAAAGGGTTAAGGGTCTGTATTCACAGAGAGCCGGGGTTGCTGGAAGCCCGGAAATACAGCTTAATCCGACATCTTCCCCGAGTGTTTTGTTGAACGACAATGTCTAGTAGGCTTAACCAGGTATTGAACATACCTGTTATCAAAAGGAGCAGCTCTTTAGCAGCTTCATGAGTCAATATCTGTGAGGATATTGTAAAACCGGGTGGTACCGAGAAAATGTAAAGGCCTTTTCTCCCCGTTGAACTTTTCATACCATGCCATATATGTCATGGTATGAAAAGTTCACGGAGGAAAAGGTCTTTTTCTATTGATTTGGCTACAACTATAACGATCATAATTGATTACAGGAGGGATGATAGGTGAACGTGGAAACTAAACCTAAAACTCAGCCGAAAACGGTAGTAAAAACAGGTGCGGATATTTTAATTGACTCCTTATTGGAACAACAGGTAGATACGATTTTTGGATACCCAGGAGGAGCTGTCTTACCAATCTATGATGCTTTATTTCGTTCAGATGGTGACTTCGAACACATCTTAACAAGACATGAGCAAGGTGCCATTCATGCTGCAGAAGGATACGCAAGAGTGTCAGGACGTCCTGGTGTAGTTTTAGCTACGTCTGGTCCAGGGGCCACCAACCTTATCACAGGAATTGCGGATGCCATGATGGACTCGTTGCCCCTTGTAATCATTACCGGCCAAGTTGCCACATCGGTTACAGGAACTGATGCTTTCCAAGAGGCCGACGTAATGGGAATTACAACGCCAATTACAAAGCATAACTATCAAGTCCAGTCGAGCTACGACATTCCACGGATCATTAAAGAGGCATTTCATATTGCCTCAACTGGACGTCCTGGACCTGTCGTAGTAGATATTCCAAAGGATATTTCAGCTAACCCGTGTTTGAAAGTGGATGAGTCAGACTTCCATTTGCCAGGCTACCAACCGACTATTAAGCCGAATCCGTTACAGATTAAAAAGTTAACTGAAGCATTGAAGAAATCAAAGAAGCCACTAATTCTAACAGGTGCAGGCGTCATTCATGGTAAAGCTTCCGACCTGTTGCTCGACATTGTCGAAGCCTATGAGCTTCCTGTTACATCTACTTTACTGGGCCTTGGTGCTTTTCCAGGGAATCACGAGCTATTCTTAGGTATGGCAGGCATGCACGGCACTTACACGTCAAATATGGCTATATCGGAATGTGATCTTCTTATAAATATAGGCGCTCGATTTGATGATAGGCTGACAGGCAATCTAGAGCACTTTGCTACAAATGCAACGGTAGCTCATATTGATATTGACCCTGCAGAGATTGGTAAAAATGTAACGACTCATATACCTATTGTGTCCGATTCTCGAGCTGCATTAGAAGAACTTAAAAAACAAGTAAACGAAAAGCCTGATCACAGTGAGTGGATGACACAGTTGAAAGAAAGTAAAGCCAGCTTCCCACTGTGGTACAACAATCCAACTGAAGACATGATTCCTCAATGGTTAATTAAATCGCTGCATGATGCAACCGATGGTAAAGCAATTGTCACAACGGACGTGGGACAGCATCAAATGTGGACAGCACAATATTACGCATTTGCACAACCAAATAAATGGGTCACATCAGGTGGATTAGGTACGATGGGATTTGGCTTCCCAGCTGCCATCGGAGCTCAATTAGCTGCCCCAGAAGAGCCAGTTGTAGCCGTTGTTGGTGACGGTGGGTTTCAAATGACATTACAAGAACTTTCTGTCCTCCAAGAACGAGGACTTCCTGTAAAAATAATTATTGTCAATAATGGCGCATTAGGTATGGTAAGACAATGGCAGGAAGCTTTTTATGATAAACGCTATTCAGAATCTATCGTCAGTGTCCAACCAGATTTTGTGAAACTAGCTGAAAGTTATAATATTCGTGGTATGAAAATTGAAACACAGAAGCAATTTAACGACAGCATTAAAGACGTGATGGCTTATAATGGGCCAGTGCTTATGGACTGTCGTGTATTACAGCAAGAGAATGTCTATCCAATGGTCCCACCAGGAAAAGGTATCCACGAGATGATAGGAGTGAAACCATGAAACGTATCATAACGGCTGTCGTTCAAAACAGAAGCGGTGTTTTAAATCGCGTGACGGGCCTTATGCAGAAGCGCCAATTCAATATTGAAAGTATCTCAGTCGGTCGAACGGAAACTGAAGGCATTTCGAAAATGACCTTTGTTGTCCATGTAGACGATCATCAAAAGCTAGAGCAATTAACAAAACAACTTAATAAACAGATAGATGTCCTAAAAGTAACCGACCTGTCTGATAAGGCGATCGTAGCTAGAGAACTAGCACTTATCAAAGTCGTGAGCAATGCACAGCATCGAAATGAGATTCAAGGCATTATTGAACCTTTCAGAGCATCTATTATCGATGTGAGTAAAGACAGCTTAGCCATTCAAGTGACTGGTAAACCCGATAAAATTGAAGCACTTATTGAACTGCTACGACCATATGGAATAAAGGACATTGCACGAACTGGGCTCACAGCCTTTGCACGTGGACATCAACCTCAGGTGACAGAGTTTACCTCCTATTCAATATTAAAGTAAGGGACTCTCCCCTACTTAATAATATAACTTTAAGTATGACAGTAAAATGCGAATAGGCTCGCTGTCTTATACGGCTAAAGCCTAAAAATCACTAAAATGACAAATGGAAGGATGACTGAACAATGACAAAAGTACTTTACAACAACAACATTCAAGAAGAGGTATTGAAAAATAAAAAGATCGCCATCATTGGCTACGGCTCTCAAGGGCACGCTCACGCTCTTAACCTTAAAGAAAGCGGCTTTGATGTCGTCGTAGGACTTAGAAAAGGAAAGTCGTGGGACCAAGCTGTTGAAGATGGTGTTCAAGTAGAAACAGTCGCTGATGCAGCAAAACAAGCTGATGTTATCATGATTCTTCTTCCAGATGAACACCAACCTAAAATTTATGAAGAACATATCAAACCGTATTTAGAAGAAGGTAATGCTTTAGCCTTTGCCCACGGATTCAATATTCACTTTAGCCAGATCGTTCCTCCAGAAAACGTGGATGTGTTTCTAGTAGCTCCTAAAGGACCTGGACACCTTGTGCGCCGTACATTTGAAGAAGGCGCAGGCGTTCCAGCATTGTTTGGTATTTACCAAGATTACTCTGGTAAAGCCACTGATATCGCCCTAGCTTACGCTAAAGGAGTGGGTGCAGGACGTGCCGGCATTCTTGAAACGACTTTCCAAGAAGAAACAGAAACAGATTTATTCGGAGAGCAAGCCGTTTTATGTGGCGGTGCAACAAGTTTAATTAAAGCAGGATTTGAGACATTAACTGAAGCTGGTTATCAACCAGAGGTTGCCTACTTCGAGTGCTTACACGAGCTAAAATTAATTGTGGACCTACTCTATGAAGGAGGCCTTGAAGGCATGCGTTACTCGATTTCAGATACAGCTCAATGGGGTGACTTTGTTTCCGGACCACGAGTTGTCAATGAAGAAACGAAAGCCCGCATGAAAGACGTCTTGACTGACATCCAATCTGGTAAATTCGCTAAAGAATGGATACTTGAAAATCAAGCTAACCGTCCACAATTTAATGCCATTAATGCGAGAGAAAACGAGCATCAAATTGAAAAGGTTGGACGTGAACTGCGCGAACTAATGCCTTTTGTAAAGGAGAAAGCCAACAAGAAAAAGGATGTGGTCTCCAATGGCTCACGTTAACATTTTTGACACAACCCTTCGGGACGGAGAACAATCTCCTGGTGTCAACCTCAATCAGCTAGAAAAGCTAGAAATAGCAAAACAGCTTGAACGACTTGGCATCGATGTGATGGAAGCAGGCTTTCCTGCTTCCTCCCAAGGGGATTTTGAAGGGGTTCGACAAATAGCCCGTCAAATTAAGAACGTTTCTGTAACCGGATTAGCAAGAGCTAAAAAATCAGATATAGATACAGCGTGGGAAGCACTTAAAGAAGGGGCAGATCCAAGGCTACATGTTTTCCTTGCTACCTCCCCTATTCATATGACTTACAAATTGAAGAAAACACCTGAACAAGTGATTCAGCTCGCTGAGGACATGGTTAAATATTCTCGTCGGAATTTTCCGAAAGTTCAATGGTCTGCAGAAGATGCTTCTCGCTCAGACTTGGACTTTCTCGTTAAAATTATTGAAAAGGTCATTGCAGCAGGTGCTTCGGTCATTAATTTACCAGACACTGTAGGCTATACAACACCAGCTGAGTACGGAAAAATGTTTAAATATATTAAAGAAAATGTCCGAAACATCGACAATGTTACTTTATCAGCTCATTGTCACGATGATCTTGGCATGGCAGTGGCAAATACGATAGCCGCAATTGAAAATGGGGCTACTCAAGTGGAAGGCACAATCAACGGAATTGGGGAACGTGCAGGAAATGCTGCTTTGGAAGAATTAGCAGTCGCCTTAACAATTCGCAAAGATTTTTATCCTTATACGACCAACCTAGTTTTAAAAGAAGTCAAACGCACAAGTGACCTTGTAAGTAACTTAACAGGTATGGCTGTACCAAGAAATAAAGCTGTTGTGGGTCAGAATGCATTTGCTCACGAATCAGGAATCCACCAAGATGGCGTCCTTAAAAACGCGTCAACTTATGAAATTATCACACCTGAACTCGTTGGTGTTCAATCAAATAACTTAGTGATGGGTAAGCATTCAGGTAAACACGCCTTCAGCGACAAAGTCAAACAGCTTGGTTATGAACTTTCTGAAGATAAACTTAAAGAAGCTTTCACATCTTTTAAACGACTAACTGATCGAAAAAAAGAAGTCACTGATGACGATTTGTTCACTATATTAACCGAGATTCAAACTCATTCAGATGACGTTAAAAAATATAAATTAGATGCTTTTCAAGTCCAATACGGTTCTTCAAATTTGCCGACAGCGACAGTAGCATTAATTGCTCCTGACGGTACGAAAGTTGAAACAGCCGCTACTGGCCAAGGAAGTGTCGAGGCCTTATACAATACACTTGATAACATTATTGCAGAATCAATCCACCTTACCGATTATCACCTCAGCTCAATTGGCCGAGGAAGAGACGCACTAGCACAAGCTAATGTAAAAATGACTGTTAATGGCATCTCAGTATCTGGGCGTGGCTCCTCTCAAGATGTATTAGAGGCATCTGCCAAAGCATTCATCAATGCAGTTAATCGTGCATTTTATCATCGAGACCCTATTAAAGACAAAATCGTGCAAGCTCAACCAAATTAAAGGAGGCAACAAGTCGATGACTAAAAAAATTGTCCTTCTGCCCGGCGACGGAATCGGCACAGAAGTAATTGATTCAGCTAAGCAAGTGCTTGAAGCCATTGCAGAGGAATACAATCATACATTTTCCTTTGACACACATGCAATTGGAGGCAGTGCTATAGATGAGCATGGAACACCTCTTCCTGATGAAACAACTGCCGCCTGTAAATCCGCTGATGCTGTTTTACTAGGGGCTGTTGGTGGACCAAAATGGGATCAAAACCCTTCCCATCTCCGCCCAGAGAAAGGGCTGCTAGGTATTCGCAAAGAACTTGATTTATTTGCCAATTTACGCCCTATTCAAGGCTTCGATAATCTTTTACACGCTTCACCGTTAAAAGAAGAGGTTGTAAAAGGAAGTGACCTACTTATCGTCCGTGAGTTGACAGGTGGTTTATACTTTGGTACACCGAGTGAACGTCGAAATAATGGTCTCTCTGTCGTAGACACCCTTGCTTATGAACGTGCTGAAATTGAACGTATCGTTGAGAAAGCATTTCAAGCGGCCAGCATTAGACGTAAGCATTTAACATCAGTTGATAAAGCAAATGTCCTTGAATCGAGTAAATTATGGCGTGAAGTTGTCGAAGAGAAAAAAGCAAATTACCCAGATGTCACGGTTGAACATATGCTCGTTGATGCAGCTGCTATGCGGCTTATTACAAACCCTTCACACTTTGATGTGATCGTCACAGAAAACATGTTCGGAGATATTTTAAGTGATGAAGCTTCCGTCCTTACTGGTTCACTTGGCATGTTGCCCTCTGCCAGCTTAAGAGAAGACAGCTTTGGTCTTTATGAACCTGTCCATGGTTCAGCGCCTGACATCGCTGGTCAAGGCATCGCTAATCCCCTCGCGATGATTTTATCGGCCGCTCTTCTATTACGTCATTCATTTAATCTAGATAATGAAGCACGTATTGTCGAATCAGCAGTACAAAATGTCTTAGCACAAGGATATCATACTGGTGATCTGAATATCATTGACGGTCAAAAAGTCGGCACCGAAAAAATGACTAAATATGTCGTAGATTATATAAAATCAAATAGTGCCACGAACAGCATCATGAGCTGTTATGCGTGAAGGAGTGAGTAAAAATGTCAGAACCCAAAACAATTGTAGAAAAAATTTGGCAAGATCATGTTGTTCATCGCGAAGAGAACAAACCTGATTTGTTATACATTGACTTACAGCTCGTGCACGAAGTGACATCACCTCAAGCTTTCGAAGGACTTCGCATGAAAAACCGTAAAGTACGGAGACCAGATCGTACATTCGCTACTATGGACCATAATGTCCCTACTATCGCTCGGCATATTATTAATGATCCTATTTCCAAAAAACAAATGGAAACATTAAAGAAAAACTGTGAAGAGTTCGGTGTATCTTTAGCCGATATCGATCACCCAGATCAAGGGATTGTACACGTTATTGGACCAGAGCTCGGTTTAACACAACCTGGAAAAACAATCGTTTGTGGTGATAGTCATACGTCTACACACGGGGCATTTGGTGCATTAGCATTCGGTATTGGAACGAGCGAAGTAGAACACGTCCTTGCCACTCAAACGTTGTGGCAAGCACCTCCAAAAACGATGAATGTGAAAGTAAACGGTCGCCTTAGTCCAGCTGTGACCGCCAAAGATTTAATACTGGCTATTATCGCAAAATTTGGTGTTAAATTCGGCACGGGATACGTATTAGAATATACAGGTGACGCGATCGAAAACTTGACGATGGAAGAACGGATGACCATCTGTAATATGTCGATTGAAGCAGGTGCTCGTGCAGGTTTAATCAGTCCGGATGACACAACATTTAACTATTTGAAAGGACGTCGTCACGTCCCCAAAGGAGAATCTTTCGATAAAGCTGTTGCTTATTGGAAATCTCTCAAAACCGATGAAGGCGCCTATTACGATGCTACAGTGGAAATTGAGGCTCATGAAGTAGAACCACAAGTAACATGGGGGACAAACCCTAGTATGTGTATTCCTATAAGTGGTCAAGTTCCTTCTCCAGAAGATGCTCAATCCCCTTCTGAAAAAGAAGAAATTGAACGAGCACTTGACTACATGGGACTTGAAGCTAACCAACCTATTTCTTCTGTGACAATCGATCATGTTTTTATTGGTTCATGTACAAACTCACGATTAAGTGATTTGAGAAGAGCTGCTAAAATAATTGAAGGTAGAAAAGTTCACTCTTCTGTCAAAGCCATGGTTGTACCTGGTTCACAGACAGTTAAAAAAGCTGCCGAAGACGAAGGATTGGACAAAATTTTTACTGAAGCGGGCTTTGAATGGCGTGACGCAGGCTGTAGTATGTGTCTTGCGATGAATGATGATATTGTACCTGCAGGTGAAAGGTGTGCATCCACATCTAACCGAAATTTTGAAGGCCGACAAGGTACAGGGGCGAGAACTCACCTCGTATGTCCTGAAATGGCTGCGGCTGCTGCGGTCGAAGGACATTTTGTGGATGTAAGAAACTATCTCGCCACACCTGTTTAATACACATCAATTTCTTAGCCAATATCGCTTAGAGGAAGCTATTTCCTCCCCTCACTTTTAGAACAGGAGGCCATCTGATGGAACCTATAAAACAGCATACCGGAAAAGTCTATCCTTTAAATCGGTCTAACATCGATACAGATCAAATTATTCCAAAACAATTCTTAAAAAGAATTGAACGGCAAGGATTTGGACAATTTTTATTTTATAACTGGCGCTTTGACGAAAATGGTAAACCACGCGAAGACTTTTCATTAAATCATCCTATTTATAAAGGGGCTTCTATCCTTGTATCGGGGGAAAACTTTGGCTGTGGCTCTTCAAGAGAACATGCCCCGTGGGCTATTCAGGATTACGGTTTTAGAATCGTTATTGCCCCTAGTTACGCCGATATTTTTTACAGCAACTGTGGGAAAAATGGTATTTTAGCCATTCAACTGCCTGAAGAAAAAGTAACTGAACTTGTCACTAACGCTGAGGGTGTCGAGTACAATCTGACTGTCGATTTAGAAAGCCAAATCATAACTGATAACAACGGTTTCCTTGCAACCTTTGAATTAGCTAGCTATTTAAAGGAGATGTTGTTAAATGGATGGGATGAAATCGCCGTAACATTAACGCATCAAGATAAAATTAGCTCGTTTGAGAAAACTCACGGATAATTTTTATAGAGTTTGTTATATCGATACTAACGTATTAAAAAACCACCGACCTTGAAAGATCGGTGGTTTTTTTCACCTCTAACAAACGTAAGCCGTACCAATAATGACGAGTAAAATAAAAAGAACCACGAGCAACACAAACCCTTCCCCATGTCCCTTTTTACAATCATGTGGTGGGTAATGAGACATCCTTTTCTCCTCCCTTCTTTTTCTTGTTAATACGTTATGATTGTTAAAATAAACTGGAACGGCAGAAAGCCCTCAAAAAATCATTAAAAGCGTTTAGCTAATTTCCATCTTTTTCGTTATAATAGTAAATTGGAGTAACTTTATTTATAAAAGTTCAAGATAGTTATTACTTTAAGATAGAAAGGATTATGTTAATGATGTCTGTGGATACACCAAGACGAACGTTCGCTATTATTTCTCACCCGGATGCCGGTAAAACAACACTTACTGAGAAACTTCTTCTCCTTGGGGGCGGTATACGAAGTGCAGGAACTGTGAAAGGTAAAAAATCAGGAAAGTACGCCACATCCGATTGGATGGAAATCGAGAAACAACGTGGGATTTCAGTCACTTCTAGTGTGATGCAATTATTATATAAAGACGTCCAAATCAACATTCTTGATACACCAGGACACCAAGATTTTAGTGAAGATACTTATCGTACTCTCACAGCCGTTGATACAGCAGTTATGGTCATTGATAGTGTAAAAGGAATTGAAGCACAAACATTGAAACTGTTTAAAGTTTGTCGAATGCGTGGGATTCCAATCTTAACGTTTATTAATAAACTTGACCGAGAAGGTAAGGAACCTCTTGATCTCCTATCAGAAATTGAGGAGACACTTGAGATGGAAACATATCCAATGAATTGGCCAGTCGGTATGGGTAAACGGTTAAAAGGCATATATAGCCTTTCTGATGATACGATTGAAAAATATAATGACTTACACGAGAGAGAGATTACGCCCCTCGCTGATGATAAGTCATTAGCTGATTATGAACGTGAAACATTAGAAGAGGAAACCCTTCTACTTGAAGAGGCAGGAAATGAATTTTCTATAGAAAAAGTTCGAAACGGGGCATTAACACCGGTCTTCTTCGGAAGTGCTCTCGCCAATTTTGGTGTACAGTCATTTCTCGATCAATTCGTTAAGCTTGCTGCCCCTCCTCAGCCCAGAAAAGCATCGGGAGAATTTATCGATCCCGAACGTCAAGCGTTCTCTGGATTCATCTTTAAGATACAAGCCAATATGAACCCGAACCATCGTGACCGCATTGCTTTTCTCCGTGTATGTTCAGGTAAATTTGATCGTGGAATGGAAGTGACCCTTTCACGTACAGGTAAGAAAATGAAACTGAATCAGTCTCACTCCTTTTTTGCATCTGATAGGGAAACGGTGGATACAGCCATGCCAGGCGATATTGTAGGTATCTATGATTCAGGTAACTTTCAAGTGGGTGATACTATCGTAGGTGGTGGGGAACTTCTTCAATATGAAGAAATGCCACAATTCCCACCTGAAAAATTTGCAAAAATAACAGCTAAAAATGCTCTTAAACATAAACAATACCATAAAGGAATTGAGCAACTCGTCCAAGAAGGGACCATACAGCTTTATAAAACACCTTACTTTGAAGATTATATTATCGGTGCAGTAGGCGAACTTCAGTTCCAGGTTTTTGAATATCGTATGAAAAATGAATACAAAGTGGATATCGAATTCAATCATATGACACACGAGCTTGCTCGTTGGATAACGAAGGGTTCCGTCTCCGATGACATGACAGATAGCAGGAAAATGCTTGTTAATGATCAACAAGGACGATCCGTCTTATTATTTGAAAACGATTTTGCCTTACGTTGGTTTACTGACAAACACCCAGATATTGAGTTATCTTCAGGCTGGGACATCCTTGAATAATAACTAAGTAGCAAATAAAACGACCTTTCAATCAGGATTAACGTCCGTTATCTCACGCCTAAATAAATATAGCTTTTCTCTCTACTTTTGAGGCAGTAGTTGTGATAAACCTGAGGACGCGGTCTTCCTTTGGCTATCATCAAAGTCGGATACGTGAAAGACTTTTCCTAAAAATAAAAGGCACTCATCTTATATGAGAAAGATGGGTGCTTTTTTTCACTCATTCAATCTGACTATTCAGTCAATTATAGTATAATGAATGAAGACAAACTTATAAGTTAATCTTAACATCAGATATAATCCATATAAATCCAGTTTCATTACTACTCGTTATAAAACGAACGTTCAAGCAATACACTAACATCCGTTATCTCACTCCTAAATAAATATAACTCTCCTCTATTTGAGGCGGAAGTTTACTGACGGGTATCTGTGAAATAAAGCATATGAAGGCAAATAGATGAGAACATAATTGTGAAGGAACTTAGTAATTAGTCTCTGAGGACCTGAAAGCTAACACTCACATTTCCATGCGTACAAATGTTGATTATGGGGTAAATATTAGTATTATTAAACTTACTTAACGAATAAATGGGGGGATTTAATGAGAGACGTGATTGAGCAGCTCAAGGAGGTAGTGATGGCTATCCTTCCGATGGCACTATTAATTATTATTTTACAATATACTGTAATCGGTTTGCCTACTGACCTTTTTATTCGATTTCTTGCTGGTGTTGTCATGGTCGGCCTCGGCTTATTTCTTTTTCTCGTAGGAGTACATATCGGACTTTTACCTATCGGGGAATTAATCGGTTCTACCTTACCTAAAACAAACAAACCGTGGCTTATTCTCATTACCGGCTTCATTCTCGGATTCGTTGTCACAGTAGCTGAGCCAGATGTTCGTGTGCTTGCCTCTCAAATTGCCCAAGTATCAGAAGATGAAATTTCCAACTTAACACTCGTTTATTCCGTTGCTATCGGAGTAGGGATATTTGTGACTGTGGCAATGGCAAGGACGATCTTTAGTATTCCGCTAAAATATTTATTAGTGGGCGGCTACAGCATCGTTTTTATCCTTGCACTCTTTACTCCTCAAAGTTATTTACCTATCTCTTTTGACGCTGGAGGTGTCACGACTGGCCCTATGACAGTGCCTTTCATATTAGCTCTCGGAGTCGGAGTCGCCTCTGTCCTGCAAGGCAAGTCCTCTACTAGTGACGGTTTTGGCCTTGTTGCTTTAGCATCCATTGGGCCAATTATTTCAGTCATGATTTTAGGAGTGATTTTTGGATGATAGGTGCCCTGTTTGAAAATATTGATCACGTTATAATAGAAGTTGCAATGGCAGTAGTACCACTACTCATTTTTTTCCTCGTGTTTCAATTTTTCTTTTTAAAATTAGATAAAAGTAAATTAAAGAATATTTTCATCGGCTTATTTTTTACATTTGTGGGCCTTGTATTATTTTTACAAGGGGTAGAAGTTGGCTTCTTCCCTGCTGGTGAAGCGATTGGTGAATTGTTAGGAGAACGTGAAAACACAATTATTCTCTTACCTTTTCTTGGGTTTCTTTTCGGATTGGTAGCGACCTTTGCTGAACCAGCAATTCGTATCTTAAATTATGAAGTAGAAAAGGTGACATCTGGCTCTATTTCGAAAAATGTCATGCTTATAACGTTATCGTTGGGTGTTGGTGTCTCAATTGCGCTATCCATGTTAAGAATCGTCATCGGTTTTCCGTTATGGTGGCTACTCATTCCCGGTTATGCGCTAGCTATTTTTCTACTGTTCATCTCGAAAGACCGATTCATTTCTATTGCTTTTGACGCAGGAGGAGTCGCCACTGGCCCCATGACAGTCACGTTTATTATGGCGATTGCAGTTGGTGTTGCCTCTGTTACTGAAGGGCGTGACCCGTTAATGGACGGCTTTGGAATGATTGCTCTCGTCGCCCTAACACCAATTTTATCTGTACTTATACTAGGGCTGATATATCAACAAAAGGAGCGATTGGATAATGACTAATGTAAAAAAAGACCATAAGCTCTTAGTGACGATTATTAAAAAAGGAAAAGCTAAAAAAATTATGAAAGCTGCTAAGGGATCTGGAGCAGAGGGTGGTACAATTTTGTTTGGCAGCGGACGCGGTATCCGAGAAAAAGCAAAAGTTTTCGGACTCGACGCCCTTTACGAAAAAGAACTAGTACTTAATCTTGTACCTAGCGATATATTGCCTTCAGTTCTCGAAAGTATTACCTCAGAAGCAAAATTAAATGAAAAAGGGCAAGGTATTGGGTTTATTATTGACATTAAAAAAACGATTGGTATTGCTCACATGACATATGAAGAGAAGGAAAAGGAGGATCTTAACACAATGACAGACACAGTTAAACATGATGGATTTGACCTCATTATCACGATCGTTAATAAAGGAGATGCAAGTAAAGTCATTAATGCTTCTACTAATGCTGGCGCTGAAGGTGGAACGGTCATTAATGGGCGTGGAAGTGGCATTCATGAAAAAGCTAAACTATTATCTATTGCTATTGAACCGGAGAAAGATGTCGTACTAACCCTGATTAAAAAATCTAAGACAAAAGACGTCTTATCAGCACTAGAAACAGATGTGAGAATTAATGATCCTGGAAAAGGTATTTCTTTTGTACTTCCAATTGAGCAAACAATCGGTATTCATCATTTAATGAGTGATTCACCACCTAATAATAAGTAAAAAACGTTGTATGATTATTTCTACTATGATAATACCCGTCTCACTATTATGTCATCTCTAAAAAATAGTGACAGTTATTGTGAGTAGGACTCACTTACCTTCTCAAAACAATAGAACCATCCTTCTAATATTGAGGATGGTTCTAAAGACAGCATATTTAAGCTTCCGAAACAATAGTAAGCTTCTTCTCAGCTTCTGTTCGTGCCTTAGCTTTTGGAGTCGTTTTTATGTAACCTACATGTAGCGTCCCAACAACTTTTTCCCCTGCTTTTACGCCTACACGCTCACGAAAACTCGGATGCCAACTGTAATTATTCGTTTTCCAAACAACTCCAAGCCCTTGTTCCCATGCCAGAAGCTGAAAGTTTTGAATAAGTGCTGCCGTAGCAGCAAAGTCTTCTTCCCATTGTTTTTGACGTGGATCTTCGCTCATAACAACGACAATGTGAATGGGGATTAACATATAATAGTCATACATTTTTTCCCCGTATTTCTCTCTCTGTTCAGGTGTAGATCCTTCACTCACTGCTTCAGCAAACACGTTTCTCCCCTCTTTATGAAAGAGAATAAACCGCCACGGCTCCCTAAAACCATGATTTGGTGCCCACACAGCATCATTCAATAAGCTTTTAATATCTTCCAAATCAACAGCATCAGGCTTAAAGTCTCGGATAGTTCTCCTTTCACGTATTGTCTGTGCTAATTGGCTTTTCTTATTCATGTCTTCCATTGTTTAATCACTCCTTTAGAAAATTAAGATTTAACAACTGTTTAATTAGGATACAAGCTTTCGTTAAAACACCTTGCTATTAATCTACTTTAATAAGCAGGTAAATAAAGTATGGAGCTCCAAGAGCAGACACAACGAGCCCAACAGGAATCTCTGATGGTGCGATCAAATTACGACCAATCATATCTGCAATCGATAAAAGGAGCGCCCCCATTAAAGCCGAAGCCGGTAATAACAATTGGTGCTTAGCCCCTACAAGCCGTCTCGCTAAATGTGGAGCTACGAGTCCGAGAAACGAAATCCCTCCTCCCACAGCTACACATGAGCCTGCTAAAGCTACTGCGATAAGAAGGAGAGTACGTCTCTCTTTTTCTACAGCAGCCCCTAATCCAGTAGCTACATGGTCACCAAGATTCAAGATGTTTAAATACCTTGCTTTATAAATAACTAAAGGAATAAGGAATATAATCCATGGCAATACACTTAAAACAAACTTCCAATTCGTCCCCCAAATACTACCTGATAACCAAATGGTTGCTTGCATAAAATCATTAGGGTTCATTCTTAATTGAAAAATAATGAGTCCAGCACCAAACGCTGCATTTACACCAATCCCCACAAGAATTAATCGAACAGGGGTCACTCCCTGCTTCCACGCCAGCGAGTAAATGAACAATGCCGCTCCCATTCCACCAACCAAGGCGAAAAAAGGCATTATAAAAATAGAAAATGTACCTACTCCTGTCAACGTTCCTTGAAAGAAAAAAATAAACATGACAACAGCTAATCCAGCTCCTGCATTGATTCCCAAAATACCAGGATCAGCTAAACCATTTTGTGACACGCCTTGCAAAATAGCTCCTGACACTGCTAAACCGGCTCCTATAAGCAAAGCAATTGTCATTCTTGGTAAGCGAAAATCAAAGAGGACTAACTGATCTTGTGCTGTTCCAGCTCCAAGAAATGTTTTCAACACATCTAAAGGGCCAATACGAATGTGTCCTAAATTCAAACTCGTAAAAAACGTTACCAAAATAAGTAAGAATAGTATCAGCATGATGATAAAAGGCTTACTCGCTGTAATTCGTGTTTGCATTATAATCCCCTCCCTTCCCGCCGAGCAAGATAGAGGAAAAAAGGGACACCAATTAAAGCAGTTATTGCACCTACTGGTGTTTCATAAGGTGGATTAACCATTCTTGCACCTAAATCTGCCAGCACGAGTAACACAGCTCCTAAAATCGCAGCACAAGGAATAATCCATCTATAATCTACTCCGACTAAAAATCTTGTAATATGTGGAATAACAAGGCCAATAAAACCTACTGTTCCAGCCACAGAAACCGCTGCTCCAGTTAATAATAAAACGACCACTGTTCCAATTATTTTCACGTAGCGTGTGCGCTGTCCGAGCCCTTTTGCTACGTCTTCACCAAGACTGAGTACCGTAATAGACCGAGATATGATGATAGCAAGTGTCATCCCTACTACTGCCACAGGAATCATTAATTGAACACTGAACCACCTAGCACCAGCAACACCTCCTGCATACCAAAAAGTGATATCCTGTGCAACATGAAAGTGAATAGCAATTGCTGATGAAATAGACTGAAGCAATGCTGTTACAGCTGCCCCAGCAAGTGCAAGTTTAACAGGTGTCAAACCACTTTTCGATAAACTTCCTATCATAAAAACAAGTCCCGCACCTAAACCAGCTCCTACAAACGACCACATCATTAAGCCGACATAAGATGTACCTGGAAAAAAAGCAAAGGCGATAGCAATCATAAAGGCCGACCCTGCCGTCACACCCATAATGGATGGAGAAGCTAAAGGATTTCGTGTCATTCCTTGCATAATAGCTCCTGAAACAGCTAAAAAAGCCCCCACCAAAGCTGCAGCTAACGCTCTTGGCAATCTCAACTCTTGTATTATTTGATGAGAGGTAAGCTCAGGATCAAACTGAAAAACACCTGTCCAAACCGTCTTTACGTTTATATTAGCGGCACCGAATGTAATAGATAAGATCAATCCCAGTACTAGTACAATTGTTCCTCCTAATAAAACAGTTATCGCGGTAAAAGGCTTTGAGCGATGAAGTGTATCATTTTCAGTATCCTGTTCAGATATGTTGTTTTTCGTGGACATTATTCTCATCCTTTTCCCACAATCAATATATTAATCTTCAACTAAGAATGGTAATCACTCTTAGTATTATAAATTTACTGTCTTATCACTGCCATAGAGAGGTGTGAGGTATGTCATGGATAATTAATCTACTAATGCATTAATAACATCATCCACCTTCATTTTGTCCGCATAGGGCCCTGCCAACATCCAATGTTTCGCTGATACTTGATAGACGTGGTCATTTTGTACAGCAGGAATCGACTTCCATACATGTAGCTCTTCTATTTCAGACAACTGTTGCCAACTTTCACTATATTCATCATTCGTACCACCAGAAGCCCCGGCAGTTACAAAAATATAATCAGCAGTTAATTCAGGTAGCTTTTCGAGAGATAACTGTATTCCCCACTTTTCTTCTGGATGCTGTTCCATTAACTCTAAAATATAAGGATCCGGTTGCAGACCTAAACTGTCATAAATTAATCCTACATAACCTTTGTCGGTTTCTTCTTCTGGAAAAGGAAACCAGACGTATGCCATTTTTTCTTGTAAGCGAATAAATGCCACTGTAGCGTCATCCCCGACAGCTTCCGTAATCATATCTTCAGCATCACTTAAATAGTCCTCAAACTCCTCTACAATTAGTTCTGCTTCTGTCCGGCGGTCTGTCAGTTCACCTAACCTCACAATATCTTCACGCCAATTTTCACGGCTAAAGAAAATTGTTGGAGCGATTTTCGTCATGTCTTCATAAACAGCTTCATCATAAGCTGGGATTTCACTCATAATAATAAGATCAGGTTGTGCATCAAGCACCACCTCATAATCAAAATCGGCTCCTCTTCCTAAACTAGTATCAATCTGATCAGCAATTAATTTTTCTTCTAAGTAGTGATCTTCTCCATGTAAAGTAGCGTGAGCAAGTGGAAGATCCAGTTTATAAACCATATCTTCTAGGCCGATTGAAACGACACGTTCAATATTATCAGGAATCACTGTTTCCCCGAATTGGTGTTGCTGTACGAGAGATTCCTTATCAGTCGTGTTTTGGTCATTCACACTATGACTTTCACTTTCCCCTCCAGTGCATGCTGCAAGAAAGAATGTACTTGAAAGCATCATTTTTAAAGCTAACGAATGTTTTAAATCTGTCATGTTAAACGTGCCTCCTATTGGTAAATGAGAATGATAATCACTACCACTATAAAGGAGACCTGTTCGATGTTCAATGGACTTTCTTATGACTTCAACAGGATTATCTTCGGTTTTTTTGTATTTATCTCGATAGTCTCCAGGGGTTAAACCTTTTACTTTTTTAAATATTCTGGAAAAATAGTGGGGATCTTGATACCCGACCTCTGATGAAATAATATGAATTAAGGCGTCTGTTTCTTTAAGTAACTCAGCTGCTTTATCAGTGCGAATTTTAGTGACATAAGCAATAGGGCTTAGACCCGTTTTATCCTTAAATAGCAAAGATAAATGTGAAGGACTATAATTTAATTTATCAGCCAGCGATTCTAACGAAATCGTTTCCTTATAATGGTCTTTTATGTAACATAGTGAACGATATACAGGATCTTTTTTATCTCTCTTTTCATGTTGGTTTTTTAACTCAAATAAAAACGTATGGACAATCGTATAAAATAGTGCTTTCGCTCGTATTTGAGTCAAATCAGTTTTCGATTGCCATACCTTATGTAATTCTTTTGAGACATTATAAAAATGAAGAGTTTCTTCTACAGTTAAGACAGCTCTAAAATGATGTAAACGACTTAGGCTTTTATAACTTTTAAATTCAGGTAATATAACGTCGTAATAAATCATTATGGCTTCAACAAAATCTAATGCTTCTATCGAGACTCTATCCCCTTTAACCGCATGAATTAACTGTTTACCCAATGTATAGTATTCTTCATCATTTATTTTCACCTTCACTCTATCCTTTGACAAATATACTAAACAACTCACAGGTAACTGATATATATTTAATGTGTCATTTGACGCTACACTTTGCCTTTTCACGTCTAAAACACGACAATTGGCTTCCTGCCACCAACGTATAAATGCCTTTACGTCTCCTTTCATCATCCTTAAAACCTCCAATATTTCATGCCAAACAAATGAAAGTGATAATCATTATCATATTGGTTGTATCATATGATACCCTGACACTCAATAACTTTTAAATGCAGATCGAGTATGAATAACTTTCTCTTTTAAATTTAATCTTTTACACCTTTATTAATAGCATGCATGCTCTCTAAACTCAGACGTTTTCATAGATACGTACTTACATACGCATACGAAATTACCTTTTTCCACCATTAAAATATATAAACATTCCATCTACAACAAAATAATTACAAGGATTCAACATCAACAATACTTCCTGCAAGTCATCCTCCCCACATGACTTGCCTCACAACCACTACATCACATACCTACATATGTGATGTTTCAGGACGAGTATGAGCGCTAACTGCTCTCCCTCTTCCATGTGGCACACATAGTGGTGTCCCAAATATAGGATCATAAATGATTTCACAATCCATATGAAACACATTTTTTAAAGTATTAACCGTTATAATCTCTTCTGGGCGACCTTGTGCATAAATTTTTTTGTCTTTCACTGCTACAATATTATGAGCATAGCGACAGGCTAGATTAATATCGTGTAATACCATGACAATCGTCCTCTGTTCCTTTTCATTTAATTCGAATAAGAGATCTAATACATCAACCTGATGAGTCATATCTAAATATGTCGTCGGTTCATCTAACAGTAATGTCTTTGTACCTTGAGTTAATGTCATAGCAATCCAGGCACGCTGCCGCTGTCCTCCTGATAAAGCATGTAACGGTCGATCTTTTAGATCCGTTAGGCCGGTCGCATTAAGGGCATACTCAACCATCACTTCATCGTCTTTAGACCATTGCTTTAGCCAGCTTTGATACGGATACCTTCCTTGTTTAACTAATTGTCTGACAGTTAATCCCTCTGGTGAAACGGCACTTTGGGGTAACACAGCCAATTCTTTTGCCACTTCTTTTGCTGGTAACGAAATCATCTCCTTATCATTTAAATAAACCACTCCCTTACTAGGAGAAAGAAGTCGCGCCAACATTTTTAACAACGTCGATTTACCACACCCATTACTTCCAATAAGTACAGTAATCTCACCTTCTGGGATCGTCATATTTAAGTTTTCAATAACCGGCTCTTTATTATAGGCAAATGTAACATCTGATGCTTGTAAACTTGTCACTTGAACACACTCCTTTTTTAAAAATGATGGCGATTTCTAAATAAAAGATAAATAAAAAAAGGCGCCCCTACTCCAGCTGTAAAAATACCTGCCGGAATATCTAAGGGATAAAACAGTGTTCGTGCTGCTAAATCTGCTAAAAACATAATAAGCCCCCCAATAAAAAGAGACCCTATCGCTAAACTAGTAAATTCGCGACCTAATAGTGACCTAGCTATGTGAGGTGCAATAAGACCTACAAATCCTATCGCTCCTGCTGCTGCTACGGACACACCCGCTAAAATAACACTGAATAGTAAAAGAATAAATCGATGCCTTTCAATAGTAATCCCTAGAGAAGCAGCCACATCATCCCCAAGTTGCTGGGCATTCAAGCTTCTAGAGAAATAGACAACACAAGGAATTAATACGGCTAAAACAACTAAAAGCATTGTGACATCACGCCAAGAAGCCCCGTACACACTTCCAGTCAGCCACAAATAAGCTTGACTAGCTGAAACTGCTGAACTAAAAACAAGCATAAATGTTGTCCCTGCACTCATAATAGCAGATATGCCAATTCCTACTAATATAAGCCTAAATGGGGAAACTCCTTTTTTCCATGCTAAAATATAGACTGCAAATGACGCAATTAGTCCACCCACGACAGCCGCTACTGGTAAGAATGAGATACTTATACTTCCTGATAAAAACGTGATAAATATGACAGCCCCGACAGATGCACCACTCGTCACACCGATAACATCGGGGGCAGCCAATGGATTACGAATAATACCCTGTAAAATTAATCCAGACAGACCTAGAGCCGCCCCTGTAAGAAGTGACACAAATGTACGAGGCAATCTTGAATTCATAACAATAAAATCATTTCCTCCGCTTCCACCTGAAACCACTACTTTCAGCACTTCTATCGGACTAAGAAGTTTATGGCCTAGTGAAGGTCCGATAATGAGGGCACCTATAAAAAACAATGCGAGGGAGAAAAGGATAATGATTGTTTTATTATTTACTTGAAAGGATAACTCGTCATTACAATATCGCACAGTTATATCTTTTCTCACAGCTTAGTCAACCCCCGTCGGGAAATATAAATAAAAAATGGTGCACCTATCACAGCTGTCACAACCCCAATAGGAACTTCTTGAGGCATAATGACAATTCGAGCTATTACATCTGCGGTTAAAAGTAAGATAGCCCCAATTAAAGCCGTCATAGTAATCTGCCACCTGTAATCATTACCGGTTACAGCTCTCGTGAGATGTGGGACCACTAGTCCAACAAATCCAATCGAGCCAGCAACTGCTACTGAACTTCCTGCTAATATGACAACAATGACACCCATGATTAGTTTTACAGCACCGACATTTTGCCCCATGCCTTTAGCTACTTCATCTCCTGTTATTAGTAAATTTATCGCACGCCCCATAAATAAAGCGACCAGAGCTGCTAAAAACATAAATGGCAGTACCGGCAAAAGCATATCAAGTGTTCTACCACTGACAGAACCAGCTAACCAAAATAGCACATCTTGAAGTCCAGCCTCATTCATAACAAGAACTGCTTGAGTGTATGAATGAAACAAAGCACTAATCGCGGCTCCTGCAAGAACAATTTTTACAGGTGTCAGACCATCTCGTCCTAACGACCCTAAAAAATAAACAAGTGTAGCTGATATGGCTGCACCAATAAAGGCAAACCACATTAAATGAACGAGTGAATGGACTGAGAAAAAAACAATCGCTATCACAACAAAGAACACAGCCCCCGTATTAATTCCGAATATACTAGGGGAAGCCAATGGATTTCTTGTTAATGCTTGCATTAGACTACCAGCTATTGCTAAAGCTGCTCCGATCACAATAGCAATTATCGCTCTTGGAAGACGATCATGTCTTACAATAATATGTTCTGTTACGGTATCATCGTAATGATAAAACGATGCAATTACTTGTTCAAACGTTATAGAGGTTGGGCCAACAACAATCGATAAAAAAAAAGTAAACAAAAGCAGTAATAACATGGCTACCAAAAAAATAAGTTTACAGTGATGTGATTTAAAGCCACTCATAGTCTCCCACTTCTCCCGAAAAATAAAAGATTAAGAGTCAGTGTGCCACTTTCATCCTAATCTTTTTATCATTTTTCACTTTCTTATTCTTCTACATTGAATATGTCATACAGATCATCTAGCACCATATGAGCCGATAAATATCCCCCTGCACTATTCCAAGAAACTTCATCGACCATAATGACTTGATCATTTTTGACAGCTTCAAGTTCCTTCCATAAAGGGTGACTCGTCCATTCTTCATAGGTTTGCTGAATTTGCTCTGTTTCAGTTCCCGAATTAAAATTAAAAATGACCTCAGCGTCTGCTTCTGGAATACTTTCTTTCGACGCTAATTTAATTCCCCATAGCTCTGAATCGTCATGTCCTTCAGGCCTTGTGAATCCCGCATCTTCTAAAATACCACCTGCAAAACCCATATAAAAAATACGTGCATGATCCGCTCTAAAATTCGTTATGGCAACTTCAATAGGTAATTCATCACCCATTTGCTCTTTAAAGTGGCTGATTCTTACATTATAATCCTCTAGAAGTTGATCGGCTTCAGCTTCCTTATTTAAAGCCCTTCCCATTAAATCGAGAGTCCCTTTCCAATCGTAAACTTCATCGCCAACCACAGTTGGTGCAATATCATTGAGGTGCTCATAAATCTCTTCATGACGTGTTCTTGAAGCAATTATGAGATCCGGTTCAAGTTCTGCTATCGCTTCTAAATTAGGCTGTGTTTCTTCCCCTATAATCTCAGCACCTTCCAATTCATCATTTAAATATGTATAGATAGGTTTTTCTACCCACGATTCAACGATCCCTATCGGTTTTACATCAAGTGCTACTGCCACATCATTTGCTCCCTGATACAATGTGACGATTTTTTCAATATCGTCTGTAATCTCTGTTTCTCCTAAAGCGTGTTCAATAACACGCGTTCCTTCGTCATTTGTATCCAGTTCCTCACTACTAGCACTCTCTTCTGAATCGTTGCCACATGCAGCAAGCAAAGAAAATAAGAAAAGACTTGGTAAAAGTCTTTTAGCACTAACTATTTTATCCACGATGACTCCCCCTTTTATTGATAATGATTTTCAGTATCAATTATAATATACTTTAGTTATACGTCAACCGCTTTTTCATGGAGGAATTTATCTTATGACAAACCAATATACTGTTTTAAACCCTAGGCAATTAGGTTTAATTGAATGTGTTCACGCCTCTTATCACATTCTCTCCCAGGACAAGAAACCTTATAGACTTGTAAACTATACATTTTTATTTTTCAAAAAAGGAGATGGTGACCTCTACATTAATGAAAAGAAATATCTTCTTAAAACGACTCGTTTTTTCCTTCTACATCCAGGTATGACTATGCGTATCGTTACTAAAAGAGAGCTCCCTATCTATTATTACCAAATAGAATTTCGGAAGGTTTGTGTTAATGACAGTACATTTAATCATCTGCAAGGGCCTATATATGTAACACATCCATCAGCTCTTGCTCACCATACAGAAAACCTTGTCCACAAACCAAAAATGGAAGCCACTCATCATTTAAAAAAACTTCGTGTTCAAATGCTTGCATATGAATTAATTTATTTTTTGCATACAGACCAACACACCACTTCTCAAAGTAACATTAAAATTGCAGAAGAGTTTATTCAAACACATTATCAAGAGGACATTAATAGAGACATGCTAGCTTCTATGACCGGCCTTAGCCCTAGTCATTTTTCTGTAAGATTTAAAAAGGAAACAGGACGATCCCCTATGGATTACTTAACTCATATCCGTATTGAAAAAGCAAAAGAACTTCTTACAACAACAAATGACCGTTTAAAAGGAATTGCTAAAAGCGTCGGCTATCAAGACGAATTTTATTTTAGTCGTATTTTCAAAAAAGTCTCTGGTATACCTCCGACTGTCTACAGTCAAACAAAACGACATCGTATTGTAAACCTTGTATGTGCTTTTAACGGTCACTTTCATGCTTTAAATCATATCCCTTTTGCTTCATTAAGTAATAATGCTGTGGAAGGCTATCGATTATACACACATAAGAATCCAATATACTTTTCTAAGGGGAGAGGTATTTATGAGATTTTTCATTCATTACTCGATAAACTTGCAGATATGAATCCAGATCTAATTATTTGTGGCGATTTCCCTGCTGAATTTGAAGAATCAACAAAGCACGTTGCTCCCACAATAAATATCCCTTGGGCCAAACAAGATTGGCGCGGACATTTGCAACAAATTGCGCAGTTAATTGGCAAAGAGGAAGAGGCTACTAAATGGCTTAATGAATATGATGAAAAGGCTCATACGGCAGCTAATAATGTAAGAAAATACATAAATCCGGCAGACAAGATCATGATAATTCGCATTTATGCAGGACAATACCGCTTATATGGTAAGAGAAACATTGGTCAAGTATTATACAATGATTTGAAACTAACACCGGTTGAAGAAGTAAAACAAATCGGCAAAGAGATGAATCAACAGATTTTTACTCTAGATAACATACTTAAAAGTGAAGCTGATCATCTTTTCATTATGACATCACCTGATAAATACTCTAAACAGTTACTTAGACAATTAGTAGAAGATAAAAAATGGCCGAACATTCCTGCTGTCGCCAAGCACCAAGTTTATCATATTGACAATATGCCCTGGCTTGAATATTCTGCTTATGCTCATGAACTCCTGTTAGAGCGTAGTGTCACATTATTTAAGGAGCACGCACTTAGAACTAACAATTCTACAAATACAAGCATCTAATAATCCATGGTCTCTTCAACGATATTTCTTTATACTCATTAATTGAGAAATAATATCAATTAGGGAGGCTGGGATAGATTAGAATGTTAAAACACACTATTAATCAGGTGATGATCATTTTTGCCATTTTCATGTTAGTGACAGGATGTGGAGAAAATGCTTCTACAACCAACAATATTACTCAGAATAACAGCAGTGAAACAGGGACAAGACAGTTTGAGCATCTGATGGGAGAAACAGCTATACCGACTGATCCACAACGCATTGTGACACTTCAATATACAGGAGAAGTATTGGCTTTAGATGTAAAGCCAGTAGGGGTCTGGAGCAGACATTTGGAGAATCGCTATTATACCGACGTGCTGGCAGATGTTGAAGATGTCGGATTAGACGCTAATTTAGAAAAAATTCTCGAGTTAAAACCTGATTTAATCATTGGTGATAATCAACATGAAGATATTTATAATGAACTTGAAAAAATCGCTCCTACTATTCTTATTGGCTGGGAAGATTTCACTATGGAAGAGCACTTATATATCGTAGCAGATGCTTTAGGAAAAACGACTGAAGCAGAATTATTTTTAAATCAATTAGAGAGCCTCGCAGCTGAAAAATCTGAAGACCTACAACACTCTATATCTCCCGATGAGACACTTTTAATTTTACGCATTCGACCTGATCGCTTTGAAGCTTACGGAGATCGAAATATAGGCTATGTCTTCTACAATTCCTTAGCTTTAACACCTCCTGAGCAGATTCAACAGGAGATAGAGAACGCTTCTGATGGGTTCTTTAATTCTCAGTCAATATCATTAGAAGTTTTACCAGAATACAAAGCTGATCACATGATTGTAATGGTAGAAGATATTAATGACCCTGAGAACGGATTGTTCGACCTTAAAGAGACGCAAATATGGTCTCAATTACCAGCGGTCCAGAATGATCAGGTCTATTATATTGAAAGAGATCCTTGGCTATTCCTTGATCCAATTTCCATTCAAGGTCAATTAGAGGATGCTATCTTATTGTTTGATGAAAATGATTAACTCTATATCTAAGAAATAATAGATAGTATTTATCAATTAATTTTCAATTTAAAATCTTAATATGTAGGTGGTAGACAGAATGAGAAAAACATTAACAATAACCTCACTCATGCTCTTATTAGCTATTTTTATCGTTGCATGCGGAAACGAAGATGGTAATAATCAAAGTAACAACTCCACATCTAATAACACTATCGACAATAAAGCGTCCACTGATGACACACGCATATACACTGATGTAGCAGGAAACGAGGTTGAAATACCTGTTCATCCTGAACGTGTCATAACTACTCAATATTTAGATGCCTTGCTTGCTTTAGATATTAAACCAGTTGGAGCCAGCGCACATGTATTAAACAATGATTATTTAGGTGAACTGCAAGAAGGTGTTGAAGATATTGGACATCCGTTTGATATTGAAAAAGTACTCGCTCTTGAGCCAGACTTAATCATTGTCTCCGCAGAAGAGGACGTGGAAGAGTTAAGTAAAATTGCACCTACAGTTGTAATACCATGGATGTACGGAGATGTATATGATCAATTTAGAGAGATCGCTCACATTGTTGGAAAAGAGCAAAAAGCAGAAGATTGGATAGTGGCACTTGAAGAAAAAGCAGCTGAAGGAAGAGAGCACCTAACGATAACTGAAGAAGAGATTGCCACCATTTATATGACTCATGATAAGGATGTCCTCCGAATTTATGGTGGGCGTAATATCGGGCATATTATCTATCGCTTGTTAGAATTAACACCTCCTGATTATATTCAAACTAAATTCGATGAAGATCCTGAATTTAACGATTTTGTCTATGATGATATTTCAATGGAAATGCTGCCTGAATATGCCGGAGATCATATTATAATGCTAACTTACGATAATGAAACTATCGCAGAAGGCGGCATGTTTCATCAAGTTGAACAAAGTGCTTTATGGCAAAGCCTTGATGCGGTTCAGAATGACCAACTTTATTTGATCGACGCTGAACCATGGTTTAGTTATTCCCCTCTTGCAATTGAAGCTGCATTAAATGAAGCTATCAAATTATTTTCCAATTGAGTCAATTTCATCATGATGATTTAAAAGCAACTCACCAATAATATGCAATAAATTTTATCACAGATAACCGTCCGTAAAACTCCTGCCTCAAAATAGAGAGGAGAGCTAACTCTATTTAGGCGGGAGATAACGGACACTAATGTCCTGATTAACTCAACTAACAATCAGTGAGAGCAGAACGGAAACTCCCACTGGTTGAAGGTTCGTGTCACTTTAAATAAACGTTATCTTTTTTACCCTTGCTTATTGCTCCTAAACAGTAACATTATTTTTCTAAACAATGGCCAACATAAAGACAAGATCGCTATCGTTAACAAAATAAGTGCAATAGGACGTGTAAAGAAAATAGCATACGGTTGATCAGGTGACATAACGAGGGCTCGTCTAAAATTCGCTTCTGCCATTGGCCCTAAAATAAGGCCTAAAATTAATGGGCCAAGAGGATAGTCAAGCCTTCGAAAAAGAAATCCAATTATACCGCAAACTAGAACGATCCAAACATCAAAATAAGAATTGTTAAGAGCATAGGCCCCAATGACACAAAAAAGAATAACGGATAACCAAATGTATTCTTTTCTTATCAACATAATTCTTGAAAATAAGTTAGCCCCTATTAATCCAATGACAATAACTAAAATGTTAGCCATGAGGAGCAAGCCCATAATCGTATGAACAATATCAGGATTTTCTAAAAAAAGATTAGGACCTGGTTGCATACCGTACATCATGAGAGAGCCGATAAGGATAGCCGTCACTGCATCACCAGGCAGCCCCAGCGTTAACATGGTAGTGAACGCTCCCCCAATAACCCCGTTATTAGCTGTTGTCGTCGCTGCCAGACCACCTAATGAACCTTTCCCATATTCCTCTTTCTTCTTTCCCTTTGAAAATCGTTTGCTCTGTTCCCATGTAACAATAGAAGCAATATCTCCACCTGCGCCTGGAATCGCCCCAATGATAGGAGATATAAGAGCTGAGAACCAAAAGGGCTTTCGCATCTCTTTGCGCTCTTTTTTCAATGGTAAAATTCTACCTATTTTCCTCTTCACATTTTTTCTACTAAAATCAGCACCACTGCTTGAAATTTGATAAAATACTTCTCCTATGCCGAATAAACCTATCATAATAGGAATAAACGAAACACCATCATAAAGGAATGTTTGATCAAATGTAAATCTCGGCGTACTAGTCATAGGATCAAGGCCAACTGTAGCAATGAATAAGCCTAGAAAGCCGCAAATAATTCCCTTTCTAATTGATTTTCCCGATATACTTATCATCATCGATAGACCAAATACAGCAAGAGCAAAATATTCTGCCGCTCCAAAATGTAAAGCAAAAGCAGCAATCGGCTGAGCAGCTAAAATGAGAAAAATGACACTTATAATGCCACCTAAGCCAGAATATATAGCATTTATTCCTAAAGCTAAGCCCCCTTTCCCTTTTAATGTGAGGGGATAGCCATCGAAAGCTGTAACCATTGATGCTGGTGTTCCTGGCGTGTTAACGAGAATAGCTGGAATCCCCCCTGCAAAAATAGCTGTACAATATATTGAAATAAGCATAGCTAGCCCTTGCTCAGGAGGCAACCAGAAAGTCATCGGGGTTAATATGGCCACTCCCATAGTAGCGCTAAGCCCTGGGAGAGCGCCTATAAAAAGTCCTAATACACTTCCAATCACTAAAAAAAGGAGAGTCCCAGGCAACAGCAACTGTGTGATAATATCCATATAACTCCCCCCTACAAAATAATATTAAATCCTGCTGTAAATATATAATAGGTCGTTACACTCAAGCTTATAGCTGTTACTAACGAGGGAACCAAAGGAAGTCTTAAAACAAGACCGAGTGAAAAAAGTGCTAGACTAGCATTGATCATAAAAGGAATAACACCTAACAAACTAATAAAAAGTGTCATAACTGCTATAAACAAAATGAGTTTTACACCTTTTGTCCAGTCAAATAAAAATGAATCTACTACACGGAGCCTAACACTTGCTACTAGTTCCAGAACAGTCGTTACTAATATCACTATAAGAATCATTCTAGGAAAATAAGCGGGACTCATTGCACCTGATGCACCCTGTGCAAACTCAAATGTTTGCAAAAATAGCCAGCTGCACATTATCAACACAACACTGCACATCACTATATTTGCAGTTTTCACTCCCTGTTCACCTCTTTTCAAACACATTTTCATTTAGCGAATGATATGGATTTCCTTCATCAAGTAGAAGGATGTGGCAAAACAGCTACTTGATGAAGGGGTTTTTAACTGTTTAAGATTCTTCGTCTTCAACCTCTACTTGAGGAATTAAATCAGTAAAGAAATCATACTGTTCCATGCTAAATTCCATAAATTCATCTCCTGGTTTATAATCTGCATTCATTCCTCTTTCATCAAGTAGTTGTATAAATGTGTCACTCGTTGCAGCTGCTTCAAACGCTTCTCTCAAAGTGTCTAGAACTTCTTCCGGTGTATCTTTAGGTGCTACAAATCCCCCCCAGCCAGAAAGGTTGATATCATACCCTAGCTCTTGTAAAGTCGGAACATCTGGGACATTAGCATCTGGCTCTTCACTCATGACAGCCAACACTTTCAAATCATCACTATTCAATCCTGAAATAACCTCTGAAGGACTCACTGAGACCGCATCAATGTGCCCTCCCATAAGTGCTGTAACGGCTGGTGCAGCACCTTCATAAGGGACATATTGGACGTCAATTTCCACTTCATCTGCAAATGCAGCCGCTGCTATATGCCAAATTGACCCCGTACCAGAATTACCTATTGTGACATTTCCAGGGTTCTCTTGTGCAAACTGAATAAATTCTTCAATTGTATCGTATGGAGCATCTGCTGGCACAGTTATAGCTGCTGGTATGGTCATTAATTGACCTATTCCTTCAAAATCATTTGGTGAGATATCTGCCAAATCAAGACTTTCTAACATAGCAAGTTCTACTGGAACATAGCCAATCGTATAACCGTCTGCCTGCGCATCCCTTACAGAATACATACCATTTGCCCCTGAACCACCTGTTCTATTCGTAATAACAACTGGTACATCGAGCTCCTCCTCCATTTCACTTGCAATTGTTCGAGAGACAAGATCAGAAGCACCTCCGGCAGCAAATGGCACTACCACTTCAATTTGTTTTTCTGGATAATCTGCCGTATTCCCCTCTCCACTCTGGTTTCCACATGCGGCAAGAAAGATCAGAAAAGTCATCATGAATGCGTTTACTAACTTATTAGTCATTGTTAAATCAACTCCTAATTTTTATAGTTTTACACGAATTACCTGGTACTAATTCAGGCTTAATGATTATTTGTTTTTCAGCAAACCTCTCATGTGCTTCCAGTCGATTCTTTAATAATATTGAGGCCTCTATGCCAATTCTCTTTACTGGCTGAGCCATTAATGATAGCGCAGGAGTGATTAATTCCCACTGTGCACTGTCACCAAATGCGATGATCGAAACATCTTCAGCTACCCTAAGTCCTTGTTCTCTTACTGCTTTCAAAACCCCTTTAGTCATTGTATTATTGCAGGAGTATATGGCTGTAGGTGGTTTAGGTGACAGAAGCAGTTCCATTGTTGATCGGTATGCCTGCTCTTCTTTAAAATTTGCTTCCTTAATTAATGTGCTGTCTTCATCCATGTTAAGTTGTTTAATGGCATCGATAGCACCTTGGTACCTTTCTCTACCAATTGAGTTTTTTGTGTGCCCATAAATAACACCAACTCGTTCGTGTCCTAGAGAATGTAAATATTCAACAGTTTCAAAGGACCCATAATAGTGATCGTCCATTATAAGATCTGTCACGACGTCGTCAACTTTTCTGTCAATGGAGATGACTGGAATACCCTTCCTTTTAATTGAATCAATCATTTCTCCATTCCCTCCTGTAGGGATGATGACAAGTGCATCCACTTGCTGCTCCAAAATGATTTGTAAAGAGGCTAGCTCTAACTGTTCATCATCGTTATGGCTAAGAAGGATCATATGATAACCTAAAGCACGTATCGTTTTCTCCATTTCTTTTGCAATAGACATTAAATAAAAATTTGAAATATCAGATATTAAAACGGCTACTTTATTTGACTTAGAAGACTTTAAACTTCTCGCATTTGCATTAACGCTATACCCTAAACGATCGATGGATGCCATTACTTTAACTAATGTTTCTTTCCCAATATAGCCTTTATTATTTATAACCTTAGAAACTGTTCCTACTGATACGCCAGCATCTTTCGCCACATCTTTAATCGTTACCTTCTTCATTATTACCTCCGGACAGGATAAATAATTGTTTATGAGTTAATAAGGTATTTCTTCATTCTAAGAGCTCCACAAGTGATAATTTCCTTTTCCATGAATTAATATTTTCTATTAATGCTTTTTCTTCCTCGATAGTTAGATCTAACTGAGGACGTTTTACTGACCCTCCTTGTATACCTCGAAGTTCTAAACCTTTCTTAAAGTAAGAGAGATTGCTTCCTCCTTTCAAAATTTGAATGATATTGTCTGCGTGCTGTTGGACATTACGTGCTTGTGCCAACTCACCTTGCGAATACAACTTATAAATTTCTTTGAAGGGCTCTGGAAACACGCACGAGACACCAGATACCACACCGTCACACCCCATTGCTAAGGCCGGTAAAAATAAAGAATCGCTCCCTGTTAAAACAGAGAAACTATTATTTCTAACACTTAAATAATCTTTTAATGTTAAAAAATCAGGATAACTGTACTTAATCCCTACAATATTCTGATAATTAGCAGCTAACCTTTTTACTACTTCAAGAGAAAGAGCATTACTAGCTAACTGTGGAATGCTATATAAATAGATCGGAAAATTGTCGGGAACTTCTTCAGCAATTGCTTGATAATAAGCTTCAATTTGAACGTCATCAGCTGGGAAAAAGACGGGTGTAACTGCTCCTATTCCAGTTGCCCCAATGCTAACAGCATGATTGGCTAGTAGAAGTGTATCATCTAACGTCATCGCTCCTATATGAATAAATACCTTCACTCGCTTTTGGGCAGTGTTTACAACCGTTTCAGCGACTTTCTTTCTTTCGTCAACGTTCAATTTAAACATTTCACCTGTCGTACCTAATGGGTATAAACAGTTAACACCTTTATCAATTAAAAATTCAGTTAATCGTTCTAGCTCCCTATAATTGACTTCCCCTTTTTCATTCATCGGGGTAACCATTGCCGTTGTTACTCCAAAAAGTTTTTCCATAACATCCTCCTTCAAGATAATCAGTATAGCTTAGCTTGTAACTCCTTATAATGAAACGTTTCACCATCATTGTATTATGTAAGCGCTTAAATTTCAAGGGCTTTTTTATGATTCACATTATATTTTAGCTTAACTGCTGGTTTTACAGGTGTTTTAAGTAATTTAAAAAGTTTAACAATAGATACAAATAGTGAAACGTTTCATTATGTGTGCTATTTAAAATGTTAAAAAACACCTTGCAGTTTGCAACGTGTCTCAATTCAACTAAGCAAAATGATTGCCTATTTAACCATTGTGTCCATTTAATTCGACGAGACAGGGGTAGTTTTATTACCTTCTGTTACCTTTCGATAGATATTCATCAATTGGTCAAGCTCCTGACTATAGCGAATCGCCTCTGAGGACGTAAAACCATATTTATTTGCAGATACGATCATTAATGCCCGCTTGACTTCCATTTGTTCTTTTAATGAATGTTCAAATCCCATCTGTCTAATCGCCTCACATTAATTACATTTATTTATTGAGCGTATTTCTTTATTCGCCATGTCTAAATGGATGATAAGACACCCATTTTATAGTGTGACTGTAATCGTCATTTTACCATAGACTACCACGCGATTTCCATCTAAAAGCGTCAAAATTCGTAAATTTTATGACAAATATACAAAATAATCACTAAATAATCCTACTTTATAGGTTAATTATTTATAATTCTTTTAAAAAAAGTTAAGTTTTTTTCCTTTTATTCAAAAAATAAACAGAAGTCTGGATTGACCTCTGTTTATTTTAAAATAGTACTTACAGTGATTGAACTTTTTGTAATACGTCATTCTTAATCGCGTCTAGTCGCTGCTCGGCATCTTCTATAGAAGTCCCTTTCACACCAAAATAGCATTTGATCTTCGGTTCAGTACCAGAAGGTCTTAAACAATACCATGACCCATCTTTTAAAATAATTTTCAGAACATTGGAAGCTGGTAAATTAATGGTTTCTGTCTGATTTTGTGCAGGTATATGTCTGACGCCTGTTTTATAGTCTTCAATACTATGTACATCATCAGAGAATTTCCCCTCTGCTATGTCCTTTCGGAAAGTGGCCATAATGCGGGTCATTTTTTCAGCACCTTCTTTTCCTTTAAAAACAAATGAAGCTAGGTCTTCTAAATAATAACCGTATTGATCAAAAATATGAATAAGCCCATCGTATAAGGTCTTATTTTGTTTTTTATAATAAGCACACATTTCAGCAGCTAAAAGGCCAGGCTGTATGGCATCTTTATCTCTTGCAAATGGTTCAATTAGATAACCAAAACTTTCTTCATAGCCGAATAGAAAGGTGTCCTTCTCAGAACGTTCAAACTGTCTAATCTTTTCACCTATAAATTTAAATCCTGTTAAAACATCAAGCGTTTTCAAATTATAGCTATCTGCAATCGCTCTTCCTAGTTCTGATGTAACAATTGTTTTAATGACCACGCCATTAGCAGGTAATGTCTTCGATTCTTGTTTCTTTTTTAACAAGTAGTCTAACAATAAAGCCCCCGTTTGATTTCCAGAGAGGACATGATAATCACCATCGTAACTTTTAACAGCAAGACCGATACGATCGGCATCTGGATCTGTCGCTATAAGCACATCAGCGTGCTTTTCTTTACCGAGTTTTATGGCTAACTCAAATGCTTCATGCTCTTCTGGATTTGGTGATTGCACCGTTGAAAATTCAGTGTCCGGCTCTGCCTGCTCTGCCACTACATGGACATTGGAAAAGCCTGCTCGTTTCAATGCTTCTGTCATCGGGACATATGCCGTTCCATGAAGTGGTGTGAATACGATAGATAACGCCTCGCCCATTTCATCAATTAACGCCTTGTCCATCACTATTTTAGACATCTGTTTAAGGTATGCTTCATCTATCTCTTCCAGTACCCATTGAAGCAGACCATCACGCTCTAATTTCACAGGATCTTCGGTCTTTACCTCTAATTCATTTTCAACAGCATCAACCATAGCAATTAAGCGATCGGCATCCTCTGGTACAAGTTGCGCGCCATCTTCTCCATACACCTTAAATCCATTATATTCTGGTGGGTTATGGCTTGCTGTAATCATAATCCCTGAATGGCAATCTAACTCTCGTACGGCAAATGACAGCTCTGGAGTCGGTCGTAACGCTTTAAAAACATAAGATTTAACCCCATTTGCTCCTAACGTGCATGCCGCTTCAAGAGCAAACTCTTTTGACATGCGACGATTGTCATGAGCAATTATAACGCCTCTTTTTACCGCTTCAGCCCCTGCTTCTTTTATATATTGGGCAAGTCCTTGTGCCCCTTTACGAATCGTATAAATGTTCATACGATTTGTTCCAGGTCCGATCTCGCCACGCATGCCGCCTGTTCCAAACTCGAGGTTTTTGTAGAAACATTCCTCTAGATCTTTCTCATGATCCGTTAATGCCAGCAAATCATTCTTTAGTGTCTTGTCTAAATCTTGTTTTGTTCGCCAGCGTTCATACTGTACTTTCCAATCCATATCATTTCCTCCTCTTGACTAAAAGCACTACTTCTACGTATAGTTATACGCATTTTCATGCCTTTAGTAAAGGGAATTTTATTAGTTTTTATCACGAGTTTCAATAGGGTGTGCAGCATAGTATAACTCTTCATCCAGTATTTTCTCATGGAATTCGATCTCTTCATCACTCCAATGGAAACGGTCCTTCATATATTTCATGACCCCTTCTTTATGCTTATGCACAGCGTGTATATCAAAAATAACTTCACTCGTCCGTCGATTAAAGAAATCAATTGGGGATACGACCATCTCTTCTTCGATTCCATAGACTAGCGAGGCAAAAACACTTTCAGGTAAATGGTAATGTTTACTTTCACTCCCGGATGTTTCAATAATCTCTAGTAATCTTTTAACGTTTGATCCGTACAATGAAACTAATCGTTTAGCCTCTTTTTCACTTAATCCAACCTCTTTCCCTTTCTCTGTCCACACCTCTATGAAGTTAGTTAGATTATCTGCTCCACCGACATCACCACCGGAAAGAGTTATTTTTTCAGTCGTACTTTTTTCTTTTATGCCTAATTCATTGGCTGCAATATCAACGATACGTTCTGCCATTTTTCGATACCCGGTTAATTTCCCTCCTGCAATGGATAAAAGGCCTGATTTAGATTCAAAGATTTCATCTTTTCGTGAGATTTCTGAGGCACTTTTACCTTCCTCATGAATAAGCGGTCTTAATCCTGCCCAACTAGATTCCACATCTTCCCTCTTAAGTTGAACTGTAGGGAACATGTAATTTGTTGCATTAATTAAATAGCTTAAATCATCTTCTGTCATACGTGGTGAATCTATTTCTTCCGTGTAATGCGTATCAGTCGTTCCAACGTATGTTTTTCCATCTCTCGGTATGGCAAATACCATCCGACCATCATCTTTCGTATCGAAGTAAACTGCTTGCTTTAAAGGGAAACGCGACTGGTCAATTACAATATGAACTCCTTTTGTCAAATAGAGGTATTTTCCTTTTTTAGAGTTATCCTTTTCTCGTAAGTCATCTACCCATGGACCTGCCGCATTAATTACTTTTTTAGCTCTTATATCATATGTTTTGCCACTCACTAAATCTTTGACTCTTGCACCAGCCACTTTTTCGTTGTCGTAAATAAGCGTCTCGGCCTTTGCATAGTTAACTGCCGTCGTTCCTCGATGAACAGCTTCTTTTAAAATCTCAAGTGTGAGCCGAGCATCATCCGTTTTATACTCCACATAAATACCGCTACCTTTCAAGGTATCCCTCTTCAATAGTGGTTCTTTATCAATCGTTTCCTGCTTACTAAGCATGTTTCGACGCTCTTTGCGTTTTACACCCGCTAAGAAATCATAAACTTTTAAGCCTACAGAAGAGGCTAACTTACCATAGGTACCTCCTTTAATAATAGGAAGTAGCATCCATTCAGGATTGGTCACATGTGGCGCGTTTTCATAAACGATTGCCCGTTCTTTACCTACCTCTGCCACAATTTTAAACTCTAACTGCTTTAAATACCTCAAACCACCATGAACTAGTTTTGTAGAGCGACTGGAAGTACCGGCCGCGAAATCTTGCATATCTACTAATCCTGTTGATAATCCCCTTGTCGTTGCATCAAGAGCAATACCAGCTCCTGTAATACCACCGCCAATAACTAAAATATCCAGTTCAGAATCTCCATTCATTTGTTGTAAATAAGTTTCTCTTTGTACCGCAGAAAAAGGTTTCACCATCACCCATCATCCTTTCAACTTCAGAGGCCAAGATATACAAAAAGACCACAACAACTTGAACATGAAACATGTTCAAGTGCTGTGGTCTCTCCTTATCTCCGGACCTTCATGATTAACTTACGACTATTATAACATAAATCATCATTGTTTGTATTCATCGAGACCACATTATGTCCTTTTCTTAAAGGCCATTGTGGCATTAATGGCCGTTTTCCATCCTGTATAAAGCTCATCACGATCCTCATGAGCCATCTCCGGATTGAATGTTCGATCTATATGCCACTGTTTTGAAATTTCCTCTTTGTCCTTCCAAAAACCCACGGCCAAGCCAGCTAAATACGCAGCACCTAATGCAGTGGTTTCCTGAACTTCTGGGCGATCAACTGGAACATCTAGAATATCACTCTGGAACTGCATTAAAAAGTTATTGGCCACAGCCCCACCGTCTACTCTTAATGCTTTCACATCAATGCCTGAATCTGCGACCATTGCTTCTAGAACATCCCTTGTTTGGTAAGCGAGGGATTCTAATGTCGCTCTAATAAAATGTTCCTTTTCTGTCCCCCGAGTTAAACCAAAGACAGCACCACGCACTTCACTATCCCAGTAAGGTGTCCCTAGACCAACGAAAGCAGGTACCATGTAGACACCATCTGTTGAAGCCACTTTTGAAGCATACTGTTCTGTTTCAGCCGCCGATTTTAACATGCGTAAACCATCCCTGAGCCATTGGATGGCTGATCCGGCTACAAAAATACTTCCTTCAAGTGCATATTCAATCTTACCATCCAATCCCCATGCGATCGTTGTAAGTAAACCGTGATCTGATTTAACCGCTTCTTCACCGGTTGTCATTAACATAAAACATCCTGTACCATATGTGTTTTTAGCCATTCCTTTGTCAAAACACGCTTGCCCAAATAATGCAGCTTGTTGGTCTCCAGCGGCACCTGCTATTGGGACCTCTTCACCGAAGAAGTGGTAATTTACCGTTTGCGCATACACTTCAGATGAAGGTCTCACTTCTGGAAGGAGCGATGAAGGAATATCAAGGATTTTTAACAGCTCTTCGTCCCATTTCAATTCATGAATGTTATACATTAGCGTTCTTGAAGCATTCGTATAATCCGTTACATGGGCTTTACCTCCGGACAGTTTCCAGATAAGCCACGTATCGATTGTGCCAAATAACAGTTTACCTTCATTAGCTTTTTCCCTTGCCCCTTCAACATTATCTAGTAACCACTTCACTTTCGTGCCTGAGAAGTAAGCGTCTATAAGCAGTCCAGTTTTTTCACGAAATAAATCACTATAGCCGTTTGTTTTTAATTCCTCACAAATGCTATCAGTTTGTCTGGATTGCCAAACAAGAGCATTATAAATCGGTTTCCCGGTACCTTTTTCCCATATAACAGTCGTTTCTCTTTGATTCGTAATCCCAATAGATGCGATTTCTTTCGGTGAGACATTTCGATTGTTTAACACTTCAGCCATAACCCCTAAGATAGAAGACCAAATTTCATTCGCATTATGTTCAACCCAACCCGGTTTAGGAAAAATTTGCTTAAATTCACGCTGGGCGATATCGACAATTTTACCTTCTTTATCAAATAAAATGGCACGTGAACTTGTTGTTCCTTGATCTAATGCGAGTACATACTTTTTTTCCATGTGAAACTCCCCCTAAGCTTTTTGTTCTTTCGGATTATGATAAACCTTTCTATTTTTGTGCAGACGTATATTGTTTTTGTGCAACTGGAAAGAGATAAGTAAAACCACGAAGAATAATCCGATAAATATCCAAAGCGCACTATAGATAACCCCTTCAAATAACGCTGCATACATCAATGCTCCTAACCCACCTCCTATAACTGGTCCTGCAATTGGTATCCATGCATATCCCCAATTTGAACTACCCTTACCTGGGATAGGTAAAACAGCATGAGCAATTCTAGGTCCTAAATCCCGAGCAGGGTTTATTGCATATCCTGTGGTTCCTCCAAGAGAAAGACCAATCGCAATGATTAAAAACCCGACAATTAAAGGATTCAGACCTTCTGTAAATTCATTAGCTCCAATAAAAAGTAAACCAATGACGAGAACAAACGTGCCAAGCACTTCACTAAAATAATTTGATGGTGTATGCTTGATTGCTGGATCTGTACTAAATACAGCTAATTTCGGACCCACTTCTTCTGTTTTTTTGAAATGAGCGTAATATTGACAGAATATTAAGCTCGCCCCTATGAAAGCACCAATCAATTGAGCTGTAATATATGACGGTACATCTGCCCATGGAAATTCTCCAATTAAAGCAAATCCGATCGTTACTGCCGGATTTAAGTGGGCACCACTGATTTCACCTACGGCGTATACTCCTAACGCGACACCTAACCCCCAAGCCATTGTAATAACAATCCAACCACCATTTTCTGCTTTCGTTCCCTTTAAGACGACTCCTGCCACGACCCCTGCACCGAAGATGATAAGTATCATCGTTCCAAATACTTCTCCTAAAAATGGTGACATGCCCTTTATTCCCCCTTAGTTTGAAATAAAGGTAAAGAAAGCATTTTACTATTAGTTTTCTTTACCCATCTATCGGAAAAAATATGTTAATCATCCTCAACGAAAAAGAGACCAGCAGAATTATCCTTAGCCATAATAATATGCTAAGCTAATTTCCGTTGGTCTCCGGTGTCTCCATCGAAAAGAATATTAACTTAATTTTTATTAAACCAAACTATGAAAGCGTTGTCAATATCGTGAGCATAATTAATATATTTAATTATCTTTGTTTAAAAAGTTGCGTCCCATAGCGTTTTTTTAGAAGTTGTAACAGCCGCCGCCCCTGCCTTAATCGCTGCCTTCACCTCTGTTTCTGTTCTGATTAAGCCTCCAGCAATAACAGGCGTGTTCGTTTTTTCATAAATTTCTTTAATAATATGAGGCATAATCCCTGGTAAAACTTCGATACAATCTGGTTGAATCGTTTCCACCATATTATAACTTGATTCTAAAGCGAGGGAGTCTAAAAGGAACAATCGCTGAACAGTAAGTAACTTTGCCTTTTTTGCCGTTAGTAAAACACTTTTTCTCGTTGATACGAGCCCCTCTGGTCTAATATCTCTACATAAAAATTGAGCCGCGTACTCATCATTCTTAAGCCCTTGAACGAGGTCAGCATGAAGTAATACTTTTTTGTCGTGATCATGCAACATCTTGACTAAACTCTTTAACTGCCCTATATGGGTATTCAATAAGACAATATATTCGAATTTGGTTTGAACGACTTTATCTAAATCTTTCAAGTCACGGATGGCAGGTAATATTGTGGAATTTAACAAATTAAAAATTCCCCTCCTCACTTAACTCACTTTTCTAAAGTTAATTATAGCAAAGTGACAAAGAAAAGGAAGGTACCTTAACCATCAAGTGTATCAAACGAGAAGATTGTTTGCTTTTGATAGATTTCACCTTTATTAATTAAATAGCGCTCTGTTTCATTTGGAGGCATCTGTGTTTCTAGACATATTCCATCGTATTTATTAGCAGTTCCCCCATTTAACAAAGGTGTAGATTTTATTTGGTTTCCAGAATATATAACAACTGCAGGATCACTCGTTTTTACTAATAATTTTCTTCCTGACATGTGGTCAATTAAAGCTATTTTTTCTTCTATTGAATCACCTTCAAGTAAAAAGGGATGGTCGATTCCATTCCCAACTTTAACAATTTGATCGTGATCAGAGAAAAACGCTTCTTTCACCTTTTTGGCGTTTCTAAAATCCAATTCTCGGAACTTATCTACCGGAACAATTCCTGTTGGAATAGATTCATTGTCTAATTCATAAACGTTTGAACTTGCTACTTGAAGACTATGCTCTTGTATATCCCTTTTCTTATCCCCGCTTAAATTGAAATACGTATGGTTTGTTAAATTAATCGGGGTCATCGCGTCTGTCTCTGCATAGTAACTGATAATAAGCTCATTATTATCAGTAAGTTCATACGTTAATTTGAACGAGACTTGACCAGGATAGCCATCTTCCTCATCTTCGCTTACATATGTAAAAACAAGAGATGACTGCTTTTCTTCAACGTTCCACACACGCTTGGCCAAACCTTTTACGCCACCATGTAAATGATTATTGCCATCATTTTTTTCAAGTTGATAGTTATTACCGTTAACCATCAACAAACCATCTTTCGTTCGTCCAGCTGTACGTCCGACCACAACACCTAGATAATAAGGGTTATCTTCATAATCTTCTATATTGTCATATGTAACGACAACATTCTCTTTCTTACCATACCTATCCGAAACACAAATTTCCGTAATGGCTGCTCCATAGTTTAATGCTGTTAAGGTCATTCCCACTTTATTTTTAATTGTATAAGCTATGATTTCTTCATTGCCAAACTCGGCCACTTTTTTCAACGTCTCCATCTCCTTAAATACAATTCTTTTTACTTATTTTCTATGCCTCTCTTTTTCTCCTAAGGTCACCTTTATATTAAGCGCTTTCTTTTTGTGGTTGCAATAACCTTCTTTTCCATAAAAAAGCGATCTACTCATACAAAAGATGACGTAAACCGGTAATAAAATGTAGCCACTTCTATGAAATATCTCACCTTCTCCCCTCGTTAATCAACTTCCATCCTTTCCCTTCCTCCTCTTATTGTAGCGAAAATGAACAAAGAAAAAAAGGTTACTGCGTTTATTATAAGAGATTATCTCTCGCTTGTAGAGCTCATAATCTTCAAAACATTCTCTTGTTAAGATATGTGTTATCAATACAAAAGATCCTGAAACCGTTATAGATTAACACTTTCTCCACCCGCATCACTGTGATATCAACTCACCCTTATCTTACCGTGTCTTAGTAGTTCCGTTAGGCAATGATCAACTTCCTCGGAGAAACCATCCTGTGGTCTCTTTGACTATTGCTTTTCCCATGGCAAGTGCCTTTTCGATTATCTATCGTAGGAGATGCCCATTCTCCGTAAAGTGGGAAACCCATGTACATGACAAGGGTCAAAAAGAACCCTCAAAAAGACTAAACAGCCTTAGCTCTATGGAATTGAGCCAAAGCCGCTTAAATCATACTTATTATTTCCACTGTCTACTAGACACAAACCGTTTATCACTGCCTAATGACTTTTTGGAATAAACTCTTTTTTGCTTGATTAACAATCATAGTCTACTCTATACAAATCTTTTCTTCGATCACGCCATTGTGTGACATTTCCTGATTTTCGGTGACGCCGAAGTAATTCTAAATCCACATCCCCTACAACTACTGTTTCGATGTTTGGGTGACATTCTCCTACGATCCCATCTCGAGGAAACGCAAAATCAGAGGGCGTAAAAATACCAGATTGAGCATATTGAATATCCATATTTTCAACGTGGGTGAGATTACCGACAGTTCCAGCAATCATCGTATATACTTGATTTTCTATTGCTCTTGCCTGTGCACAGTATCTCACTCGTAAATACCCTTGTCTTTCATCTGTACAAAATGGTGTGAAGATAATGTTTGCTCCTTTTTCTGTTGCTATTCTTGCAAGCTCTGGAAATTCGATGTCGTAACAGATTTGAATAGCTATTTTACCACAGTCAGTATCAAATACCTCTACTTTGTCACCACCGTGTATCCCCCAAAATTTTCGTTCATTAGGTGTAATGTGAATCTTATATTGTTTTTCAATCGTACCATCTCGTCTAAATAAGTAAGCAATGTTAAATATTTTACCGTCCTCTTCCACAAAGTGAGAACCACCTATTATATTCACATTATATTTAATGGCTAAATTATTGAATAAATTAATATAGTCTTCTGTAAACTCGGTCAATCGTCTAATAGCTTGGCTAGCACTTTTTTCTTCTATAAAAGATAAAAGTTGTGTCGTGAATATCTCTGGAAAAACTACAAAATCAGACGCATAGCTTGCTCCTACGTCAGCGTAATAGTCACATTGCTGAGCAAACTCTTCAAATGAATTAATTTTTTTCATCATATATTGAATAGCACAAATTCTAACTGGAAATGATGTCTTGAAATGTCGCTTAGTTGTCGGTCTATAATCAACATTATTCCACTCCATAAGTGTGGCATATTTCATTGACGCTTCATCATCTATAAGATAATTCCTATTTATTCGCTTTAACGTAAATCCGTTCATTATTTGGAAAGTTAAAACAGGGTCATATATATTATGATGCAATACCTCTTCCACATACTGTCGAGGTGTTAAATCATTAGCATGCATTCGATAATTAGGAATTCTTCCTCCAATAATAATACTCTTTAAATTCATATTTCTTGCTAGTTCTTTTCTTGCCTCATAGAGCCTCCGACCAATCTTCATTCTGCGAAAGTCGGGATGCACAGCTACTTCGATTCCATATAAATTATAGCCATCTGGGTCATGATTGGTAATGTAACCTTCATCGGTTATTTCAGCCCACGTATGCTGATCATCATATTCATCGAAATTTATAATAAGACTGGAACATGAACCAATAATTTGACCTTCTATTTCTACACAAAATTGCCCTTCTGGAAACATCTCCAAGTGACTTATTAAGTGTGATCGTTTCCATGGTTCCATATTAGGGAAGCAGAGCCTCGACAATTCTATAATATTTTCTATATCATCATGCTTAATCGTTCTAACCACAATTTTCGTTTCGAATTTAGACATATCTAACGGATTCATTTCAGTTTCATCCTTTCTCAGCTTGATTTTCTTTTTTATGACTCAAGCCTTTTTTAAATCTAATTGTTTTTTATCAAAATTGCAATGAACGGACTAATAGTTAATGATTTTTTACAGATGGGGATGAATATGATTTATCTTTTAATCGAGACCATACTTTGGTTCAAACATCCCTATATAGAGAATCATTGAGTTTCATTCCAACGTAAGCAAAAAAAGATTCCAATTGATTAAGTGGAATCTTTCTTTGCTATTTAGTCTAGTTAGCTTCTAGCTTTTCACCCATTAGCTTGCCATTTCTGATAATGAAATGTGGACTTGTATTTTTCCAATTGAACTGTCCAGCGGTACACTAATAAACGTATTTGTTGATCGGTATGTTGAGGGACCATCATTAACAACTGGAGGGGTAACGTCGATAATACAGTTTTCCTTAGACAATTCTGTAGCAGTTGAACCGGCAACCCAGTTGCCAAATTCTTGAATTGCACTCCAACCAATATCATCAATAACCTCAATAGTCATACCTCCCATCATCGTTCCTACTATCTTTTTAGCTGTCTCAATGTCAAGTGTACAAATAATTTGACCTGATAATTCGCCATGCACCCCTAATACGACGGAAATGTCATCTGAAGGTATGACACCTTTCCCAGCTGTTGGCTTATTAGGGCTAATATCTATGCCAAAATGACTACTCATAATTGATTTTGCAGCGCGGCATACCGCATTGATGTGATTAACGTTCACAAAACTTCACTCACCTTTCTTCTAAATGATACATCCGCTGATAACATAACTCAGTATATTCATGACCCATTAAGAGTTAATAACTCGACACAGCTTTTTGCTTCTATCATTTAGAACGCATACCTCTTCTAGTCATAACTCAGGTCTAACATCTTCTGTCTTTGCCAGCACTAAAGCCCCTTATTAGCAATAGTCCTCTCTACTAGCTACGTTACTAGTATATACATTTCCGTTCCTAGCATATAAGCCATTTTTTGAAATGAACTTATATATCATACAATAGTGATGTATCATTTGTCACGTTCTCATTGCTAAAGTATGATTGTTACCATAATAATAGTATAAAAGACCTTGAATAAAGAAGAAAGAAGAAAAAATAATTTCAACATATATACTACAATAGTCCTATTAGTGTGACTGTTTTTTAATTGTTTTATTTTTTCTTCCTACTATATTAAGGTATGAATACACTAGTTAAGATGATAAGATTCTTTCCGCTAATTCATTTAAATAATTTGTTACGTGAATGAATGACAAAATTTGAATAATGAGTGTGACCTTGATTTCAGAGGGCCCTTTCTCGAGGGCTTGTCTTCAGTTAATTTTTGCTCGGTAAACCTCGCAAAAGTGGATCTTCAGACTATGCTTCATTCTCAGGGAGTCGCCTTCTTACGTTTCAGTCATTTTCACATCTACATATTATTCGTGTTGTTGCTTTTAAAACATCATCAGGGAATTGACTCATGTTGTAGTCACTCTTTTTTTAATAAGGGATGTGAAACTAAATTTTTCCTATCTAATGAAAAACAGAGTGTCCTTGAAGACCATAAGAGGGCTTCAGTACACTCTGTTACTTTAAAAGTTATCTGCTGCCTTTTTCATAAGGCTGACTCAACGCTTTTGGTCCTTCTGATTTACCTACAAACCCTGCAAGGGCAAGAATAGTTAACACGTAAGGTAATATGAGCATGTACACTTGTGGTACATTTGCCAGCCCCGGTATTTGTTGAGCAGATATACTTAAAGCTTGAGCAAAACCGAAAAAGATAGCTGCGCCCATAGCCCCTAGAGGATGCCACTTACCAAAGATAAGTGCTGCTAATGCCATAAATCCTTGGCCGACAATTGTGCCACCAGCAAAGTTTCCTGCCGTTGTTATTGCGTATACAGCGCCACCCATTCCACCGAAAGCACCACTGAGCATGACACCAATGTAACGCATTCGATTCACTTTAATCCCCATAGTATCGGCAGCCATAGGATGCTCACCAACAGATCGGAGCCTTAATCCAAATGGTGTTTTAAATACTACGTACCAAACGATCACAGCCAGAATAAAAGCGATATATGTTGTAGCGAATATTCTTGAAAAGAACATAGGTCCAATGATTGGAATATCACTCAATAACGGAACGTTTGTCCTAAAAATACGAGCTGATATCGTATCTGTCTGTCCTCGTTCAAATACTTCTCTTACGATAAAGACAGTCAACCCGACAGCTAGAAAATTCAACGCCACACCACTCACTATTTGATCTGCTTTTAATGTAATAGAAGCCACGGCATGGAAAAGTGAAAAGATAGCACCTAAAACTATCGCGACAACAATACCGAGCCATGGTGAAGCCGCCCCTAAACCGACAGATTCAAAATAGAGAGTACCGACAATGCCGGCAAATGCCCCCATAACCATTAAGCCTTCAAGACCGATGTTGACGATTCCTGATCGTTCACTAAACAACCCGCCGAGCGCTGTTAGAAGTAAAGGGGTGGCTGCTATCAACGCAGCTGGTACAATCGTGTACAGGATTAATAAAAATTGATCCATTTATTTCCCCTCCTTCTTGCTGCTTTGCAATCGAGTATAGATCCAACGAATTAAATAACTTGAGGCTACAAAGAAAATGATGAGGGCAATAATGATCTCAACAAGCTCTGGTGCAACACCAGCCTGCCCTTGCATATTATTCGCCCCTTCTTTTAAGCCACCAAAAAGGAAGGCCGAAAGAAAGATACCGACTGAAGAGCTAGCACCTAACAACGCTACTGCAATGCCATCAAATCCATAATTCGTAAATGAAGGCAGTATATTAGCATAATTGTATGTCCCTAAACCAAGCATCGCTCCACCAACTCCAGCGAATGCGCCTGATACAGACATTGATAAGATGATATTTAAATTCACATTCATCCCTGCATAAGAGGAGGCATGTTGATTGTATCCTACAGAGCGAAGTTCAAAGCCTTTCTTTGTCTTCCAAAGTAAAAACCACATCAGAACACATGCACCTATAGCGATAAGAAAGCCCCAATGTAAACGTGAAAAATTTGTAAATTCAGCTAAAAAGTCTGAAGAAAGAGAAGCAGAGTTATGAATAAAAGCTGTTCTTTGACCAGACTCCAGCATAAAATTCCTTATAAAATGGTTTACAACATGCATGGCAATATAGTTCATCATAATCGTCACGATAACTTCGTGCACTTGAAAACGGGCTTTTAAAAGACCAGGGATAAATCCCCACAGTGCTCCAGCAAGAGCACCGGCCAATAGAGAAAGTGGAAGATGAATAGCCATAGGAGCCTCTACCGTTATTCCAACAAATACTGACGTAAACCAACCTACAATCAACTGGCCTTCTACCCCGATATTTAACAAACCTGTTCTAAAAGCAAAGGCAACTGCCAGTCCGGAAAAAATAAGCGGGGTCATTCGCTGCAATGTCTCTCCAAAGTAATAAGCATCTCCGAAGACACCTTGGAAAAGAGCTACGTAACCATCGATTGGATTGTTACCACTAACGAGCATAATGACAGCCCCTGCCAGAAAACCAAATCCAATGGCTATAAGCGGGATTACTAGTCCAAATAATTTATTTTTTACTAAATTTGTCATGACTGTTGTTCACCTGCTTCCTTTTTGCCCCCGGCCATTAGAAGCCCTAACTCTTTCTCACTTGTCGCCTTTGCATCCACAATAGCGACAATTTTACCTTCGTAGATAACAGCAATGCGATCACTGAGGTTTAATACTTCATCAAGTTCAAGAGAGACTAGTAAAACCGCACGGCCTTTATCTCTTTCTTCTACTAGTTTTTTATGAATGAATTCAATTGCCCCTACATCAAGTCCACGTGTAGGCTGCGCTGCAATCAAGAGATCAGGGGACCTATCTACTTCCCGAGCGATAATAGCTTTTTGCTGATTTCCTCCAGAAAGTGCTCTTGCTAACGTTCGTTCACTTGGTGTTCTAACATCATATTCTTCTATTAATTGACGTGCTTTATCGTACATTCTAGGATAATTTAAAATACCATTAGATGTATAAGGCTTCTGATAATACGTCTGTAATAAAATATTTTCTCCTACAGTAAAGTCAAGTACCAGACCATGTTTATGACGATCTTGTGGAATGTGCCCGATACCAGCTTCTGTCACTTTACGCGGTTTATAAGATGTAATATCTTCTCCAGAAAGATGAATCGTTCCCTTCTTAGGAACGTTTAGTCCTGTTATAGCTTCAATCAATTCAGACTGACCGTTTCCTTCAACACCAGCTACCCCTATGATTTCCCCTGCACGGACGTCAAGATTTAAGCCGTTAACCATATCAACGCCTCTACTATCTTGCACATGTAAATCTTTTACTGACAGTACGACCTCTTTTGGAGTGGCTGCTGTTTTATCCACAGCAAATGTAACTTCTCGTCCTACCATCATTTCAGCTAAGCTATTTTCTGTAGAATCAGCTACATTTACTGTACCGATCCCTTTACCGCGGCGGATAACCGTACAACGGTCACACACTTGCATAATTTCTTTCAGTTTATGAGTAATGAGAATGATGGACTTTCCTTCTTTAATAAGATTCTTCATAATTTGAATAAGTTCTTTAATCTCTTGGGGGGTTAATGCTGCTGTAGGTTCATCGAAGATTAGAATATCCGCCCCTCGATACAACGTCTTTAGTATTTCTACTCTTTGTTGCATTCCTACAGATATATTTTCAATTTTAGCGTTAGGGTCAACACGAAGGCCATATTGATCCGAAATATCAGCAACATCTTTCGCAGCTTTACGATGGTCAATTTTACCCCTCTTTACTGGTTCGCTCCCAAGAATAATATTTTCAGTAACGGTAAAATTTTGTACGAGCATGAAGTGTTGATGGACCATTCCAATCCCCAAGTCATTCGCTACATTAGGATCACTAATGTCCACTTTTTCTCCACGCACCTTAATGTCACCTTTTTCCGGCTGATACAAACCGAACAAAACATTCATCAATGTGGATTTACCTGCACCATTTTCACCCAACAAAGCATGAATTTCACCTTGTTTAACTTGTAATGTTATATTATCGTTCGCAACAATACCGGGAAATTCTTTCCTTATGTTATTCATTTCAATTACATATTCCAATATAAACACTCCTATCGGACTCATAAGAAAAGCCTAGCATAGTTTTCACCTTATCTGCCGTCTAAATGGATATTCACTTTAGAATATGGCTGTAAAGGCACTATTTTGGCAGGCCCTCTCACTTAATGGCATTTCCACTTTATGCTCACATGCCAGTTCAGTAGCAATAGTATATATTTTTAGTTAATGTTGCACATCTATTCACTTAAGAAGAATTAGCGTTAAATTAATTTACTTCATTAAAAGTGCTGATTCTATGTTTGACTATGTAAAAATAAAGGGTAAATGCCAAACATCACTATTTTCAGTTAGCATAAAAGGATTGACAGGTTTACATGCAGAGGAAGTGTCAGTCTAAATAAATCACGTCGTTATAGTGATTTTATTTAAAAATAAAGCATATGAACAAAGGCTAGTACAAGACTAGCCTTCGTCACGCCTTATTATTTATCCATATCCATTAAACCTATAATTAAAGTGAATCTTCAAATTCTTCATATTCTTCATCAGTTTGAGGAACCTCGATCTCACCATTCAAAATCATTGCCTCATATTCTTCTACAGCTTCAAGTGCTTCATCAGATACGTTGTCACGTGTTTCTGCAATACCAACACCGTCATCCTCTAGACCAAATTCAAGTATCTCTCCACCAGGAAAATTACCATTCATTGTATCTTCAGCTACTTGATAAACAGCTTGGTCTACACGTTTAACCATTGATGTTAAAATAACGTTTCCTTCAGCCCATTCGCCTTCTGTTAATGCTTGATCTTGGTCAACACCAATTGCCCAAACATTTTCACCGTTTTGAGCACGATCAATTGCTTCCGTGAACAAGCCATTACCCGTACCTCCAGCCGCATGATAAATAATATCCGCACCATTACCGTACATTGTATCGGCTATTTGCTGGCCACGAGATGCATCATTAAAATCTTGTGCATATTGAACAGAGATTTCAATATCAGGATTTACATATTTGACACCTGCTTTAAAGCCGCTTTCGAATTTTTTAATAAGTGGACTTTCCACGCCACCGATGAAACCAATGTGGTCCGTTTCAGTATGCATAGCAGCAACAACACCTACTAGGAAAGAACCTTCATGCTCTGCGAATGTCAAGTTAGCAATATTTTCTACTAGTTCATCATTTTCATCTCTTACAACATCATCAACAAGAGCAAAATTTTGATCAGGGCTCTGTTCCGCAACGGTGCGAATATCATCAAGCATTAAAAATCCAATTGCAAATGATAAGTCAGTACCCTCTCTAGCAAGTCGATTTAAGTTAGGAGCATAATCAGAGGCATCACTAGATTGAATGTAATCAACTTCTACGTCTGGATAATCTTCACCGAACATTGTTAACCCTGCCCAAGCAGATTCGTTAAATGAACGGTCATCAACACCTCCGACGTCGGTAACCATTTTAGCCGAAAAGTCTTCACCATCACCGGCAGCTTCGTTATTACCTTCATTTTCAGTTACCTCATTACCATTACCTGCTCCGTCATTAACCGGAGTAGTGTCATCATTTCCTTCGCCACAGCCAGCTAAAATAGCACCTGCAGCTAGTGCAGAAGACACCAGCATCATAAAACGCTTTTTCATCCTGTAAATCCCCCTTGAAAATAATGTTTTTTTCTGTCGCAACATAACAAAATGTTAACTAACAGCTATGCCATTATTATGACATACAATGAAGAAAAATATAATGCTTAAAACGTTTTCAAATAGTAGAGTTTTTTACTTGTACGATGTCTGACAACCAAATGTGACATACTTTTCTATTAAAAACGTTTTTTTGATTCGAATTAAATATATCATTAATCCCCACCATAATAAATACTTTTTTCATAGAAATTTATATTTTTTGACCAATTATCTAACAGCCTAAATACATCTATTAAACGTCACTATATAGTAATACCTTTAATTTCTTTATTTTCAGAAAATCACCATATGAACGGCTTCCATTCAATATATCTTTAATATAGAAAACACTAAGCTAATCCAAGTATGTCAACTCTCAGTTAATTGTTTTTATTATTTAAAAAAGGGAATGCATACACTAACATCAGGAGTATAATTTGATAAAGGAGGGCTGCTTCTTTATGATTAACAAAAAAACACCATGGTCTTATAAATGGCACCGCTTTTGGACGCTCTGGCACGAGACAAAAGCTGATTATTATGGAAGTACTAGACATGAGAGACGTATGTTAAAGCATGAAGAATTAGCCTCCAAGCTTTTAAATGAGGTCAATGAAAAGAAGCCAAGTAAAATACAAAAGGACAACGAACCCACTTCTAAGACAGAGGAAACTAACATGTCCTCATTAGAAACCCCTCACTCAGCGAAGTAATCTAGCTGATAATATGTAGGCAAGGATAACAGCCAATAAACCCGCGGATAATTTACCGACGATCATAGGAAATACTAAAGTTGACTCAACAGCTGCGGTGAAAGCTAAGTGACCACCGAAAACAAAAGCCCCACTGACAGAAAAGGCAATATTCATTAGTTTGCCTTGATTATCAAGCTCATCAAGCTTTTTATACATGGGTATGCTATGGGCTAAAGATGCAATGAGACCGATCCATGTTGTCGCCTTGATACCGCTTCTATCAATAATATTAGAACAAAGCGGAATCATCTTTCGTTGAAGGAAGTGGACGAATGGAAAAGCCCCACCTAGAGCAAGTACGATCAAACCGACAATTTCCATCGACTCCGCAAATGGTGTTAACCCCCTTATTAAAGTGAGACCTGCCAGTTCTTGAATGGCCACTATAACAAGGACCGATGTAACGAGTAACATCATCATTTTACCAATAAAAATGAAGCACCTTATCATTGCCTCTTCTATCGAGATAAGCCCAATAATTACAATAGCTGTAAAAATGAACACAGGGATGAGCTGTTGCACAATAAAAACAGGGGAAAAGCCTGCTAAGATCCCAGCAAGAAAGCTCCCAACTGGTATAGGAATTAATCCAAGCATAATCCCTTTAGCTAAAAGAGGATAATGTCTTTTGTTAATTAAGCCTAAAGCCACCGGAACAGTAAAAACAAACGTCGGTCCAAGCATTGTAGCAAGTATAATACCTGAAAACTTTGCCGCTTCTTCGGAAGATGCCAATTCTAATGCCAATGGATATCCTCCCATATCTACGGCTAAAATCATTCCTGGGAATATGGCTGGGTCTGCGCCTAGCCATAGGAACACTGGTGTTAGCAATGGCCTTAGCCCTTCAGCTAAAATTGGCGCTACTGTAATCATACCGACCATCACAATGGCTAACGGCCCCATAGTTTGAAACCCTTCATCAAATGCCTTCCCGTAACCTCGCTTGTTTCCTAACGCTTTATCACCAATTCCTACGATCATGAAAAAAATAAGCATCCAAATAATAGCCGTATTAATCCACATACTCCGCTCCTTACAAGTATAACCAACATCATACAAAATATTTATCTTTTTGGAAATTTTATTAATTGAGGATTCTTTCTGTAAAAGGTATCCTCTCACTGTCCTTGCAAAATACTTTTCAACTATAAGTCGCTGTCACTCGTGCATCAATCCTCTTTGGCTAATAGTGTCGGTAATGTAATCTATCTTTCTATTTTAAAAGGCTTTTTTCTTTATAGCAACGTTCCCGAAAGTATAAGGGAATCGACCTTTTTTGCCAAGTAAGTGTTTGTAAGAAACCAAGCAATAACCCTGTCATTATAAGGATATATACAAAAACCTGCCACAATGAGCAGGTTAGTTTTCGCGAATATGATTCTTTAATAAGGAGGTTATGAAGATTATTGCCATTCGGCAGGCAAATCATCCCCAATTTCCTCCAACCCGATGATCAGTAGAGCTTCTATTTCTTGTTCACTTAAACGCGTACGCACTTTTTGTTCAATTTCTGCTTGTTCATCAGGCGTTATTCCCCTAGTCATTTGTGTTGCCATGTCTTTTACTTCACCTACAGAGAATTTACTAAGCACAACTTTTGTCGCCTCTTCTTTTGTCTTAAATGGTAAGTCCTCTAATGAGGCATCATGTGAACGAGATGCTGCTGTACTAGCGTATGTCTTAAAGGCATCAACTAAGTGAGGGTTGGCACTCAGCTCTTCAACCACCTCTTCTGTTAACACGTGACTAGTCATTTTATCAAACACTTGATCTGAGATAAAAGATAATGTAAACCGATAACCGCCATATAGAAGGCCTCCGACAATAACAATAATTATAAGAAATTTTTTCATTAGACCTTTCGCCTCTCCCGTCATTCTACATTAGTTTCCTCAATCTATTATAATGAGAAAATAGGTAAAAGCAAGTCGTTCTAAGACCCATTTTCTTCGTGGAGAGGAAGCCTTACAGTGAATTTAGTCCCTTTTCCTTCTGCACTCTCCAATTGTATATCTCCTCCATGATCTTCAATTATTTGAAACGAAACCATTAAACCTAAACCGGTTCCTTTTTCCTTTGTCGTAAAAAAAGGTTCTCCTACTCGTTCTATCAACGCTTTAGGTATACCGTGTCCTTCATCAATCACCTCAACGACGGCATAAGAACGATCTTTTTTCAAGCGGACAATAATTTTCCCTTTCTCCATCGCTTCAATGGCATTTTTAATAAAATTCATAAACACCTGTTTTATTTGATTGCTTATACAATAAACAAATAAGTTTTTATCCACTTCTTCAATTTCAATATAGATATTTTTTATAATAGCTTGAGTATTAAGTAGTGTGACAATATGCTCAATAAGGGAGTTTAATAAACAGACATCTTTTTCAAGCTTTTGTGGCTTTGACATAATAAGTAGTTCATTTAATATTTGCTCTATTCGTCTAAACTCAGAATTCATGATATCAAAATATTCTTTTTTCCCCTGACCACTCATTTCAATGAGCTGGAGAAAGCCTTTTAGTGACGTAAGTGGATTTCTAATTTCATGAGCAATACCAGCAGCCAATTGGCCAACAGCCGATAGTTTCTCGGATTGATATAGCAGTTCTTCTGATTTTTTCTTCTCTGTAATATCTCTGAATGTACAAACCATACCGACTACCTTATCCGCTACAACCATTGGTGTCAAAACAAATTCAACAATAATCGGATTTCCATCTTTATGGAATATGGATACTTCACTTTCTCGAATGACGGTTTCTTTTGAAAAATTATCAATAGAGGGGATGTTTTCTTCTCCAATTGTTAAATGACTATCTCCGTTCTTCATAAACAATTGTTGGAAAACCTCTGTTGTTAATTCCTCTTTCGTATAGCCCGTCATCTTTTCCGCTGCATGGTTCCACATGACAACATTGAAATCTTTATCTAGACCTGCAATACCTTCTTCAACCGATTCAAGAATAAGTTCATTCATTTTCGACACTTCAAAATACTTTTCGAGACTATCGCGCTCTGACGTAATATCTTTAATAATACCGTAAACGCCAATAATATTGGACTGAACAATAATAGGAAGAGTCGCAATGAGTAAATGAAACGGATAATTGACATCTTCAGAGAAGTTTATTTCCATCGCTTGTGGCTTTCCATTAATAGCATAATTAAATAAATATTCGACACTTTTCAACTTGTTCTTAGGAACAAATTCTTTATAATGACTCCCTAGAAATAACTTTTCGTCTATAGGGAATAAGTTCTTAAATGCTGAATTAATTGCTAAGATATTCCCATCCATATCAATAGAACAGACAGCTTCAGGATGCTTTTGAAAAAGGGTTCTATAACTCTCTTCGACCACTTCCATCGCTAAGTGCTTTTGTGTAATGTCTTGAAAAATGACTAATAGCCCCCCATTTTTCGGAAAAGCTTGGACATGAAACCACGTATCATTGGCCGAATAATATTCATCAAACTCCACAGAAGTTTCCTTCATAAGAGCATGATGAAAAGCTTCGTAGAAAAACGTTCTCACTAATTCAGGAAGTTCATCCCATAATTCCTTCCCTAGCATTTCCTCTCTATTAATACTCATATGCGCTTCCGCAGCTTCGTTTATGTACAAGAATCTCCAATTTTCATCCAAGTACATGACCCCATCAGAAAGAAGGTCCATCGTCTTAGAGAAAGAAGCAACGAGATCGGTTGCATTAACTCCTTTGCCTAAAAGTGACTCGATATTATTATTCTCGGTTCTCATTACCGTCACTCCTATCACTTCACTTACTTGAACAGACTCTCTCAAGTAAAATCGCATCGAAATTTGTATAAACCTTCTACGTATCATTTTTATAGAAAGAACCAACTTACCCCTATCTTACCAAAAAATTGTTCACCATACGGAACTTTTTAAAAGTATTGTACATTATTTATCGTCCCCACTCCCGAATATATGATAAAAAACACGGCCATTCGTTATGACCGTGTCAGTTCGTGTAGATTTAAAGTCCAGCCGATCGCTGGAGGCGCTTAGCAATTTCTTGAAACATCTCCTCTGTGATCCCCGGGGCAAATTCTTCAGGCACCTCTTCTAAATCTGGAATAGGTCCTCCCTCAGGGGTCCCTTGAATAACCTCAAGAGCTCCGCCATCTGGGTGTTCCCCCTTCCATATCTTACGAATTTCTTTATAATCATTGTCACTAAACGTGTATAGCTTTCGTTGTGAGCCCATCGCTTCAAACTTTCTAGCTGTTTCAAATTGACGATTATCTAAATTTGGGATAGGGAGCATTTTTTTCACATCTACCCCTGTAATAACTTCAAGGGCTTTAGCGTAGGCAAGGATGTGAACGCCACCTCTGACAAGTAAATAACCAGTCATTTCCCGTGCTACTGGGTTATCTGTCATTTCATAAACACGCATTTTATGGGTGCGTGCACCACATTCAAGGAAGAAATTGTGAAGTAAGTCTAACACAAGATTGCCACTGTTAAAAACATAGTCTCCAGACCACGGCCTTCCCATGGAATCACTTGGTATTGATGTTTGTGCTGTCTGGATAAAATGGTGTGAATTCCGTTTATCTTTTGCATTTCTCATGGGTGTCACATCAGGATCTCCTGGGAAAGTTGTCCCTGTGATCATTAAGTTAATCGTATTTGAAACGAGCTCTACGTGACCAAACTCTTCTGCTGTTATGCTAGCAATTAAATCATAAAAAGGGCGATGTTTATTCTTTTGCCTAAAATTAAACGATTGGAACATATAATTATTTAAAGTCGACATCTCACCATATTTTCCACCTAATAACTCTTGAACCGCAGCAGCCCCATTTGGGTCTGGGTTTTTTGGCATTGGCAGTTCAATTTGGAGTTTATCTATTCGTTTAAACAATAAAAATCCCTCCTGATATTCGGTTTCGCCGGCCGGCTACAAAGCTACAAATAATGTATATGCTTTATACGACTTGGCCTAACACCTCTTCAAAAGGGAAAACTAAAACGTGTCTTATGTTCATTCAGATAAGCGTAGGTAAAATTTCCGCCTCAAAATAGAGACGAGAGCTAACTCTATTTAGTCGGGAGATAACGGACATGTCCTGATGGAAGGTTTGTTTTATATGTTAAGTTCTACTGGAACATGATCTAGAAGGCGTACACCGTTAGGGGCAACATGACACCGGCAGGCACTCATGGTCACTCCCGCCTGCTCTGCTATTAAAAGAGCATTCGCAAAGTCTGGATCTATCTCAGCTGCTGGTTGGAGCTTTTTAATATCACTTCGCTGAGCTACAAATAAAATTGCTGACTGCCACCCCGGTTCTTTGGAAATCTCCGCCAATTCTAGTACATGCTTTGTTCCTCTAGCTGTTACAGCGTCAGGGAAAAAGCCTGTGCCCTTTCGATTAACAAGTGTTACACCTTTTACTTCTACAACCATATATTCATCATCTTTTTGGAGAAGGTGATCCCACCTGGAGCTTCCTTTTGTATACTCACTCCGTAAATATTTCCATTTAGAAAAATCCGATAATTGCTGTTGTTCAAATGCGAGACCGGCCACCTTATTAGGCAATGTGGCGTTAATGGATACCCAATTATCACCAGCCAAATCCTTTACACACACCGCTGAAAATTTTGTCTTTCGAGCAGGGTCACTATTAGGCAGCACATACAGCTCTGCACCTTTGATAAGTAATTCCTTTAATCGACCAGAGTCAGGTAAATGTGCCTCGACAGTGTCGCCACTCTCTAGTAGTTTACACCTTATTAGAAAGCGGTTTGGTCTGTCGATGAACACTGCTCTTACTATTGAAGATGAATACGGGATAAAAACATTTGGCAAAACTTTCCCTCCTTCGGTTATTGTGAGTCTCTTACTTCGATCACTAAAGACGTGGCATATTGGTGCGTAATAGGTTCACCTTCTTGCAAAATAGTAAAATCAGCGCGCAATTCAATTTCATATTCACCTGGAGGAAAACCTGGCTCCTTCATAAAGGATTGGAAAAAATCTGCATGCTCATCAGTCTCGCTATATGAAATACGTTTAATGTAGTCCTCTTCATACCATTCTTTCTGTTTTAAAACGGTCTTCTCTTCTAGTTCAGTCGTAGGATAGTAAAGGAATTCAGCCCCCCGATCTACCTCAAGTAATTCAAAATAAAGTGGACTCTCAACATGAATAATTTCTAGTTCCTCTCTCTCCCCTTTATATTGAAGCTTACCTGTTAGCTGAACCTGTTCTTCTGATTCGTACACAGCTTTTTCTGAGATTAAACGAAGTATGAATTCACCCGCATCAGTTTCCGCAACGACTAACCCTTCTTTTTCATTTTTTTCGTCCTCGTTATTTATATGTTCACGCTCATACTCATTGCTGTTTAAAGTGGTGTTATCAGAATCTGTCACTTCCTCAGAAAGGTGACTACACGCAACTAACGTAAAAAAAAGACTTGGTAGTATCCAAACTCTCGGATTGATCATAACCTTTTCCCTCCCATGAATGAGGCACTCTCGTTCGTCTTCATTTTACTCAATCAGGAAATTTATTGTCTATATTTAGCTCTTCTCTTTCATTATTTTTGTTATTTACTGTTACATAAAGAGTGATGTATGATACAAATAAACAAAAGCTCAAGCTATTTTACACCTTTAACTACCTCCTTCTCCACTTCATGCCTTTCAACTTTTATTACATTTCCTTTGTAATATGACATAAAATAAACACTTTGAAAGCTGCCTTCCTTTGTCAAAGGCAGCTTCAGAACATTAATTAATAACTTTTAAGAGTAGACGTCTTGGCATACTTATTTCAATTCTAAAAGCGGTAGAATTCCAACTATTAACATAGTCACCGTTATAATAAGTACACATCCAGCCAGTAAAATTGCTGGTTTTTTCACACTGCTTTTACTCGGCAGTTTACGTAGAAAAACAACTATCAGTAGAAACGTTATCGTCACAAAGATTAAAGGTTGGATGACATCCATATACGTGCTCCAATTAAAAGTTCACCTTACCTCTTATCTATCCGATTAATGAACTTATCAAACCCAACCTTACTCAAACTTTACTGCTGTTCCATAGACAAGAACTTCTGACGTTCCTGACATAATTGAAGATGAGGAATATCTCACATTTACAACCGCATCTGCTCCAAGTGACTCTGCTTTAGAGAGCATCTCTTTCTCTGCAATTTCCCTTGCTTCATTAAACATTTCTTCGTATTCCTTCATTTTACCTCCAACAAGTCCACGTAGTCCCCCAACAATGTCCTTTCCTACGTGTTTCGCCTGTACTGTGTTTCCTGAAACAATGCCGAGTGCTTGAACAATCGTCCTGCCTGCTACTGTTTCCGTATTAACCATAATCATTGATATCTCTCCTTCACTCATTCATTAGTCAGTTTCTTATAATATTTACGGAAAAGAACTTAATAAGTTTCGTTATAGTTGTTTCTTTAGTCCCTTATTTCAATACGCTCCCTGTAACATTGAAGAGCCATATGAAGATAAAAGTGTTACCCCAGCTTATGTTCGCCTTTTAGCACAAAGCAAAAGCAAACTTTACTTATACTCGAGAAACTCTTTTAATTTATCACGAATAAGCGACCGTAAAACTCCCGACTCAAAAGAAAGCAGAGCTAAAGCATGGGGATAACGCACACTGATTGAAGGTTCACTTTATATTTGAATTGCACAGTGATCACTTTGACTATATAATTATATCAATGAAGGATTAGACGGAGGGAACAAGTATGATTACAGCAAAACTAAAAGGAATGTCTCAAAATAACCGAATTGAAACAGGCATTATTATCACTATTCTAGCGCTATCAGTTATTATTGGCATTATTGTAGGACGGCAGGAAAATTTGGTTGCACCACGTAACTTTACTGCTGGATATATGGTTGGATCGCTTACATCTATTATTATCTTATTCAGTATTTACCGTTCAATTTCATTTATTGCCAAAATGCTAGATAAGAAACGCTCTGTTTAATAATCAGTCAATCTCACGAAACTAGCACGTGGATGGCATGCATGGTAGTGTACATGTTTAAATGTAACATTTCTTAACTAACCTTATATATAAAGCCATTGGCTTACTTCACTCAACGCTGCTAAGCAGTGCACTTGAAGTTAAGCCAATGGCTTTTTTGAATGTTCAATAATTTCGTTCGAGTTCTACTTTTCAAGTACAGGTGGAATCTTTCTACAGAAAAAACTCGCCACTTCGGCGAGTTTAAAAAGTCTTATAATATAACTTTTAATTACTAGCAGCAATTCCTCTACGTCCCAAAATCTATTAGAAGCTTGCTACACAATTTAATTGAATTTCCATACGAGCACTTCCAATACGAAAACGTTTACTTTATCATTTTACGAAACTAAACTTCTCAAGCCATCCCTGACTTTTAACACACTGATATTTCAACGTTTACGGTAAACTCTCCCTATTTGTTTGCTGAACCTATCTCAACGAGAAGACACTTTAAGCAATACTTTACTACTAACAAACATTAAAGTAGCTTATAAGCCCATATCTTTAATGTGGCTATTCTTGCTTTTCCTTCAAAAAAGAGCGCACTTCTTCTGGCGTCAACCCTAGTTCTTTCGCGGCCTGAATCAGTGCCACCCATTCTTGGTCTTGTTGTTCTTCTCTTTTAATAGTGAGCATGAGGTAAGCCTCCCTTATGTCACTCCATTGAGGCGACTGTGCAATCATAGAATATAATTATTCCTTAGATTCACAGTTTTGCGTCCCGATCTTTCGATAGGGTTGCCTTTTCTGAATGAGTAGATGATATAAATAGTAGTATGTGTATTAAATTCCTTATAACGAACGATAGCTAGTAAATTCGACACAACCGACAAATTTCCTTAGTTATATAGACATCTTTTTCTAATAATACACCCCCGTTATGTTCTATATTACGAATGTAGTAGCTAAATCATAATATTTTTCCTCAAATATGTAAATGAGTACAAATACTTAAATTATCAAAATTATCTATAATTCCCTATTTACTTCCTGTGATAATCGACTTGTATAAGCTATTTAAAGGGTTAATACTACTGAAACAGTTCTTTGTAATTAGTCTATTAGGTCTATCTCCTATTGAAACACAAATATAGGAAAAAACAAGAAAATTGTCACTTAGTTAGTATATCAACCTTTATCCCTTATTGATTCTTATTAGGCGTCAAAAAATATTGTTATTTTTTTGAAATTTTTTGCCTTTTAGTTTAAAAAGAACTATAAAATTGGTGTTATTTAATGCCACTTTATACTTAAATAAGGAAATGATTTATTAAAACATTAAAAAATAATTACTATTAATGTGACATTTTCCATTTTAAAGTCGTTTATATTTAGTTAATATGACCCTGTTTTTCACAACTATTTACGTGTTTTGATGGTTAAATTAATACTCAAATAGCTATAAAAACTACTTAGCCTTCAATAAAGAGCAAAAAAAGAGGATAGTGTTTAATATCCCCCTACTTTTAGAACTATCTCGTCTATGACTTTATATCTATAATTACTCAAGAATAAGAAAATTAGATAGAGAAAGGCTTTAAAATTGGTTATTTCTCTCTTTCATCACCATCGAGTCATTTACGTCCCAAACTATATTTTTCCTTCTAAGTGGTATACGTGTATTGAATCATTATACCTAAATTTTCTATTTAGAATGTATGGTGATGAAAATGTATTCGTCAAGACGTTCTTCTCATTCTGTTTTTCGAAACATTCACTCTGTGTTTTCTCTAGCAAAGTCACTGCTATAGACTAATAAAGATCTAATGATATCGTAAGAGCAAAGCAAACATTAGTCTGTTTGCTATTGGCAATGTCCAAAGTTTTAATGGAATATTTGAATTAAACACTAAAGATTAAAACTAATCACGCGGCGGGAGATAACAGACGCTCATGGTCTGATTCATTCAACGACCAACAAGTGGGAGAAGAACTAAAACTCCCACTTGTTGTCCTTTTATGTGCTCATTCTTTTCTTGAAAAAACGTCCATGTTTAAAGTTAACAGAAACTGATCCAATAGTTTTATTATTTATAAGCGACTGCCTCTTCCCCTTTTTTAAAAAACCATTTTAATGCGTCATACACATCTTTTTTTTCACGCAGAATATAATGCTTGAACCGAGTATCATTTATCTTCTTATAAGCGTTCATTAAAGTTGAAGGTCGATTGTATTGGTTTACCTCACCATAGCCAAACATATTAGCTATTTCCATGAGTTCCTGAACATATTTTAGACATCGATGGTTGTCAGAGGTCAGGTTGTCTCCGTCTGAGAAGTGGAAAGGGTAAATGTTGTAGCGTGATGGTGGATAGTCGGTAGCAATAATATCAAGTGCTTTTTTATAGGCTGATGAACAAATGGTACCGCCACTTTCACCTTTCATGAAAAAGTCATCCTCCGTTACTCTTTTAGCTTCTGTATGGTGTGCAATAAATACGATATCCACTGTTTCATATTTTGTTCTTAAGAACCTTGTCATCCAAAAGAAAAAGCTTCTAGCCATATACTTCTCAAATCGCCCCATACTTCCCGAGGTGTCCATCATCGCTAAAACAACGGCTTTAGATTCTGGCTTCACTACGTCATTCCATGTTTTAAACCGTAAATCATCATTATAAATAGGAGCAACATGTGGTTTACCATGCATGGCGTTTCGCTTTAATGCTTGCAATATTGTCCGCCGTTTATCCACATTTCCCATGAGACCTTTTTTTCGAATGTCATTAAATTCGATATCTTCTACTATCACGTCATCATCTTCTTTTGTCTGTAAATGTGGCAGCTCTAATTCGCGAAAAAGTAAGGTTTCCAGTTCAGTAATAGAGACTTCTGCTTCAAAATAATCTTTTCCCGGTTTATTCCCTGCCCCTTCTCCTTTTCCAGGTTGTTTTGCATCACTGCCATCCCGAGCAATTACATCACCAATTTTGCTTTTACCCTTCCCTTGGCCAACGTGTTTGTTTTTATCGTAGTTATATTTAATTTTATATTCGTCCAATGAACGAATGGGAACTTTGATAACGTCTCGGCCATTAGACATCACTATACTCTCTTCGCTTACTAAATCAGGTAAATTTTTCTGTAAGGCATCTTGTACCTTTTCCTGATGCCGTTGCTGGTCTTGGTAGCCTTTTCGATGGAGGGACCAATTTTCTTGAGAGACAACGTAATTTCTAGTTGAAGAGTTTGTCATCCGCTTCCCCTCCTTAGTTTTACATCATACATATGTGCATGATGTTTATTTTATACTATGCAGGATGGACAGCGAGTTGACAAAAATTCTGTACAATCATACTTCTTTCATTATATATTGGGACTTCTTTAACGCTAAAAGACTTTGAACCTGTGTTGATAACACGGGCTCAAAGTCTAGATGTTTTTATTAAGAGAGTAACCTTATATTGGATAAAGGCCAAAATGTAATGTTGGCTTTTCCGACAATTTCTCTAATCGGGACGAGACCAATATGGCGACTATCAACACTATTTTGACGATTATCGCCTAACACAAATACATAGCCTTCAGGTATTTCACTTTTGCCTGTCACTTGTTCCAAGGTAAAGTCATCAGTAAACAAACCATTTTCATGAGTTTCTTTAAAATCATCTAGGAATGTTTCTTCCTGGACCTTTCCATTAATATAAAGGATATCATTTTCATACTCAATCGTATCTCCAGGGAGGCCAATAATTCGTTTAATGTAGTCAGATTCTTCAGTAGCATGGAAAATGATTAGATCAAAACGTGAGGGCGTAACTAACTCGTAATCAAGTTTGTTTACAATAATACGTTCCCCATCATTGATTGTTGGCATCATCGATTGGCCATATACAATGTAATTAGTAAATAAAAACCCGCGGATGATGACTCCGATGATCACTACAACAGTCAACAGTTTGGTTAATGACCAAAAGGCAGTTTTCCATTTTGGTTTTTGCGGGGACGTTGCCTCCGGCGTATTACTTTCCATATTCATTTTTCTCCTCCACATTCAATTTTCACAGTCACAAGTAACGTCCTGTTTAATTAAATTATTGCCTGATTCATAATGTTTTAAACTTTTATAAAGATAGAATGTTAGGTGTTATCAAGTTGTAACATACGGTTATGTGCCGGAGGAGGGGCGTTTATAACCGTGCCCAAGCTTACCTGTTTAGAAGACTACCGACGTATTTTAGTAAGTCGTTGGCAGATGTACTGTTATAGCCATATTCATCAATTAATCTTGCAATAACTTCATTAATTTTCTTCAGTTGATTTTCATCTGGTGTCTTAGTTGACGTCGTTATTTTAACGACATCTTTTAAATCAGCAAATAGTTTCTTTTGTATAGCTTCACGCAATCGGTCATGGGAATGATAATCGAATTTCTTTCCTTTCCTTGCATAGGCTGAAATCCGAATTAATATTTCCTCCCGAAATGCCTTTTTAGCGTTTTCAGAAATACCAATTTGTTCTTCAATTGAACGCATTAATTTTTCATCAGGACTCATCTCTTCACCTGTTAATGGGTCCCTTAGTTTATTTTTATTACAGTAGGCCTCCACATTATCAAGATAATTATCCATCAATGTTTTAGCTGATTCTTCGTAGGAATAAACAAATGCCTTTTGTACTTCTTTTTTTGCCATCTCATCATACTCTTTTCTTGCAAGAGAAATATAGTTTAAATACTTTTCTTTATCTTCTTGTGAAATAGACGCATGTTGACTTAGACCGTCTTTAATGGAACGAAGAACATCAAGGGCATTTATGGATGTAAGTTCTTTACGAATAATTGCAGAAGAAATACGGTTGATCACATAACGTGGATCAATGCCATTCATTCCTTCATCAGCGAATTCCTTCTTCAACTCAATCACATCTTGTGTGTTAAAGCCTTCTACATTTTGCCCATCGTAGAGTTTCATTTTTTTCAGCACATCTACATGGCCTTTTTCAGACTCCTTTAGCCGAGTAAGAATCGTAAAGGTAGCCGCTATTTTTAGTGCATGAGGAGCAATGTGGACA